>JBEBFW010000098.1:0-11176 GCA_040081755.1 Parvularculaceae bacterium
ATTCTTGGCGGCGAGGCGTTGACGCGGCTCGGGATCGACGCCTCGCCGCCAAGAATGGTCGTTATCAGGAACGCGCCCGAACCGATGGCTCTGGTTCGACCGAAACTCAATTGACCCGCGCGGTCCTCACGCAGCACCGCCGCATCTGCGAGCGGCACGAGCACGCCGAAAGCCCAGAGCATCAAGATGGCCGCCGCCGTGATCGCGAACTTTCCCGGAGCGATGACAAGGAGGAGCGACGCGGCCGCAAATACAGCGGCGACGGCGCGCAGCCCGGTGCGCCGGTCGCGGCGGCGGTCCGCCCATAGGGCGACGAACGGCCCCAGCGCCAGCCTTGCGCCGAGCGCGAGCCCGGTTGCGAGGCCAATTTCCGAAGCGCTCAATCCCTTGGCGTGCAGCCAGGCGGAGAAAAACGGGAGCTGAATGCCCAGCGAGACGAACTTGCTCGAATAGAGCGCCGCATAGCTTGCTTCCGCCCGGCGCATGGACATCCTCAAGGCTCAAGAAAGCCCTAGCTTGCGCCGCCCCAGCGGGTCGAGGGCAAGGGCCCGGTCGGACCGCCTGAAAGCGAACCCAAACGAAAGCTCAGTATTTTCAATCCGTTCGTCTTGCGGCGCCTGCGCCACGGCGCGCTCAAATCCGGGCCATTTATCACCTTGGCCCCTACCGAAAAACCGAAACGCCGACTAGGATTCGCGCCATGGTCATGGGGTCCAAGCGACAGGCGATCAAAATCGCCGCCGTCAGGGGTGCGTTGCGCGTCGGCGCCGCCATAGCGACAGTTCTTGGCGCGGCTTACGCGCAACCGCTGCCGCCGCCGGATCTGCCGCCCATCGTCAACAACGGGCGCGCGTGGAAGATCGTCAAGGAAACCTGGACGCCTGCGGACGAAAAGGGCTTTGAGGATTTCGTTCAGGCGATCGGCCGCTCGAATTGCATTTCGCTCGAAGGCTGTCTGCAGACGCCGGCCAATCCATATCGGCACTCGGACGAAGAGACCTACTCTGGCGACTGCGCGGACATGGCGTTCATTCTGCGTGCGTACTACGCGTGGAAGAACGGCCTCCCCTTTTCCTACCAGAACGCTATGCGCACCGCCGACGGCGTGCCGGAGGATCTGCGCTATTCGCCGAACGGCAATGTCGTCGCCGGCCGCCGCGACGCGGCGAGCAAGGAGCCGATCAAGGGCGACGACTTCATCGGCCGCATCGGCGGCGAAGTATCGACCGCGATGTTCCGCACCCATCCGGAGACTGGCGGCGGCAAGCTCTACGATGATTTCTACGCGATCGAGATCAGCCGCGAATCCGTCCGCCCGGGCGTGCTCGCCTATGACATCTACGGACATGTCGGCATCGTCTATGACGTCATGGAAGACGGCCGCGTGCTGGTCATCGCCTCGCATCCGGATCTGACCGTCACGCGCTCCGACTACGGACCGAACTTCCTGCGCGCCAAGCCCGAACTCGGCGGCAGCCTGAAGGCGTGGCGGCCAGTGCGGCTTGAGGGCGCTCATCGCCGCGCGGACGGGTCCTTCGCCGGCGGCAAGGTGGTCGGCGTTCCGAACGCCGAACTTGCCGACTATTCTCTGGAACAATTTTTCGGCAACGTTCCTCACCCCCAGGGCGACTGGCGCTATGGCGAGTTCAAGTTTCAGGACCGCACGCTGGGATACTACGATTATGTGCGCCGCAAGCTCGCCGATCCGGGATTTCGCTATGATCCGGTCGATGAACTGCGCCACGGAATGCAGACGCTTTGCGGGGCCATGAAAGACCGCAAGGTCGCCATTGATCGCGGCGTCGGCCTCAAGGTTCAGTTGCAGCCTCATCCGGAGAAGCTTCCGCCCAACATCTACGGCACCTACGGAAATTGGGAGGACTATTCGACGCCGTCGCGCGACGCACGCCTCAAGGTCTCGTTCATCGAACTCAGGCGCGAGATGCAGCGCCTCGTCGAGCTTGTCGAGAAGGACGACCCGTCCGTCGCCTATGAGGGAACGAATCTCGGGCGCGATCT
This sequence comes from Parvularculaceae bacterium, assembly GCA_040081755.1. Taxonomy (GTDB): domain Bacteria; phylum Pseudomonadota; class Alphaproteobacteria; order Caulobacterales; family Parvularculaceae; genus Amphiplicatus. The sequence continues at coordinate 2,020 of JBEBFW010000098.1, forward strand.
GTGGAACGCCTTCGAGGAAGAAAAGAACAAGTGCACGATCGGCTACAGCCGCTCCAATGAGACGCGCGTCATTCTCAACTGGGGCCACGTCATGGATCGGCTCTGGGAAATGTCCTTCGATCCCTATCATTGTCCCGAACGCCGCTGGGGCGCCGCAGGCGCCGAACTTGAGACGTGCACGGACGATGAAAACAAGACGGCTTGGTACAAGGCGCAGAAATATCTGCGCTATCAGGCCGAGCGCACCTATGACGTCCGGATGGATTTCGCGCTGCACGAGTTGAAGCCGCCAATGGTCGCCAAGCCCGAAGACGGCGGCCTCGGCGTCGAAGCGCCTGCCGATCACGACCTGCGAAAATATCTATTGTCGCTGTATTCCCTCGAAACGGCCGGGACGGACTCGCCGCAGGTTCTTCCCGCATCGGCGGTCGCGGACGATCCTCGCCCGACCTTCCCCGAATGGCACAAGGCGGAGACCTACAAGATCCGCAACGTCACGAAGTAGCCGGTCAGCGACGCTTGCGCATCTCCTGCGCATTCTCGATGTGATAGAGCATGACGCCGGTCGAGACCGCGAGGTTCAGGCTGTCCGCCCGGCCTTTCATCGGCAGTTTCACCAGCGCCTTGCAGGCGCCGCGCGCGCTCTCCGTCAGTCCCGCCTGTTCGGCGCCCATCACCAGCAGGATCGGCTCTGGATAGTCGATGGCCCGATAGTCCGTGTCGGCCTGAAGCGCCGTGCCGACGATCAGGCCAGGGAACGCTCCGCAGAACTCGGCGAATAGCGCCTCATCCGCCCGCCACATGGACACGGCGAAAATCGACCCCACGCTCGCGCGCACCGCTTCGACGCTATAGGGATCGCAGGTGTTCCCGACGAGGATGACGCCTCTGGCCGCGACGGCGTCGATGGTGCGAATGATCGTGCCGAGATTGCCGGGGTCCTTGACGCCTTCGAGCGCGACAATGACGTCGCCCGGCCCGATCTCAAGTCCCGATAGGTCGGCGTAACGCTGTTCGAACACGCCGAGCACGCTTTGCGGATTGTCCTTGCGCGCCAGCTTCTCGAGGATGGCGGGCCCGACTTCGAGCGCCTCGCCGCCAGCGGCGATTGTCCGCGCCCGCAGCCTCGCCACAATGTCGTTGTCACGCGCGGCCCGCACATAGATGAGAGACTTCGGGGCCTGCCCGCACTCGAGGGCCTCCAGGATCGCGCGGGCGCCCTCGACAAGAAAGAGTCCCGTTTCGTCGCGCCGCTTCTTCAGACGGAGGGCGGCGATCTCCTTGATCAGCAGGTTCGACGGGCTCGAAATGTCACGAACGGCGATTTTGGTCATGGCCCTGCCCATCGCGCATAGAGCGACGTCGATAGGAACCTGTTGCCCGCCTCCTCCCGGATCACCAGCTCCCCGGCGTCGATCGTTCCCCCATGCCCCTGCATGGCGTCGCGCGTCAATTCGTAAAGCGAGAGATAGGAAAGCCGGACGGCGTACGCCGTCAGCACAAGGAACGACGAACGGTCGTCAAGAAGATCGGCGCAAGCCTTCATGAGCGCCGGCAGATCGTCGAACAGGTCCCAGGTCTCGTTCTTCGGACCGCGCCCGAACTTCGGCGGATCGAGCACAATACCGTCGTAGCGCGCGCCGCGACGGGTTTCGCGTGCGGCGAATTTCATGGCGTCGTCGCAGATCCAGCGGACGGGCTTCTCGGTGAGGCCGTTGAGCGCCTGGTTGTCGCGCGCCCACTGGATCGCCTTCTTCGAGGCGTCGACATGCGTGACCTCCGCTCCCGACGCGGCGGCTATGAGGCTCGCCGCCCCGGTGTAGCCGAAGAGATTGAGGAGCCTGAACGGCTCGCCGCCGCTCCGCCGCGCCGCAATGCGCTGATGCATCCAGTCCCAGTGCGGGGACTGCTCGGGAAAGAGGCCGACATGGCGAAAGGCCGTCTCGCGGCACTCAAAGGCCAATTCGCCGGCCGGAACGCGCCAGATCGGATCGAGGCCGTCTCGCCTGCGCCAGCGGCCGTGCTCGTCGTCCTCGGCGGCCGCGTCGAATTCGGCGTCAGCGCGATCCCAGTCAGCGGCTGCAAGCGAAGGCGCCCAGATCGCCTGCGGCTCCGGACGGATCAGCAGGCGTTCGCCAAAGCGCTCCAGCTTTCGTCCGCAGCCGGAATCGAGCAGCGCATAGCCACCGGCCCAACCGCGCGTTTCCAGCATCAGCGCCGGCGCTGCACCGTCGCCCGCGCGCGGAGCCGCCGGCGGAGTGGGTTCCGCTGAAGTGGTTTGATTCATGGGGTTAGGTTTTAGGTGTTGGTTTTTAGGGAGCAAGCGGCCTGACCCCGAAAACCTGAAACCCAACTTACCGTTTCTCGATCGCCTTGTAGGCGCGCTTGGCGGCGCCGGAGTAAATCTGGCGCGGACGGCCGATCTTCTGGCTGTCGTCCTCAAGCATCTCGGTCCATTGCGCGATCCAGCCGACCGTGCGCGCCAGCGCAAAGAGGACGGTGAACATCGACTTCGGGAAGCCGAGCGCCTTCAGCGTGATGCCGGAATAGAAGTCGATATTGGGATAGAGCTTCTTCTCGATGAAATAGGGGTCGGAGAGCGCAATGCGTTCGAGTTCGAGCGCGACGTCAAGCATCGGGTCGTTCTTGATCCCGCGCGCCGCGAGGACATCGTGGCAGGCCTTGCGCATGACCGTGCCGCGCGGATCGTAGTTTTTGTAGACGCGATGGCCGAAGCCCATCAGCCGGAATCCGCTGTCCTTGTCCTTCGCTTTGGCGATGTATTCCGGAATGCGCCTCGGCGTGCCGATTTCCTCGAGCATGTTGAGCGCGGCTTCGTTCGCGCCGCCATGAGAGGGACCCCACAACGAGGCGATGCCGGCGGCGATACAGGCGAAGGGGTTGGCCCCGGACGACCCCGCAAGCCGCACCGTCGAGGTGGAGGCGTTCTGCTCGTGGTCCATATGCAGGATGAATATCTTGTCGAGCGCATCGACGAGAACGGGGTCGAGCTTGTATTCCTCCGCAGGCACCGCAAAGCACATGTTCATGAAGTTGGCGGTGTAGGAGAGCCGGTTCTGCGGGAACACGAAGGGCTGGCCGATTGAGTACTTGTAGGCCATCGCCGCAATCGTCGGCATCTTGGCGATCAGGCGATGGCTCGCGATGACGCGTTGGTTCGCGTCGTTGATGTCAGTCGAGTCATGATAGAAGGCTGAAAGAGCGCCGACGACGCCGACCATGATCGCCATCGGATGCGCGTCGGAACGGAAGCCGTTGTAGAAACGCTTCAGCTGCTCATGCACCATGGTGTGCATGGTGATGGCGCGATTGAACTCGATCTGCTGCGCCTTATTGGGCAATTCCCCGTGAAGAAGCAGATAGGCGACCTCCAGAAAATCCGAGTGCTCGGCGAGCTGGTCGATCGGATAGCCGCGATAGAGGAGAATGCCCTCATCGCCATCGATGAACGTGATCTGGGATTCGCAGGATGCGGTGGAGGTGAAGCCGGGATCGAAGGTGAAGCAGTTGGTCGCCTTGTAGAACGCGCGGATGTCGAGGACGTTCGGGCCGTGGGTGCCTGAAAAGACCGGCAGTTCGGAGGTCTTCCCTTCGTAGGTGACCGTCATCTTGCCGGCGGGTTTCAGCTTCGTGTCCATGGACGTCCTCTTGTGCGGCGCAGCATGGAATGCTGCAGTGCGAATATATTCGGAAACTCCGCCGATTCCAGCGAATAAGGCAGGCCCTTTCAGGGCTTGGCCGGAGCTGAAGCATCGGCGATTCGCCCGAGTGATTCCTCTCGCCCAAGGGCAAAGAGGGTTTCCCCCAGCGAGGGAGCCGGCAGGCCAGCCGTCAGTGCCGCCCGCAGCGCCGGGCCGAGCTGGCCAAATCCCAGATTTCGCTTTTCGGCGAAGGTCTTGAGCCCCGTTTCGAGGTGATCGCCGCCGGCCCATGAATCGGAATCGGCGAGCATGGCGGCGACATCGTTTAGGAGCGCGCGGGCGCCTTCCTTTCCCAGCGGCTTGGCAGCCTTGGCCGGGATGTCGATCGGTCGTCTCAGCATCAAGAACGCGGCGGCCTCCGGCGCATCCTTCAGCGTGGCGGAGCGGTCTTTCAAGAACGCCGCGCCGCGCCGGATCATCGCTCGTTGAGCGGCGTCCGGCCCTGTGCCCGCGCTTCCGAAAAATTGCGCCGACTTCTCGACAAAAGCGTCATCGCTCAGCAAGCGGACATAATGCGCGTTCACGTGGCGGAGCTTGTCGAAGTCGAGCCGTGACGGCGCCCTGTTGATGCCGCTGATGTCGAAGATTTCGAGGGCGCGGTCTCGCGCAATGATCTCCTCGTCGCCATGGCTCCAGCCGAGGCGCAAGAGATAGTTGGCGAGCCCTTCCGGCAGATAGCCGTCGGCCGCGTAGGCTTCGACGCCCATCGCGCCGTGACGTTTGGAGAGCTTTGCGCCGTCCGGCCCGTGAATGAGCGGCACATGCGCGAATACGGGAACGGCCCAGCCCATCGCTTCGTAGATTTGCTTCTGGCGCGCCGCGTTGTTGAGATGATCGTCGCCGCGAATGACGTGCGTCACCCCCATGTCATGGTCATCGACGACGACAGCGAGGTTGTAGGTCGGCGCGCCGTCGCTTCGGAGGATAATGAGATCGTCGAGGGCGGGATTGGGAAATCGCACCTCGCCTTGCACCGCGTCATGCACAACCGTCTCGCCCGCTTGCGGGGCGTTGAAGCGGATCGCAAAGGGCTTGTCCGGCGCCGTTGTCGGATCGGCGTCCCGCCATGGGCTTTCAAAGCGAATCTTCGCCTCGCGCGCGCGCTCTCGCGCTGCGTCCGTCTCCTCCGGTGTCATGAAACAGCGATAGGCGCCCCCGCGCTTCAGAAGTTCATGAGCGACCTCCGCGTGCCGCCCACGGCGCTCATATTGCGAGATGGGCGCTTCGTCCCAGTCGAGCCCGAGCCAGGCAAGGCCATCGACGATTGGCTGCACCGCCGCCTCATTGTGCCGGGCGCGGTCGGTGTCCTCGATGCGCAGGAGAAAGCGCCCTCCCCGACCCCGCGCATAGAGCCATGAGAACAGCGCTGTTCGCGCGCCGCCGATATGGAGATAGCCGGTCGGAGATGGGGCGAAGCGGGTGACGATTTTCTGCGGCATAGGTTGCGGCGCGGCCCGCTTTAAGGTTTTCTGACCGACAAGCCCGGTCGGGTTCGCCTCTATCGCTGAAATCGCCAGCCTTTTCCAGCAAGTCGTCTTCAAGAGCGGCGCATGTCATCTTCGGACTTGGTCGACGGTCACGCGAGCGGAGCGCCGCCTCCATCGCGAGCGGATGCGCTAGCTCGGCGACTGGGCAAGATCGGATCGGCCTGGTCCAGCGCCGAAGCCGGTCGGGGCTTCTTGTGGGCGCCGGTCGCGCTCGGCGCGGGCGCCGCAATCTATTTCAGCCTGCGCATTGAGCCTTCCCCGATCGCGGCGCCAGTGCTGGCGTTCCTTGCGTTGAGCGCCGCGCTTCTATCGGCGCAGTTCAGGATCATCGCCCGGGCAGTTTTCCTGATCTCACTCGGATTCGCGGCCGCCGATCTGCGCACGAGCCTCGTCGCAGCGCCGCAGCTCATGCGCGAATTGACGCCGCGCGAAGTGACCGGCGTCCTGCTCTCGGTCGATGAAGCGCCAAAGATGCGCAAGCTCATCGTCGCGCTGGAAACGGTCAAAGGCGTCGCCACTGCCGACCTACCAGAGCGGGCTCGTCTCACGTGGCGCGGCAAGGATTTCAACGCCCTGCCCGGCGACCGCATTGCGTTTCGCGCGGGCCTGTCGCCGCCGCCGCCGCCGTCCGTGCCCGGCGGATTCGACTACGCCCGCCAACTCTACTTCCAGAAGATCGGCGCGCTCGGCTACGCGGTGAGCCCCCCAACGGTAATTGCCCGGCCGTCAACACTGGCCGGCGAGGCGCGCGCCGCAGTCGAGAACGCCCGTCTCTCATTGACCCGCCGCATTCTCGACGCCGCGCCAGGGGATGGCGGCGCTTTGGTCGCCGCCACCATCACCGGCAAGCGCGAGGCGATCTCGCCCACCGCCGAGGCCGAACTTCGCGATTCAGGGCTCGCCCACCTCATCGCCATCTCGGGCCTCAACATGGCGCTGGCGACCGGGATCATCTTTTTCACGGTTCGTTTCGCGCTTGCGTTCATCCCGGCCATCGCGCTGCGTTATCAGATCAAGAAGTGGGCGGCGACCGCCGCACTTCTCGGCGGGTTCGCCTATCTCCTCATTTCCGGCGGCGACTGGTCGGCGGAGCGCGCTTTCATCATGACCTCGATTTTCTTTGTGGCCATCCTCTTCGACCGGCGCGCGCTCTCGCTGAGGAACGTCGCCATCGCCGCTCTCATCATTCTGGTTTTGTCGCCGGAGGCGGTCATTCATCCAGGCTTCCAGATGTCCTTCGCCGCCGTGACCGCGCTGATCGCCGCCTACGAATGGCATTCGAAGCGCCTCGATCCGGATCGCAGCTTTTCCCTCTGGGCGCGGACCCGGCGCTATGTCGCCGGGGTCGTTGCGACCGACGTCATCGCCTCGACCGCGACCGGCCCCTTTGCGATCTATCATTTCAACCGCGCAGCCGTTTACGGCCTTCCCGCCAACGTCATTTCTATACCGATCATGGGTCTTTGGGTGATGCCCGTCGCCATGATCGCGCTTGTGCTGATGCCGGTCGGGCTCGATGAACCCTTCTGGAAGCTTGCCGCCGCAGGCGTCGATATCGTGCTCGCCGTCGCCCGCATGGTCTCGTCCCTTCCCGGGAGCGTGACGACCTTCGCCCAATGGCCGGCGCTGGCGCTGATCGCGCTCACCGCCGGGGGGCTGTGGCTGTGCCTCCAATCGGCGCCGTGGCGGCTCGGCGCGATCGCCGCGCTGCCGGTCGCCGCCGCAGCGATCGCACTGTCCACGCCGCCAAACATCTTCGTCACCAGCGAAGGCGATAACGCAGCCCTTGTCGGCCTTGAAGGAACAGGCGCCCGGTCGCTCGCCCTCCTCAATCCGCGCAAGGACAAATTCGAGGCGCAGGTCTGGAAGGAGCATATCGGCGCAGACGCCGCCAGGACGCCGACATTGCCCTTGCGCGACGTGGCGCCCTGCGACCGCGCGGGCTGCGCTGCGGCGCTCTCCGGACAGACGATTGCGCTGACCACCGATCCGCTGGCGCTCGCGGACGATTGCGCCCGCGCCGACGTGGTCATCGCGCTCTTTCCAGCGTCACGGCGAGCCAAAGCCGCCTGCCGCGCCGAAATTATCGACCGCCGCGAGGTCTGGGACGGCGGCGCGCTGGCGATTTGGGTTGCTCCAGGTGAGATGAGGATAGAATCCGTGAATGGCAGACGCGGGCGCCGGCCGTGGACTCAACCGCAGAACACGCCAAAGGTCGCAGCCGCCTCGACGCTGGCGGCCGGCTCGACCTATAAGGCTCCCGACCAGCGTTGAGGACGCCGCCATCACCGTCGCCGCAAAAACTGAAGCTCCGGATGAGAATCACGCAGAGGGCCATCGCGAGCGCCTGCGCGAGCGCTTCATGCGCGCGGGGCTCGATGGCGTGCAGGACTACGAACTTTTGGAGCTTCTGCTTTTTCGCGTCATTCCACGCCGGGATGTGAAGCCGATCGCCAAGTCGCTGATCGAACGCTTTGGCGGATTCGCCGAAGCGCTCGGCGCGCCGGTCGAACGCCTGACCGAGATTGCGGGCGTATCGGAGAGCGTCGCGCGCGAGTTCAAGATCGTGCAGGCGGCGGCCCTGAAGCTCGCCCAGGCGCGCGTGCTGAAGCGCCCGATCATTTCCTCCTGGAACGATCTCCTCGCCTATTGCCGCGCGGCCATGGCGGACAACCGGACCGAAATGTTCCGCATCCTCTTCCTCGACAAGAAAAATATTCTGATTGCGGACGAAGTCCAGCAGAAGGGCACGATCGACCATGCGCCGGTCTATCCGCGCGAAGTAGTCAAGCGCGCCCTCGAGCTGGGCGCCTCGGCGGTCATTCTCGTCCACAACCACCCCTCCGGCGATCCGACGCCCTCTCGCGCCGACATCGACATGACCCGCGACATTGTGAAAGCGGCCGGCGCCCTCAACATCCGCGTTCACGATCATCTCGTTATCGGCAAAGAGCGCGAGGCCAGCTTCAAGGCGCTGGGCCTTCTGTAGCGCCAGATGACCCGCATCATCACGCTCACGCCCAATCCCACCTACGACTTCGCCGTTGATTCGGACTTCGTCGAGCCGAACCGCAAATTGCGCTGCAAGAATCCGCAAACGCATCCGGGCGGCGGCGGCGTCAATGTCGCGCGCGCAGCGAGCCGGCTTGGAGCCGAGACGCTGGCGATCTTGACCGTAGGCGGCGTCTACGGGCAGGCGGTCGAAGCTCTGCTCGCGGCTGAGGCCATCGCCATGCGGGCTATCCCGGTCGCGGGCGAGACGCGCGTCGCCTTTCACGTCAGCGATCGGACGACTGGCGACGAGTACCGCTTCAACCTGCCCGGCGCCGGGATGTCCGCCGCTGAATGCGGGGGCGTGCTGACGGCGCTCGCTGAGGAAACGAGGGCGGGCGACTATGTGGTCGGCTCGGGAAGCTTGCCGCCTATGAGAGACGACGGTCCGTCAACAGACTTCTGGGCGCGCGCGGCGCGCACCGCCAAAGCGAAGGGCGCGCGCTTTGTCCTCGATTCCATCAGCGGTCTTCGCGCGGCGATGGCTGAGGGCGTCTTTCTGTTGCGCCAGAACGAGCACGAGTATCGCGCCCTCGCCGGCCGCGCGCTGCGCTGGCCCGATGAGGTGAGCGCATTCGCGTGCAAGTTGGCTGCTGAGGGCGTCGCCGAGCGCATCGTCATATCTCACGGCGCCGATGGCTCCGTCATGGCGATGAAATCCGGCAGCGTATTCGCGCCCGCACTCAAGGTGAAGGCGCGCAGCGCTGTAGGCGCGGGCGACAGTTTTGTCGCGGCGCTCATTGTCGCGCTGACGCGCGGCTGGTCCGACGAGGAGGCGCTGCGCTACGCTGCTGCGGCGGCCGCGGCGACGCGGATGTCGCCGGGCACGGCATTGTTCGACGCCGCCGACGTCGATCGCCTGTTTCGTAGCCCCGTCTGACGGCCTCAGGCCTGCGT
>JBEBFW010000312.1:0-2967 GCA_040081755.1 Parvularculaceae bacterium
TCGTTGAAGCGCCGGGGCTGGTCGAGCCCATCTGGAAGGCAGCGGGCATCGTTCTGCTGGGTCTGTCGGCAGCCTTCGCCGGAGCCTCGTTCGCCGCCGCCGCGCTTTTCGCCTCCTCGGCGGGCGACTTCTTCCTCGAGCTGAAGCCGTCGATGATGATCGCCGGCATGGCGTCCTTCGCGCTGGCGCACCTCTTTTTCATCGCCGCCTTCGCGCTCCGCATCGGAAAAGGGGGCATGCGGACAAAAAACTGGCCGGTCGCGGCCAGCGTGGTCGCGGCGTCGATCGCCATGCTGATCTGGCTGTGGCCGGACCTGGGAGAGCTTGGCCTCCCCGTCGCAGGCTATCACGCTGTGCTGACGGCGATGGTCGTCGCTTCAATCCTCGCCCCTGTCTCGCGCTGGGCCCCGATCGGCGCCGTCGTGTTTCTTGTCTCCGATGCGATCATCGGCCTCGGCCTTTTCAAAGGCATGGAAGATATTCTCGCCTTCAACTGGCCGGTCTATGCGGGCGCCCAGATCATGCTGGCCCTTTCGCTCATGCGAAACGCGCGTTGAATGCCGAGCGATCCAACTTTCGGACGGTGAAGGAAGACAACTTTCGGGCGACAATTTGGCCCCGCGCGCGATTTTCTCGCGTTTGCTTCCCCCGGGATTGATGGTGGAGGCGAACCTGCTAGCGTCCGTGCTTCTTCAACATAAGTGGGGACTCGAATGCACTTCAAAACCTTGCTGGCGGCTTCGGCCGCCTCGACGATGGCGCTTGTGGCCTCGGCGCCTGCCTACGCTGCAAAGTATATCGTGCTGGCGAAAGGAAACGGGTTTCCGACGGACATTGACGCCAAGGTTGTTCAAGCTGGCGGCGTGCTCGAGAAGATCTATCCGTTCGGAGTCGCCATCGTCAGCGGACCGGATGCCGGCATTGGAAAAATAACCGGCGCTACGGTCGTCAAAGACCATGGGTTCGACACTCAGCAGGAAGAAAAAATCGCCGCTGCAGATCTCGCCGAATTCGGATTTCCGCCGAACAGCGGCGACAATGACCGGTTCTTCAATCTGCAATACGGCCACAACTACGTCGGCGCCCAGCAATCCTGGGAGCTTGGCTTCCGCGGACAGGGCGTTCGCGTCGCGGTGCTCGACGGCGGCTTCGATCTCGATCACCCCGATCTCGCTCCGGGGATAGACTTCGCCTCAAGCGCCGACATGACCGGCGAAGGGCTGGCACCATCGGCGTTGCACCTGAAGCGACGCTCGTGCTCGTCAAAGTGCTCTTTGACTCCGGGTCCGGCAGCTTCGAAGACGTGATCGAAGGCATATATCATGCTGCGAACCAGAACGTGCAAGTGATGAACATGAGCCTCGGCGCCGTCATTCCGCGCGGCGGTCCGGGCACGAACGAAATCAGCGCCCTCGCCAACGCCGTAAGACATGCGCTGACCTATGCGTCGCAACGCGGCGTGACGGTTGTCACCTCGGCGGGCAATGCGGCTGCGGATCTCGATGGCGACGGCAGCAATATCCGCTTCCAGACCGGCCTCGGCCACAATCTCGGCGTCTCGGCGACGACAGCCGTCGGCTTCTACGCCAACGCTGGAGCGAATACCGGCCAGGCTCTCATTCCGACAAGCTACACGAACTACGGCACCTCGATGGTCGATTTCGCTGCGCCCGGCGGAGATACGTTATATCCGGGCAACGAAAATTGCGGGGTTTCGACGCCGCCGACCGTGACCGTTCGCCCGTGCTGGGTCCTTGACCTCATCTTCAGCACCGGCAGCAACCTCACGCCGGGCATAGGCAGCTATTATTGGTCGGGCGGCACCTCGATGGCGGCGCCGCACGCAGCCGGTGTTGCCGCGCTTATCATCTCCGAAACCGGCGACTCTAATCCGGCGCATGTAGCGGCGGAAATGCGCAAGCGCTCGGTTGAGGGCGGAAAGCCTGGCAACGATGACTTTTTTGGCAATGGTCAGGCAAACACGGGCAATTAACCCGACGCGCCACAATGGAACGGGCGCCCTCGGGCGCCCGTTTCGTTTGAGCGCGACAATTGTCGCTCACCCTGCGCTCGCAAGCGCTACTGGGCTGGTGCTGCAATGCGGGCCAGCCGCGTTAGGATCATGACCGCGCTCTCCGCCTTCCCCATCACGCGCCGCTGGCCGCCGGAGCGCCCGGGGGACCTGCAGCTCTACACGCTCGGCACGCCCAACGGGCACAAGGTCTCGGTCGCACTCGAGGAGATGGGGCTCGCCTACGAAGCCCATCGCGTGTCGTTCGACACGAACGATCAGTTCACGCCGGAATTCCTGTCGCTCAACCCGAACAACAAGATCCCGGCCATCATCGACCCGAATGGCCCCGGCGGCGCGCCGCTGGCGCTCTGGGAATCGGGGGCGATCCTTCTCTATCTCGCCGACAAGAGCGGCAAATTGATCCCCGCCGATGCGCATCGGCGCTACGACACGCTGCAATGGCTGATGTTCCAGATGGGCGGCGTCGGACCGATGTTCGGGCAGGTCGGCTATTTCTTCCACTTCGCCGGCAAGGCGATCGAGGACAAGCGGCCGCTCGAGCGCTATGTCGCCGAATCGAAGCGCCTCCTCGGCGTCCTTGACGCCCGCCTCGCTGACGGCCCCTGGATCATGGGCGATGACTATTCGATCGCCGACATCGCGACCTTCCCGTGGGTCCGCAATGTGATCGTCAATTACAGGGCCGGCGAGATCCTTGAGATTTCGACGCGCAAGCATGTGACGCGCGCGCTCGACGCTTTCCTCGCGCGGCCGGCGGTCATCCGCGGGCTGACGGTCCCGGTGAAGCCGGCCTAAAACCGCTCCAGCAAGCGTTCGAGATATTTGATCTCTTCGTCGCTGCGCTTGCCGTCGGAGAGGCGCCGGCGCAATTCGTCCAGCACCTCGCGCGCCGCCTGCGCGTCCCAGCCGTCCGGAACCCCGACGCCGCGCCC
>JBEBFW010000099.1:0-11150 GCA_040081755.1 Parvularculaceae bacterium
GTATTGCGCTCCGCCTGGGGCGACGGCTCGTCCTTCCTGAAACCATTGAGGCCGCCCTTCAGCATCTTCGAAAAGAAACCGCCGATGTCCGCCTTGTGGTCCGAGGCGAATTCATGAAGGCGGCGAGCTTCCTCGCGCGAGAGCGCGCGATAGCCCGAATGGGCCATCATGTGGGCGGCGAGGCTCTTGACGAAAAGCTCAGTCCACGACGGATCGTTGCCGACGCCGCCGCTGGCGTCGTTGAGGTCGAGGAGCAATTCGGCTTCTGCGCGGGTCACGTCGATATTGCCTTCCCCGCCCTTGGCGAAGATGAAGCGGCGCAGGAGATCGACCTGCGACCTCGCGACGCCGCCCTCGCGCAGGAAGCGCTGGCGCATCTGATCGCCGACGAAGGCGCGCATGTCGGGCGGCGTTTCGGCGGCGTTCTCGAGAAGCTTCACCATCAGGCGAAGCTCGATGCCGCTCGCCGTCGCGCCGTCTCTGGTGACCCGCGCCTTGAGCGTCTCGAACTCCCCGGAGGTGAAATAGCCCTTCGGCTCTTCCTCGTTGAGATAGAAATCGCAGGCCGCTTCCTCGAAGAACTGTCCCCATTCGGGGTCGCCGTCCGGGGCGCGCCCGGCGAGCGTGAACAGCGCGTCGAGTTCCTCGGTCGATACGACGCCGTCCTTGAACGCCATGCGCCGCAAGAACAGAACGTCAGCCGCGCTGACAAAACCATCGGCGCCGACATTGGCGAGCTTTTCGGGCGGAAACGGCTTGGCGAACATGGGAACCCCTTGCGGATTGACGAGCGACCATGGCGCAAGACGGTTAAAGGGGGCGTAAGCAGGGTTGAACAAATCGCGAATGACGCGCCGCGGCGCGCCCGGATCACGAGATGATGCGCAAATCCTTAACGCGCGAGAAATCGCGATCATGCGTGACCAGCGCGTCGGCGCCGATGGCGAGCGCGCTGGCCGCCTGCACTGCGTCGGCGAGCTTCAGGTTAGTCGCTGCGCGGATTCTGGCCGCGCTCTGTGCGATCTCGACGCTCAGGGGCACGGAACGCCACTTCAGGAGAACGGCGTTGCAGCGTCGCTCCAAGGCGCGGTTTCCCGAACGAAGGGGCCCTACAAGGACTTCCGCGATAGCAATCGTCGAAACGGCGATGCGCAACGCGCCGCTCGCATGGGCCCTGAACAAGGGCTCGAAGCGGGTCGCAAGCGTCGCATGGTCCTCGATAATGTAGATTATCGGCGCGGAATCGACGAGTACAAGGGCTCCTTCGGGCAGGCCGCCGATATCTAGCGATCCCATTCGTCGCGCAATTCGCGAAGGGTCTTCGAGATGCTCTTGCCCCAGAGGCCCTTGCCGGCGCCCCTGAGCGGAAGCAGCGACGGCTGCGTTTCGCTTGCGAGGTAATCCTTGATTGGAACAAGCGCTGCAACCGGCTTTCCACGCCGGGTGATGATGGTCGCCTCGCCCTTCTCCGCCGCCTCGATCAGACTCGGCAGCTGCGCGCGGGCTTCTTCGGATCCTTTGCTCGGGGCTCTATCGGACATGCCCAACCGTACACAACAGTACGGAAAGAGTCAACGCTGCGTCGCCTCTCTTCCAGGTGTTGCAAAGGGCGCTTGCGATCTGGCGGCGGCAGCGGCGCATCAAAACGCCCGGGCATAGGCCTCGCGCATCAGGTTCTGGAAGTGCCAGACGCCGCCCTCGCGCGCCGGGCAGAGCCGGCCGGGCTGATAGGCGCCTGAGGCGAGGCTTTTCTGCACGGCCTCGCAGATGCGCCGGTCCTCGTCCTGGACGAGCGCCGTGATTTCCTGATCGGCCCCGGCGCGGGCGGCCGCTTCCTCTGTGTAGAAATAATCGAATTCGATGACGCAGCGCCGATGTCCGTCCGGGACAATGCGATTGGTCTGCAGGCGGCCCTCGACGATGTTCAGCATCGTGTTCGGCCAGATCAGATAATAAAAGACCGCCGCGCCGCCATAGGCCCCGGCGCTGGCCCCGATCGCAGAGGTCTGCATGGAGCGCCAGCGCTCGATCTCGGTCGTGTAGCCGTTGTAATCGACGATTTCGTTCAGGCGCGGATGCACCGAGGGCACGTGATAGCCTTCGAGATAATTATCCGCATAGGCCTTCCAGTTGGCGGCGACAGGGCTGAGCTCGCGCCGGTGGAAGCGCATCGCTCCGAGATCGATGGGCGCGATGCGTTCGGCGATCCCCCCGACAAACTCGGCAAGCGGCGGCGTCTCAGCTGAAAGCGACACGAAGACGAGGCCCATCCATACTTCGAGGCGCAGGGGCGAGAGGCCGTAGTCCCTGATGTCGAAATCCTTCGCCCCTCCCATTTCGGGCGCCGCGCGCAGCGTTCCGTCGAGCCGATAGGACCAGCCGTGATAAGGGCAGTTGAAGCGCTTCGCGCCCTTGCCGGCGCAGGCGACCACCGGCGCGCCACGATGCCGGCAGATGTTGCGGAAGGCGCGCAAGGCGCCATCCTCGCCGCACGCGACGAGGACCGAAACGCCGGCGATGTCCGCAACGAAATGATCGCCCGTCTCCTGCGCCCATGCGGCGGGTCCGACGAGTTGCCAGCTTTTGGCGAACACCTCGCGCTTCTCGAACTCGAACCAGGCGGGATCGGCGTAAAAGTCCGGATGCAGCGCAATCGCGCTGTCGAGCGGCAGGAGGCGGATGTCATCGCGCGTGGGCATTCGACCGCTCGCCTCTTCTTGCGGCGACTCAAGGGCGCTTGTAGGCGACCCCTTCCTTCATCACGAAATCGATGTCGCGCAACTCGCCGACATCGACCGTGGGATCGCCGCCGACGGCGACGAGGTCGCCATATTTGCCGGGCTCGATCGTCCCCATGACGTCCGACTTGCCGAGATGATCGGCGGCCGCGACCGTCGCGAAGCGGATGGCTTCCATCGGCGTATAGCCGGCCGCGACCAGAAGCTCGAATTCGCGCGCATTGTCGCCATGCGCCGAGACGCCGGTGTCGGTGCCGAAGGCGATCTTGAGGCCCGCGGCCCGGGCGCGCTTGGCCATCGCTTCGAGCTGCGGGGCGACCTCTCGCGCTTTGGCCCGTTGCGGCGGCAGCAGGAACGAGTTCGGGTCCTCGGCCCAATTGCCGACCGTCTCGCCGGCAAGCAGCGTCGGCACCAGATAGGCGCCGGTTTTCCTGAAGAGGCTGACCGACTCGCTGCTGAGATACGAGCCGTGCTCGATCGAATCGACGCCGGCCCGCAGCGCCCCGTTAATGCCCGAAACGCCATGCGCGTGGGCCGTCACCTTGCGGCCCATGGCGTGAGCGGCCTCGACAATCGCCTTCAGTTCGTCATCGGAGAATTGCTGCTCGAGACCGGCGGCGGTGTTTGAAAGGACGCCGCCCGTCGAGGTCAGCTTGATGTGATCCGCGCCGCGCCGGATCTGTTCGCGCACCGCGCGCCGGCAATCGTCCGGCCCATCGCAGACGCCGTTGGAGTGCAGAAGTTCGGCGACATCGTCGCGGTAGCCTTGCGTGCCGTCGCCATGGCCGCCGGTGACCGAGATCGTCGCGCCCGAAGCGAAAATCCTCGGGCCGATCACATCGCCCCTGGCGATGCCGTCGCGCAGCGCGAAGATCGCGTCAGAGGGACCAGCGCCCACATCGCGCACCGTGGTGAAGCCAGCCATCAGGGTCTTCTTCGCGAAGCCGGCGCCGGCGATGGCGAGATCGCTTTCCGACTGCTCGACGCGTTCGAGCCGCTGTCTTGGATTGTTTTCGGAGAGGATATGCACATGGCTGTCGGTGAGGCCCGGCAGCACGAACATGTCCTTGAGGTCGTAGACGGCGACCTTGTCAGAGGGTCCGGCGCCCGCCGCCGCGGCCTCGACGAAGCCGGGGAGCACGGCCGCGACGCGGCCGTCCCTGATGACGACCGTCTGGTTCGCCAGCGCCGGCCGGCCGGGAACCGCGAGGAGCTTGCCTGCGTGGACGAGCGCGATGTCCGCGGCTGCGGCCGTCGTCGTCATGGCCGCCGCGACGGCGGCGAGGCTGGCGAGCGCTTTCATGAATCTGTCCCCTGTTGCGCCGCGATCGTTCCAGAATCCCCGGCTCAAGACAATGCCGCAGCGCCGCCACGGGCGCGGACTGCCTACCGCATTCACACACCTCGATCGCAGCGCCCTCACCCGGATTTGCTGCGCAAATCCTGGCCTCTCCTAAGGGAGAGGCGCGAGAGCCCCTATTTGCGCGGCGGCAGCTTCCCGGAGAACTCAGGCAACTTCTCGATCTGCGTGCGGACTTTCGCGAGATCGCCCACGACGACGAGGCTCATTTCCTCGATGTCGAGATTGTTCCTCGCCGCCGCCTGGACTTGCTCCGGCGTCAGCGCGCGCACCAGCGACACATAGCTTTCGAGATATTTGAGGCCGAGCCCGTGCAGGTTGGCGTAGGCGAGCTGCCCCGCCATGCCCTGCCGTGAGGCAAGCCCGATCACATAGATGCCGTTCATGTAGTTCTTGACCCCGTCAAGCTCGGCGGCGGAGGGCGGCGCATCCTGAAGGCCGCGGATCTCCTTCATGACTTCGGCGAGCGCCAGGCCGGTCGATTCCGTGGTGATGTCGGCGTTCTGGCGCCAGTAGGCGGCGCGATACTCGGCGCTCACCGCCGAATTCGGCGAGTAGGTGTAGCCTTTGTCTTCGCGGATGTTGCGCGTGATGCGGGAGGAGAAATAGCCGCCGAGAATTGTGTCGGCGGCTTCGAGCTCCAGCGTCCCGTCGATCGGCGGCACGCGCTTGCCGAGCCGGATCGTCGATTGCACCGCGCTCGGACGATCGACGAGGCCGACCTGGCTCGGCCTCGCCGCTCCCGGGGGCATGACGAGCGGCGCCGGCCCTTCCGCCCAGTCGCCGAAGGCCTTGCCGATCGCCTTCTTCACGACGCGCCGGTCGAACTGGCCGACGACATAGAGATGCGTGCGTTTGGCCCCGAAATTGGCGGCGTGGAAAGCCTTGACGTCGTCGAGGGTCATCGCCGCGATCTTCTCGGCCGGCGGCAATTGGGCTCGCGCATAGGGGTGATCGGGGTAGATGAGGCCCGTGAAGGCGTCATTGGCGAGCGATTGGGGCTCGCTCCGCGCCACGGAAAGGGCGCGCAAATTGTTCTGCCTGTTCTTCTCGAATTCCGAGGCCGGAAAGTCCGGACGCTGAAGAACATCGGCGACGAGGCCCACGGCCTCGTCGGCGCTCTCGCTCAGAACATCGATGCCGGCGAAGGTCTCGTCGAGCCCGACGCCGATGTTGAGATCGCCGCCCATCGAGGCGGCCGTCCGGTCAAGCTCGGCGCCTGTCTTGCCGGCCGCGCCCTCCTGCATCATGTCGCTCGTGAGATCGGACACCCAGGGGCTGTCCCCGTCATTCGCATTGCCGACGCGCACCACGGCGCGCACGGTCGCCTTGGGCGCCGCGCCATAGGTCGCGAGCGTCACGGTGAGCCCGTTCTTCAGCGTGTAGGTCTCGACCGCCGGCAGCTTGAAGGGGCGCGGCTCGCTCCCCGCAGGGGGCGCAGTCGGAAAATCGGACGCCGGCGGCGGCGGCGCCTCCTCCGCCCAGACAGGCGTTGAGAGCGCGAGAGCGGCGGCGAGAAGAATGTTGAATCTCATCATGTGCGCCGCTCCCCTAATTCGTTTTCGCAGGTGATTTTGAAGCCGCGCCCGCCTTCAACGTGATGATCGAGCGGTTGGTCGCGCGCAGGTATTCCTTGGCCGTCGAGCGGATCATCTCGGGCGTCACCGACATGAGCTGGGCTTCGAGCGTATTCACCTGCGCCGGATCGTCGTGGAAGAGCGCGGCGGTCGCGAGGAGATCGACAAGGCCGATGCGGTTCCCGTCGCCCAGCACGTCGTAGAGCGCCGAGCGCAGCTTGGTCTTGGCCCGGGAAAGCTCTTCGGCGGAAACGAGATTGGTCTGCAGGTCCGCCACGATGGCGTCTATGTCGCCGATGATCGGATCGGGCGCGTATTTCGCGTCGTGGATGAGGAAGCCGGAAAGCAGCATCGGGCCGTCGTAATTATAGGCGTTGCCGAGCGGCCAGTTGATGCCGCCATTGACGGCGCTGGCGTAACCCTTCTCCTCGACGAGCTTGCGGTGAAGGCGGCTGTCGTCGCCCTGCATGAGAATGGTCGAAAGCAGGATCGCGGCGCGCCATTCGGGCGTTCCCTTCGCCGGCACGTGCCAGGCGAAGCCGAGCGCCGGCTGAGGCGCCAGCGGATCCGTTTTTTCGGCGCGCTTTTCGGCCTCCTGGCGCGGCTCGGAAATGTCGGGCTTGGGAATAGCGGCCGAGGGCGCGATGGCGCCGAAATAGGTCTTGACCCACGCCATCGCCTGTTTCGGATCGACATCGCCCGCAATGACCAGCACGGCGTTGTTGGGCGCATAGAATTCGTCGAAGAACTTCGCGACATCATCGAGCGTCGCCGCGTCGAGGTCCTTCAAGTCGCCGTAGAAATTGTGCGCGTTGTACCAATTGGTGTTGGCGAGCTGCGGCAGGTCGAGCCAGGGGAAGCCGCCATACGGGCGGTTGATGACGTTGACCTTCACTTCGTTTTTGACGACGCCTTGCTGGTTGGTGAGATTGTCCTGCGTGATGGCGAGGCCGCGCATGCGGTCGGCTTCGGCCCAGAGAAAAGTCTCGGTCTTGTTCGACGGCACGACCTCGAAATAATTGGTGTAGTCGAAGCGCGTCGAGCCGTTGAGAATGCCGCCGTTCGAATTGACGAGCTTGATGAACTCCGCCTTGCCGAGATTGGCCGAGCCCTGGAACATCATGTGCTCGAAAAGATGTGCGAAGCCCGTGCGCGCCTTCGGCTCGATCCTGAAGCCGATGCCGTAATAGACGCCGATCGTCGTCGTCGGGACGCTATGGTTCTCCGAGATGACGACCTTGAGGCCGTTGTCGAGCGTCTCGTAAACGATCGGCGCCTTGAAATCGGCGGCGGACGCGGCGCCCGCCATGAGCGCGGCGAGGCCCGCCGCGACGGTGATCCTGAATTTCATGAGCCCCTCCTCAAAACGTGGAATGTGATCTGCCCGACCCTCTGCGCCCCGGCCCGCGCTAATCGACGAAGCGACAAGCTGACAGGACGAATGGACGGCCTTTCTTTGGCACAGGCCTCAAGCGGCGAACAAGACGGATCAGGCCGCGGCGCGCAGGCGCTCAAGTTCTGCCGCGAATTCAAAGCGGAGTTGCGCGGCTTCTTCGTCGGGCAGCCAGTTCGCCATGTTGGGGAAGACGAGCTGCCAGTAGCCGGCGTCGCGCTCGCTCCACGGCATCTCCTTCGCCGCGCGCGCGGTTTCGAGAAGCGCGAGGAGTTCGGCGCGTATCCGAGCGGGGTCGGGCGTGTAGCGCTTCACCGGCGTCTGCAGTCGGTCCGGTCCGTCGCCGAACAGCGACTGCTGCGCGGGATTGGCGGGACGGCCGAAGAGGTCGATTTCGGTCATGGTTGCTGCCTTGGCGGACCGGTCGGACGGCCACGCTCAGATTGAAGCCTGATTCGCCGGATTGGAAGATGCCGCCTGGCTGACAGGCCTCAGCGCCTCCGACAGTTTTTCCCCATCGAGCTGCCTGCCCTCTACAATGCGGCGCAAGAGATCGGCCTGCGCCGGCTCCAGCGCGCGAAGGCGCGTCAAGACATGCAGGACGTTGATGAGATCAGAAGTGTATTCGCGGAGCCAGCCCTCGGGCTGGATATCGCTGAGGGGAGATGGCGGCCGGCGGTTGCCGATGACGGGGCGGCTCCTGTCCTTCTTTCGATAGCTGAACCATTGCGTGACGGCCTGCATGCCGGAGACTTCATAGGCCCAGACCTCGGGCGCGACATTGTCGATATGGCCCTCACCGACATGAAGGCGGCGGAGATCGGCGTTGTAGGAGATTGAATCCGGAAATTTCTCGGGCGCGGTCGGAATGGCGCCGCCTTTCGGAATGGTCGGGCCGCCATCGGCGCGCGGTGGCGCGGCAGGGCGCCCGGCGGCGGGATCGGCGAAGCGCTCGCCGAAGGCGTGGAGCCACACGACCTCGCGCCCCAAAGCTGCCGCCTCGCGGAAAAGCGACGGATCGGCGGTGACGGGGATCTTGAGACCCGGCTGGCGCAAGTCCACCGCGAAACGCTCCGTATACGCCGGATGCGCGGCGATGGCCGCGATATAGGCGAAGATATCTTCGGCCTCGACAGAAAACCCGTAACGATCGGACAGGGCGGCGATCAGCGCGGGGCGTATATTCGGGATGGTCGCCGCGTCGTCCGCCCAGAGCGGAAACACGCGGCCGCCGCGACCGTGATAGTGGTGCTGGTCAGGAACGAGCCCAGCGACCGTAAGTGCCGGACCGTTTTCGGGCGTTCGATCTTCCGGGGCCGTCAAATAAGCCTGCCTGCCGCTGAATGACGCCCATAATTCGGGACGTTCAAAATCGATGAGCCGCTTGTCAGGGATAATATATTGTCGATCGAACGATCGAAAAGCATAGCCGGTTGGATCAATAACCGTTCCGCTGTCGTCGAGCAGTTTGGTTTGGCGATACTCGTTACCCGGAACGCCGCCGCCAAGCATCTTCACCAAAGTCCTGTCGCGAGTCTCCTTGAACAATTCTGATTTCGCAGAAGGATGTTTCTCGGCGGCAAGCGCATTCCAGCGCTGTGCAAGCGAAGTTACATCCGGCGCGATCGGCCATGTGCGGTTCGCCTTGCAGCCGGAGAAATCATTCTCGAAAAACCGGTCGAGCGGCGGATATTCGGACCATTGCTCCCGGCTCGCCGGAAAGAACGACGCGCGCGGATCGTTCGCGGCGAACTGCCAATCGGCCGCGTCGAGCGATAACGACCCCAGCGCCTTGAACTTGACGGTCTCCCGATGCCCTTCCGGCAGGGCGCGAAATCGCACAACGGCCGGAGCGCCGTCGCGCTTCTTGTTGTTGCGCAGGGCGATGACGATGCAGACCGGCTGCTGCACGCCCTGAAAAAGCCGACTGTTCACCGGCGGCTGATGGCCTTCTGGCGTGCAATCGATGACCCAGATTTCATCGGCCTGCCGGCGCAACTCGGCGCGCATTTTCTGGAAGCCGGGGCCGTTCAGAAATCCTGCCGCTGTGATGAAGCAGATGACGCCGCGCTCATCGCTGAATTTCGCCTCTGAGTGATCGCTTCCGCTGTGGAACGGATCACCGCCGAAAACTTTCCACGCCGCCCACCGCCAGAAATAAACGTAAAGATTGTGGAGGTGCTTGCCGTGAGCCCCGACGCCCCAGTCAATGGGCGGCTTCCAGTCGTCGATCGGGGCAGGAAGGTCGCCTCTGTCAGCGACCCATCCGCCCAATCTGATCGCTTCGACCTTATACGGCGGATTGCCGATGACGACGGTGATCGGCTCCTTGCGTTTGATCGCGTTCGCCGCCTTGCGGGATTCTGCGATCGCTTTCATCGACGATGGTATCCACGCCGTTCCCTCGTCGGGGTCGGCGAGCGTGTCGGCGACGAAGAGGCGCAAATCCGCGTCGATCGTATCGCCGAGCGCCCTGCCGGTCAGTTCCGCGATCTCGGCGAGGAGGCGCAGCTGCGCTACCGCGAACGGGCCGAATTGCAGCTCAAATCCGATCATGCGCTTCAGCGCCGCCTCGATGGCGCCCGCAACCATGCCCTCACCGCCCTCGGCGATTGCGGCGTCGGCGATGCTTTTCAGGACGCCGAGCAGGAACGTGCCGGTGCCGACCGCGGGGTCGGCGACCTTTACGTTCGCTGAGGCGAAACCCTGACGCTCGCCGAACCGTGACTTCAGCGCCTCGTCGGCGAGTCGCACCATCGCGGTGACGACTTCTGGCGGCGTATAATAGGAGCCGGTCTTTTTGCGAAGCGCGTTGTCATATTCCTTCAGGAACAGTTCGTAGAAATAGAGCCACGCCTCCGGGTCGCCCTTCGAAATCTTCGACCAGTCGATGACATCGAGAACGCGCGTCAGCGTCGCCAGCGAGGTTTTTAGTGTCTTTTCCTGATCGGCCTCGTCGGTGAGGACGCCGAGCGCGGCGCCGATCAACGAATTCGATTTCCTGAGCAGCTTCGCAGCGTGGTCCGGCCCTTCGGCGAGCGAAATGCCGCGCGCCCGCGCCATGAGGAGGCCGAACGTCACCGACTGCGCATAGCCGTCGGCGAATTCCTCATCCGTCGCGTCGGGGAAGAGGAGCGTGCGCCAGTCCTCGCGAAGATCGCTCAGTCCCTTGGCGCCGCGTTCAAGCTGCTCCGCCACTTCATCGCGCAAAAGACGGCAGAGCCGCGCGCTCGTCTCCGCGAGCTGGCGCGGGTTGCGCGGCGCGATCGGCTGCCACGAAAAGAAATCCGTGAACAGACGATGAATGTCGGAGGAACAGGCGAGCTTGGCGCCGGCGGTGCGCACGTCGCCGGTGAAATGCACCGCGTCGATCTTTTTGCCGTCGCGCCAGAGACTGAACCCGTTACCGTCCGTATAGATAAGGTTCGGCAGCGACTTCAGTTTCTCCCATTGCTTGCGGTCATGATCGTCGGTGAAATCCTTCGGGATGATTCCCTTGCCGGGCGCCTTCACCTCAATGAAACCGATCAGCGCCTTTCGGAGCGTGACGGCGTAGTCCGGGCGGGTTTTCAAATCGGCGAGCGATGTCTCGCCGACGAGCACGATGTCATTCGATGCAAGGCCCGCGATCGAGGCGATCTCCGCGATCAGGGTTCAAGGGGCGCACGGAGCTGGTCCTCCGGCGCGCCGCTCGCGGCGGGATTGGCGAGCTTTGCGCGGGCGGTTCCGCCAAATGCCGAGATCGCCCGTGAAAGCGCCGTCTGGACTGTGTGATCAGTCATGCAATCTTGAATCTTGCAAACAGCAGCGCCGCACCGGCCAGCTCCCCTCTCTCGAATCGAGCGGCGGTTATCGACCGATTTAGGATGAAAAGACAATTTGGCGGGCGTCGCTCGCAGGCACCCCGGCCTGAGCCGCGATGAGCGGCGGGCGGAATCCCCCCCGTTAACCATACCCTCTTGCTAACCAATTGACTTTATTCACGAAAATAAAGTTATCCCCCTCCCTTGCGGAGGCCTTACACTGTGTTTTCGGCGCGCCCGAACCCCTCGCGCGGAACCAGGAAAGAATTAGATGACCGG
>JBEBFW010000100.1:0-11117 GCA_040081755.1 Parvularculaceae bacterium
GGCACCACCATCGCCTGGAGCGCCGAGCGCCGCAGCGCCTCCGGCGAAACGCTCAGCAAGCAGAATATGGATCTTGAGAAGGGGTATTTGCCGTAGGGGGCAGCGCCGATCTTCGCCGACCCGACCGCTCCCGGCGGCCGAATTGGGCGCTGTCCAGCGCACGTCTACGTCAGATTGAGACGGTAGCGCACATAGCGCCGCTCGCCCTCACGAATAAGCGCGCCCTGTTCGACGAGAGCGGCGAGATCGCGCGTCGCGGTCGCCGTCGCAGCGTCGGTGATGCTCTGGTAATTGCCCGCGCTGAGGCCGCCGCGGAAACCGTCCGGCCCTTCGGCGAACATGCGTAGCAGCGCCTTTTCCTGCCGGGCGTTGATCCGACCTTCGAGGCGTTGAAGGAGCCGCGTCTTGGCGATCAGGAAGCGGACGCGAGTGAGGGTGCGCTCTTGCGCTTCGAGAACGATCCCGGCGAACCAGGAAAGCCATCGGTCAATGACGTTGCTTCGGCTGGCGAGGTGCAGCTCCGCATAATAGTCCTTGCGCCTCCGGTTGATCGTTTCGGCAAGCGCCGTCAGCGTCGGCCCTTCGAGCCCCTGCGCCAGAGCCTTCTCTGCAATCGCCCGGCCGATGCGTCCGTTTCCGTCCTCAAACGGATGAACAGATTCAAACCATAGATGCGCGATGCCGGCGCGGGTGATGGCGGGCAACGCTTTGGCCTTGCCGGGAGCGCTGGCGTTGAACCAGCGGATGAACGTCCGCATTTCACCAGGGACGGCGCTGGACGGCGGCGCCTCGAAGTGAACGCGTGGCGAATGGATGGCGCCTGACACGATTTGCATCGCATCCGCGTGCTCGCGGTAGCCGCCGATGACGGCAAGATCGCGCCGCCCGCCCATCAGCATGGCGTGCCAGCCGAACAGAAGTCGATCATCGAGCGGGGCCGCATGATGTCGATAAAGATCCGCCATCATCTCCGCCGCCCCGGCTTCGGCTGCGTTGGCGCGTCGTCGGTCGGCGGCAAGCCCGAGATGCCTCGCTATCGAAGACTGCACGCTCGCGCGGTCGAGAACCTCGCCCTCGATCGCAGAGCTGTCCACGACCTCCTGCGAGATCACCTCGATCGCCAGAAGCTGCTGCGCCTCCCCACCAAGATGGTGAAGAGCGCCGATGACGACGCCCGAGCCTCTGAGGAAGCGCGCCTCCATGTCCGCGAGCCGGGCCGGGTCGTAGTCGAAGTCGGGCCAGTCCGGGAGCTGCCAGTTCCAACGCATGATCGATAGGGTCCATTTCTATCGATCATAATATAGCAAATAGTTGATTTATTGGAAAGGCCGCTATCGCTCACCGCGAGGCGCGATCAGCGGACCGGCAGGGGCGGTCAGGCGCGTCACATGCCCCATCTTGCGCCCCGGACGCGGTTCGCCCTTGCCGTAGATGTGAACGCACGCGCCCGGCCCTTGGGCCAATTCTCTCCAGCGATCGATTTCCTCGCCGATGAGGTTTTCCATGACGGCGTCCGAATGCCGGCGCGGGTCGCCCAGGGGCCAGCCAGCGATGGCGCGGATGTGTTGCTCGAACTGCGAGACGGCGCAGGCGTCGAGCGTCCAGTGCCCTGAATTGTGCACGCGCGGCGCAAACTCATTCACGAGGAGCGAGCCGTCCTTCAGTACAAAGAACTCAACGCCGATGACGCCGACATAGTCGAGCTCGGCGAGCATCTTCGCCGTGATGGCGCGCGCCCCGGCGGCGGTTTCCGGGGAAATCGCCGCCGGGGCCGTCGAGGTCCGCAAGATGCCGTCGCGGTGGCGGTTCTCGGGCGGGTCGTAGAGGGCGATGCCTCCATCGCGCCCTCGTGCGCCGATGACCGAGATTTCGTGCTCGAACGGAATGAACCCTTCGAGGATCGACGGCCGCGCGCCGATTTCGTCCCAGGCCTTGTGATTGGCCTGTTTCCAGGTGAGGCCGAGGTCATGCGCATCGGCTGTGATCGCAGTCTGGCCCTTGCCGTCATAGCCGAGGCGGCGCGTCTTGAGGATCGCCGGGCGGCCGATCGCCTTCAGACCCTCTTCGAGGGAGAGGAGATCGTCGACCGCGAAGAACGGCGCCGTCGTCGCGCCGATCGATCTCACGAACTGCTTCTCGATGACGCGATCTTGCGCGACGGCGAGCGCCTTGGCGCCGGGCGCCACATCGGCGCCGAGCGCGGTCAGGAGATCGACCGTTTCAGCCGGCACATTCTCGAACTCGTAGGTGACGACATCGACGGTCGCCGCGAACAGGCGAAGGGCGGCTTCATCCGTATAGGACGCGATCGTGCGCGACGCGGCGACGTCATAGGCGCAATTCTCGGTCTCGGGCGCATAGACATGACACTTGAGGCCGAGCCGCGCCGCCGCGATCGTCAGCATGCGGCCCAATTGTCCGCCGCCGAGAATGCCCACAGTTCCAAGGGGCGAAAGCGGCCTCATCCTGAGGAGCCCTTCATCCTGAGCAAAGTCGAAGGGCGCCTCGCCCTCCGACTTTGCTCAGGATGAAGGGCGTCTCGAAGGACGAAGGTCGCGAGATCATTCTCAGTCCTTCGGCGCTTCGGCGACGCCCGCGGTCTGCCGGTCGCGCCAGAGAAGGAGACGGCGTGCGAGATCTTCGTCTGCGAGCGCGAGGATCTGGATCGCCAGAAGCCCGGCGTTCGCCGCGCCCGCCTCGCCGATCGCGACGGTCGCGACGGGAACGCCCGGCGGCATTTGCACGATCGAGAGAAGCGAATCGAGGCCGTTCAGCGCCTTCGACGGCACAGGAACGCCGATGACGGGGAGGGCGGTCAACGAGGCGGTCATGCCGGGCAGATGCGCGGCCCCGCCGGCGCCGGCGATGATGACCTTGATCCCGCGCGCCTTCGCGCCCGAGGCATAAGCGTAGAGCCGCTCCGGCGTGCGGTGCGCCGACACGATTTTCGCCTCATGCGGGACGGCGAATTCGGCGAGGCGCGCGACGGCCGCTTTCATGGTCGCCCAGTCCGACTGGGAGCCCATGATGACGCCGACGAGCGGCGCCGATTTCGGTTTGCGGGGAGATCGCTTGGCCAAGACCGCCTTCCGGGTCCGATGGAAAGCGAATGCCTATAGGGCGGGTCGGCTGCTATGGGAAGGAAGGCACGGAGGAGGCGCCGGCCGACTGGACGGGGGCGCTAACCGGCGCCTCCTCTTGGTGCGCGGGCTCGGCGCGCGCTTTTGAAGGGGGGGACAGGCGCGATCCGCATCCGCATGCCCAAACTGGAACGCCGCGACAACGCGCTCAAGCGGCAAGCGATGAAGAGAGCGCTTCTTGCGCCGGGAAGGGACGCACGCCAAATTCTCTCACGCCGACGTGATGTCGGCAGCGAAAATTCGCCGTCAGGAGATGCATTGAGCCGCGCATGAAGATCTCAGATCCGCCGAAAACCTCATCCGCCTCGCGCGTCAAGGGCGGCGGCGTCAAGCGCGCCGTCGACAAGCCCGATGCGTCGGCGTCTGTCGATCGGATCACGGTCGCCGGCATCCCCGACGCGGAGCTGACGCCGCGCGTGCGTCAGGCCCTGATCTCGCTGATGGAGGAAGTGCAGGCGCTCCGCGCCGAGCTTGCGCAAGCGCGCGCCAAGGTCGGCGAGCTTGAGAAGCTCGCCGATTCCGATCCGCACCTTGAGGTTTTGAACCGCCGCGCTTTCGTGCGCGAACTCAATCGGGCGCTCGCCATGGTCGAGCGCTACGGCCAGCCCTCCAGCCTCGTATTCGTGGATTTGAACGATCTCAAGAAGATCAACGACGCCTGGGGCCATGCGGCGGGCGATCTGGCGCTGGACCGCGTGGCGAAGATTCTCGCTGCGAACATCCGCCAGACCGACGCCGTCGGCCGTCTCGGCGGCGACGAGTTCGGGATTATTCTCACGCAGACGGATCAAGCGACGGCGCGGATCAAGGCTGACATTCTGGCGCAGGCCGTCGCCGCCGATCCCCTCGAATGGAAAGGCGAGAAATTCAGCACCCGGATATCCTGCGGCGTGGTTGAAATCTCCAAGGGCTCCACCGCGGACGAGGCGCTCGAAAGCGCCGACGACGCCATGTACGCGGTGAAGAAGCAGCGCTGACCCGCCTTACGACGCGCGGTTCAGGCGGTCAGTTCGGCGAGCGCGCGGTCGGCGGCTTCAAGGTCGGCTTTGCCCGTCATCACGAGGCCCATGTCGCCTCTGCCTTCGCGCGCCGTGACGGCGAGGGCGCGCCGAATGGGATCGTCCCAGTTGAGGCGCCGCACGTCGAGAATGTCAGCCGCTCTCCAGTCGCAGCAGGCGTTGCGCCCGCCGATGACGCGCAAAAGGCGCGCATCGGTGATCGCCCAGACGGTGCGGCGCGACACGGACATGAGCCGGAGGCCGAGAACGACAAGCGCGAGGCCGGCGAAGAAGGCGAGAGCCGACGCGCCGATGGGCCCGTAACCGCCGGCAGGGATCTGGCCCCGGCCGGCGAAGTCGATCAGCATGCCGACGATCGACAGGATTCCGGGAGCGTTCATCAGGGCGATGGCGGCGCCGGCCGCGATGACGGCGATGCCCTCTAATTGTTCCGGCGATCCAGTCGTGCGGCCGGCCCATTTGAGGGTTTCGCCCGCAGTCTCGTTCCTCAGTTCGCTTTCAAGCTCCGGCGGCAGGTCCCCCGCCAGGCGCACGACGCTCATAGCAGCCCCCTTCGAACCCCGAAGGAATATCGCAGAGCAAGCGAGGCGGCGCCAGCCGGGTCGTCAGCGGACGGCGTCGGCGATACTCTTGAAGAACAGCGCCCCATCGACCCCGCCGAGCAGCGGCGAGATCGCGCGCTCCGGATGCGGCATCAGCCCAAGTACATTGCCGGCCTCGTTGAGGATTCCGGCGATGTTGCGGGCCGAGCCGTTCGGATTATCGACATAGCGGAAGGCGACCCGGCCTTCGTTTTCGAGCCGGTCCAGCGTTTCCGCATCTGCGAAGTAGTTGCCGTCGCGATGGGCGACGGGGAGGTTGACCGACTGCCCTTTGGCAAAGCCCGCCGTGAACGGAGACCGGTTGTTTTCGACGATCAGCGTCGTCATCCGGCAGACGAAGTCGAGGCGCTCATTGCGCAAGAGCGCGCCGGGCAGGAGGCCCGCCTCGGTCAACATCTGGAAGCCGTTGCAGATGCCGATGACCGGTGTGCCGCCCTTCGCCCGGTCGATCACGGCGCGCATGACAGGGGAGCGCGCCGCCATGGCGCCGGAGCGCAGATAGTCGCCGTAGGAAAATCCGCCGGGCAGGACGATGAAGTCCGTATCGGGAAGATCGCTCTCCTGGTGCCAGACCATTCTCGGCTTGCGGCCGGTCGCCTGCTCAAGCGCGACCGCGGCGTCGCGATCGCAGTTCGAACCGGGGAAAACGATGACGCAGGGTTTCATGGGGCGCCGTTCGGGAGGATGGCCCAGCGTGAGCTGGTGAGCTTCTCCGACAGCGCCCAGAGGCCGGCGGCGGCGGTCTCGTCGCGCGCCGCAGCCGCGACGCTGGCGCGATCGACCGCGCCAGTCATCTCCTGAAAGCCGGTCGGTCCGTAATAGACGCCGGGCTCGGCCTCGGCGCCCGCCGCGCACAGAACCGTCGGAACTGCGCCTTTGGCGGCCGGCTGCGACATGAGCGCGGTGAGCGGGGTCATTACCGCCGCCACGATCTTCGATGGGCCCGTGTGCTGAAGATTGGTGGCCGAATAGCCGGGATGGCACACATAGGCGCGGGCGCGCCGTCCAGCCTTTTTGAGCCGTCGATCGAGCTCGAGCCCGAACGAGAGATTGGCGAGCTTGGAATTGGCGTAGGCGCCGGTCGCTGTGTAGCCGCGCTCGAAGGAGGGATCGTCGAGTCTGAGGCGCGGCGCGTATTTGTGCATGAGGCTCGCGGTCGAGACGAAGCGGCCGCCCGCGGCCTCGACCAGGTCGCAGAGCTCCGCCGCGAGCGCGAAGTGGCCGAGATGGTTGACGCCCAATTGCGTCTCGAAGCCGTCCGCCGTCAGAGACCGCTTCGGCGTCATCATGATGCCGGCATTGCAGACGAGCGCGTCGATCTTCTTGAAGCGCTTGCGCGCCTCGGCTGCTGCGGTGCGCACGGATGAAAGGCTCGAGAGATCGAGCGCGATCGTCTCGAACTCGCCCGTCGGCGCCCTCTTCTTGAGGTCCGCGAGCGCGGCTGACGCTTTCTCAGGGTTGCGGCAGAGAATGGCGACGCGCGCGCCCTTGGCGCCGAGCATGCGGGACGCTTCAAGACCGATGCCGCTGTTGCCGCCGGTTATCAGATAGACCTTGCCGGAAAGGTCCGGCAGCTGATCCGGCGACCATCCGCCCGCGCCGAATTGCGACAGCTTCGCCATGTCAGGAGACCAGCTCGATCGTGTAGTTCTCCATCACCGGGTTGGCGAGCAGCCTCTTGCACATGTCCTCGATGCGTGCTCGCGCAGCCGCCTCGGAGGATTCATCGACTGTCATCTCGATGACTTTTCCCTGACGGACCTCGGATGCGCCGGCAAAGCCTAGACCCTTCAAGGCGCCTTCGATGGCCTTGCCCTGCGGATCGAGAACGCCGGTTTTCAGCGTGATGTGGATTTTCGCCTTCATGATGATTCGCAGCCCGTATTCGCAAGTTGCGCCAACGCCTTACCCCGCAACTGAGGCGGGAGCAACCGGGCGATTGCGCGAGCAGCGAGGTCGGGGTAGCGTTCAGGTTCATCAGGGGAACTGGGCAAAAAGGGCAGATTATGACGAGTTCGCTGCGGATCGTTTCCGCGGTCGCGGCGGTGGGCGCGGCGTTGATTGGTTCGGCATTCGCCTCCGAGGGCAGCGCTGGATTTCAACCCTTCGGCATACCGACCGAGTTTTTCCTCTTCGGTCTGACGCTTGTCGGCGTCGCCCTGTTCCACAAGAGCACCTTTACGGTCGCGTTCACCGGCCTCGCGGTCATCATCGCCTACAAATGGTTCGTGGTCGGCTTTCATGACGGCCTCGGTCTTGAGGGTTTCAAGTCCCATATGTGGGACGAGCGGGTCGTACTCTCGAACCTCGGTCTCCTGCTTCTCGGTTTCGCCGTGCTGTCGCGCCATTTCGAGGACAGCCGCGTGCCCGAGGCCATGCCCCGAATACTGCCGGACAACTGGCTCGGCGGTCTGGCGCTGCTCGCCATGGTGTTCGTGCTTTCGAGCTTCCTCGACAACATCGCCGCTGCGCTGATCGGCGGCGTGGTCGCCAAGCACGTCTTCAAGAAGGTCTATATCGGCTATCTCGCCGGCATCGTCGCGGCCTCGAACGCAGGCGGATCCGGCTCGGTCGTCGGCGACACCACCACGACCATGATGTGGATCGACGGCGTCAATCCGCTCGATGTGCTGCACGCCTATGTGGCGGCCGGCTCGGCCTTTTTCATCTTCGCCATCCCGCTGTCGATCATCCAGCAGGTCTACTCGCCGATCCAGAAGCATCGCGAGGGCGAGTTCGGCATCGACTGGACGCGCGTCGGCGTGGTCATGTTCATTCTGCTTTGTGCGATCGGCGCGAATGCGGGCGCGAACATCTTCCAGCCGCATCTCCTCGATCTTTATCCGGTGATCGGCATCGGCGTCTGGGCGGCGATCGTCGCCGCCTCGATCGTGAGGCTTCCCAATCTGAAGGTCGCCTTCGATTCGGTGAAGGGCACCCTGTTCCTGCTCGCGCTCGTCACTTGCGCTTCGCTGATGCCGGTCGAGAAGCTGCCGGCGGCGAGCTGGGAGACGACGCTCGGCCTCGGCTTTGTCTCCGCCGTGTTCGACAACATTCCGCTGACGGCGTTGGCGCTGAAGCAGGGCGGCTATGACTGGGGCATGCTCGCCTACGCCGTCGGCTTCGGCGGCTCGATGATCTGGTTCGGATCGTCAGCGGGCGTCGCCATCTCCAACATGTTCCCCGAGGCCAAGGACGCGCCCCGCTGGATATTCCACGGGTTCTGGGTGGCCATCGCCTATGTCTTCGGCTTCTTCGTGCTCCTCAACGTCCTCGGCTGGCAGCCGCACGACCCGCACAAGGATCGTGCGCCTACGGAGCATTCAGATTCAGGCCCGGCGGGCGGCCTCGCGGCGATAAACTGACCACGCGAGGGGTTGCGAGAGGGCGGAAGGCTTCCTAGGTAGGCCCCTCGGGCAGCAAGGGACCTGTCACATGGCGACTTCAGCCTCCGCCGCTGCGGCGCCGGCGCCCGTCGGTGCGGTCGGAGATCCCGTTTCGGCCGCTCCCGATTTTCTTGGCGTCCCGATTGAGTTCCTGCTTTTTGGCGCAACGCTCGCCTGCGTCGCCTTGTTTCATCACCGCACGTTCACCGTCGCCGTGACCGGGCTTCTCGTCATCATCGGCTACAAATTCGTCTTCACCGGCTTTCCGACCGGGCCGGGGCTTGATGGCCTCCTCGCCCATCTCTGGCATGAGCGCATCATCATAACGAACCTCATCCTCCTGCTGCTCGGCTTCGCCGTGCTGGCGCGTCACTTCGAAGACAGCAAGGCGCCGGACGCCATTCCGCGGATATTGCCGGACAACTGGCTCGGCGCGCTCGCGCTGCTGGCGATGATCTTTGTGCTGTCCGGTTTCCTCGACAACATCGCCGCGGCGCTGATCGGCGGCGTCGTCGCGCGGCATGTCTTCAAGGACGTGCATATCGGCTATCTCGCCGCCATGGTCGCGGCGTCGAATGCGGGCGGGGCCGGCTCAGTCGTCGGCGACACCACGACGACCATGATGTGGATCGACGGCGTATCGCCGCTCGAAGTGCTGCCGGCCTATGTCGCCGCCGCGGTCGCGTTCGTCGTGTTCGCCATTCCGCTCTCAATCGTTCAGCAACGCCATTCCCCGATCCTGGAGCACAGCGCCGAGGTCCGGATCGACTGGATGCGAGTGGGGATCGTCGCCTTCATTCTCATCGCCGCCATCGGCGCCAACGCCGGAGCGAATGTCTTTGCCCCGCATCTCCTCGACATCCTGCCGGTCATTGGCCTCGCGGTGTGGGCCGCCATTCTTGTCGCCGCCGTCGTCAGGCGTCCCAATCTCGGCGTCGCCGCCTCCAGCATCAAGGGCACGCTGTTCCTGATGGCGCTCGTGCTGTGCGCCTCGATGATGCCGGTCGACAAGCTCCCCGCGCCCAGCTGGGAGAGCGCGTTCGGACTCGGATTCATATCCTCCGTGTTCGACAATATCCCGCTGACCGCGCTCGCCCTGAAACAGGGTGGCTATGACTGGGGGATGCTCGCCTATTGCGTCGGCTTCGGCGGCTCCATGATCTGGTTCGGCTCGACGGCGGGCGTCGCCATCTCCAACCTCTATCCGCAGGCGAAGTCGGTGTTCCAGTGGCTGCGGCACGGCTGGTGGATCGCTCTCGGCTATGTCGCGGGATTTTTCGTCATGCTGCATGTGGTCGGCTGGAACCCCGCTGCGTCCGCGGAACCGCCTTCCGCCGCCGAGACGCACAGTCCGCACTGAGGCTGGCGGACCGCGATGCGCCGGTCTATGTTCCGCCCGCTTTCCAGACGGGGTTCCCGAAAATGCTGAAACGACTTCTCGCGGCGTCGGCCGCGCTTGCGTTCGCCTCGACGACCGCGCTCGCTGAAGAGCGGCGCCTGACCGCCGACGAGGAGCGCGCGCTCGACATCTTCAAAACGATCATCGCCATGAGAACCGCCGAAGGGCAGGGCAAGGTGCCCGCGATGGCCGCCTATCTCGCTGGCGAGCTGAGGAAGGCCGGCTTCCCCAAGAAAGACGTCGAGATTCGCAAGTCCGGCGAGACGGCTGCGCTCGTCGTCCGCTATCGCGGGGCGTCTTCGGCCAAGAAGCCGATCCTCTTTCTGGCGCACATGGATGTCGTCGACGCCAGACCCGAAGACTGGGAGCTCGACCCATTTACGCTGACCGAGAAGGACGGGTTCTTTGTCGGGCGCGGCACGACCGACAACAAATACGGCGTCATGAACCTGACGCAGACCTTCATCCGCCTGAAGAAGGAGGGCTTCGTTCCCGATCGCGACCTCATCATCGCTTTTTCGGGCGATGAAGAATGCTGCATGCTGACGACGCGCGCGCTCGCCGCCGATCCCGAACTCGCCGGCGCCGAATTCGCGCTGAACGCCGACGCAGGCGGCGGGGCCATGGGCGAGGACGGCGAGCCGGTCGTCTACGTCGTTCAGGCGGCGGAGAAAACCTACGCCTCGTTCGACATCACGGCGACCAATCAGGGCGGCCATTCCTCGCGCCCGCGCGACGACAACGCCATCTACGATCTCGCCGCCGCGCTCGAGAAAATCCGCGCGCTGAGGTTCCCCGTGATGTCGAACGAGATCACGCGGCCCTTCTTTGCGGCGACCGGAACAGGCCTTGGCGGCAAGCTCGGCGCGTCGATGATCGCCTTCGCGAAGAATCCGAAAGACAGAAAAGCGGGAGAAGCGATTTCGGCCGACCCCGCTTATGTCGGCATGGTGAGGACGACCTGCGTCGCCACGATGCTCAAAGCCGGGCACGCCGAGAACGCCCTGCCGCAGAGCGCGACCGCAACCGTCAACTGCCGCATCTTTCCCGGCATGACCGTCGAGGACGTGAAGGCGAGCCTCATCGCCGCGGCCGGCAATCCCGCCCTGGAGTTCAAGGTTCTCGACGCGCCGACCGTCAGCCCGATCAGCGTTCCGCGCGCGGACGTGATGGCGGCGATCGGCAAGGCCGTTCACGCGCGCTATCCGCAGACCCCGCTCATTCCCTACATGGAATCGGGCGCCACCGACGGCATGCATTTTCGCATCGCGGGCGTGCCGACCTACGCCGCTTCGGCAATCTTCATGCGCGAGGCCGACATTTTCGCCCACGGCCTCAACGAGCGCATTCCCGTAGATGCGTTCTTCGGCGGGCTCGACCATTGGTCGATCATCATCAAGGAGTTGGCGGGGCCAGCGGGGGCGACGTCCGCTCCATGACGAAAAAAATCGCCGCGCGTATCGCGGCGCCTGGCGATATCAAGGCGCTGGTCGCGCTGTGCGACGCGCTCAACGCGCATTCCGGGCTGCCCACGGGCCGCCTCCGGGCGGCGGAGTTTCGCGGCGCGCTGT
>JBEBFW010000101.1:0-11082 GCA_040081755.1 Parvularculaceae bacterium
GCCAAGGCTGCTGCTGAAATCGCTCGGTCGGATTTTGCATCCAGGCGTCGATGATCATGCGGGGGTCCTTTCCAGCCTTGCATCTCAATCTAGCCGGCGCACGCGCCCGGAGCCCGGGATTTGCGCAGTCTCGCCTTGATCGGATGCGTGCGGCTCAATAAGGAACGCCCATGACCGCGAACGCCGATCTTGCGGGCGACGGCCCGCAAGATACGATCGGCCGGCCGCCCGTCCCCTTCCCCGAACTCGTCGCCATCACCGCCGCGGTGATGGCGCTGAACGCGCTCGCCATCGACATGATGCTGCCGGCGCTTGGAACCATCGGTTCGGAGCTCGGCGCGGCGACGGACAATGACCGCCAGCTGATCGTCGTCGTCTATGTGCTCGGCAACGGCCTCGCCCAGCTCTTCTTCGGACCGCTGGTCGATCGCTTCGGGCGCCGGCCGATCCTGCTGCTCGCGCTCTTCGGCTATATTCTGGGTTCGGCCTTGAGCGTCATCGCCTCGAGTTTCACGCTGCTCCTCGCCGCTCGCGCCTTTCAGGGCGTGACCACCGCCGCGACGCGCGTCGCCATCATCGCCACGGTCCGGGATCTGACGACGGGCCGGCGCATGGCGGAGGTGATGTCGCTCGCCATCACCATCTTCATGGCGGCGCCGATCCTCGCCCCGAGCTTTGGTCAGCTTGTCCTGCTCGCCGCGCCCTGGCGCGGCATCTTCGTCGTCCTCCTTCTCTACGGCGTCGTGCTCGCGCTCTGGATCTTGTGGCGCTTGCCTGAAACGCAACGGCCCGAGGACCGGCGCAAACTCAATCTGAAGCAGATCGGCGGCGCCTATCTCGAGTTCCTCAACACCCGCTCGACCATGGGATATACGCTCGTCTCCGCCCTCGTGTTCGGCGCGCTCTTTGGATACATCTCGGCCTCCGAGCAGATATTCGTCGAGACCTTCAATCTCGGCGAGATGTTCCCGCTCGCTTTCGCCCTGGTCGCCGGCGCGCTCGGCGCTTCAAACCTTTTGAACGCGCGGTTCGTGCAGCGCGTCGGCATGCGCAAGCTCTGTCACGGCGCGCTGCTGGTCTTCGTTCTGTCCGGTCTTTTGCATCTCGCCATCGTTTCGACCGTCGGCGAGAATCTCGTCACGTTTCTCGCCTTCATGTCGATCTCCTTCTTCGCGCTTGGCTTCATCGGCGCGAATACGAGCGCGCTCGCCATGGAGCCCTTGGGACACATCGCGGGCGCCGCGGCGGCGGCCAACGGTTTCGCCTCGACGACGCTCGCAGGGTTTCTCGGCGGCCTCGTCGCGCGCCAGTATGACGGATCGACGATGCCGGTCGTCATGGGGTTCGCCGTCTTCGGACTGCTCGCCTTCGCCGTCGTCCTCATCACCGAGAAGGGCCGCCTGTTTCACTCGCGGACCCCGGAATGACGGCGCGGCTCGTTTGTCTTGGCGCCTTCGCCGGCGCGCATGGCGTCAGGGGCGACGCGAAGATCCGCACATTCACGGAAGTCGAGGAGAACATCGCCGCTTACGGACCGCTGTGCACCGAAGACGGACGAATTTTCAACGTGAAGGTGCTGAGCGTCCTGAAGCCAGGGCTCGTTCTGGCGCGGGTCAAGGAGATCGCGGCGCGCGAGCAGGTGGAAGCGCTCGGCGGCGTCAAGCTCTTCGTCGCCCGCAATGCGCTGCCGCCGGCCGAAGACGGCTCGTTTTACATCGAAGACCTGATCGGCCTCGTCGCCGTCGATGAAGACGGAGCGGCGCTCGGGCGCATCGCCGCAATGCACAATTTCGGCGCGGGCGACATCATCGAGTTGCAGCCCGAGCACGGGTCCACGATCTTCGTTCCCTTCAGCGACGAGGCGGCGTCAGGCGTCGATATCGCAGCAAAGCGCATCACATTGAAACGGGCCCTCACCGAACCGCCGCCGCCGGACGAAGACGAGCCCGGTTAACCAATCTCGTCGCCATGGCGCGCCTTGCATTGAGCGCGTCGCGACCGCTAGAGTCTCCACGGGGAATATCGGGGGCCTGTCCTGTGGCGGACAAGAAGAAGACAAACATTCCCGCCGAATGGCTTTTGGCGGGCGGCACGATTTTCGCGCTGGCGACTGGTCTCCTCTTCAGCGAGTTCGGCCGGTTTCGGCAGGGCGAACTCCTGACCAAGGAGGTCGCCGCGGCCCGCGCCGACGCCGATGCGGCGCTGAAGGCGGTCATTGCGCCCGACGCGCTCCAGGACGCCGAAAAGTCCGTCTACCTCGTTTATGACAGGAACGGCTGGGGCTCGGCCTTTGTCATCGACCGCGAACGCGGCCTTCTCGGCACCGCCGCCCATGTTGCGGAGGCGACCGACCTGGAAGACCGGAAGAACGAAGCCTTCGCCGTCAACAGGTTTTCCAAGAAACCGCTGAGGATCTACGCCAAGCGCATGCATGCGGGCTATGGCGACCTCTCGCGCGTCGCCGAAGAATATCAGCCGCTCGACCCGAAGAGTTCGGTCTTCAATCCTCGCGTCGTGCCGGTCTTCGATCTCGCCAATGACGCGGCGGTCCTCTTCGTCGATCCGATCGACCCTGACACGGGTGAGAATATTCTCGGTCCGTCGCTGCCGGTCGCGGAGCGGGCCGCGCTTCTGGCGTTGAAACCCGGGGAACCGATCGCCAACATCTCCTACCCGGCGGACACGATAGACAGCTACCTCGCTCGCGAAAGCGCGGCCGCGCGCTCCGATCGGGGCACCATCGCCAATCTCATTTCCCCGATCGATCTCGCGGTAGACAGCGACGATGCGAGCGCCCTCAGCCTCATCATCCATCGCATGTCCATCGCGCCCGGCAGCAGCGGCTCGCCTTTGTTCAATCGCGATATGGAAGTGATCGGCATCACCTCGCATGGCGTGCCCAAAGGCGACGCGGTGGCGCAGCGGGCCGAGGTCTTGCGCGACCTCATGCTGCCGCTCGCCGAGGAAGAAGCCCTCGCCAAGCTCTATGAGCCGGAGTGGCGCTCGCGGCTCGAACGCTTTGTGCCGGCGCGCGACGGCGTTCCGAACGCCCTCTATCGCGCGGCCCTGCGCAAGAAGAACACGGAAGACCCGAACAAGCCCGAAGAACAAATCGGCGAGTCCGACCTTGCCGGCGAGCTCCCTTACGAAAAGAAGATCTTTGAGCTGACGTTCCCGGAGCCTCAGGACAATTTCATCGTCGCGGCGGACGATCTGAAGGCTCCGGCCGACGCGGCCGCCCCGATGGCGCAACAGCCGACGCAAGGCCGGCCGAAGATCAGCGCGCGGGCGAAAACCGTGTTCACGATCAATGGCCCGGGCCGCTATCTCGAAGGCGTCATTCCGCTGGCGCCGGACCTTGAACACATCGTCTTCGCCTTCGACTTCAACATCGGCCGATCGCTGTTCAATCCGGGCGTTTGTCCGATCACGATGTATACGCGCTTCCCCGGCGAGACCGCGCTGACCCCCTCGCTCGGCCTGCCGGTCAGCCAGGTGCGCATCCCCAAAACGGACAAGGAGCGCAAGCTCGAGGTCCTCTTCAAGCGCCCCGTCTATGAGCGCGGCGAGCTGTTCAGCGAATGCAACCGGGGCGACGAAAAGTTCATCGCCGGCGTCGTCTCGTGGAAGCCCGAGGAGAAGCCTGCGCCGTCAGCGGCGCCGCCGGCCGCTGCGAGCCCGGCGCCGACCGCGGCGCTCGAGCAAGGATATGCAATCTCGACGGTCAACCTCGCGGCCGTGCGCGGCGACCGTTTCGCCAAGGTCCGCAATTTCGCCGACTGCAACCTCGCCTTCGGCGACAAGGACGCCTGCATCGCGCCGGTGAAAGCCGAGCATGTCGCGGGCAAGGCGAGCAAATAGCGATTTCGGTTGAATGGCCGCAGCCGATGCGGTCAAGAAGCGCCCCATGTGGCGCGCTTCAGTCCTCACTCTCTATCCGGAGCTGTTCCCCGGTCCGCTCGACGCGTCCGTTCTGGGGCGCGCGCGCGCCGAAGGCGTCTGGTCGCTCGAGACGGTCAATATCCGGACCTTCTCGGACAACCCCTATGGCTCGGTCGATGATACGCCGGCCGGGGGCGGAGCGGGCCTTGTCATGCGGGCGGACATCCTCGCCGCCGCCATCGACAGCCTCGGCGATGACGGCCGCCCGCTGATCTACCTCTCGCCAAAGGGCGCCCCCCTCGCCCAGACGCGCGTCAAGGCGCTCGCCGCCGGCGCCGGGCTCAAGGCCCTGTGCGGGCGTTTCGAAGGGGTCGACCAGCGCCTTCTTGAGGCCCGGAATATCGAGGAAATCTCGGTCGGCGACTTCGTTCTCGCGGGCGGAGAAGTCGCGGCCATGGCCCTGATCGAGGCTTGCGTCCGCCTTTTGCCCGGGGTATTGGGCTCGGCCTCCTCGCTGGCCGAGGAAAGCTTTGAGGCGGGCCTGCTGGAATACCCCCAGTATACGCGCCCCAGGAACTTTGAAGGGCTCGACATTCCTGAAACGCTGACGTCCGGCGATCACAAGAAGGTCGCGGCGTGGCGGCGGGCGAAGGCGGAAGAGATAACGCGGGCGCGACGACCGGACCTCCTTGAGAGGTCTCGCCCAAAGACGGGCGGGAACGGTCCTCTCCGGCCGGACAAGAAGAACGAAGGAACCGACCGATGAACATCATTGAGCAGCTCGAGAAAGAGCACATCGCCGAGCTTGGCAAGACGCGCCCTGAATTCGCACCGGGCGACACCTTGCGCGTGAACGTCAAAGTGCGCGAGGGCGAGCGCGAACGTCTTCAGGCCTACGAAGGCGTGTGCATCGGGCGCGCCGGCCAAGGGCTCAACGAGAATTTCACGGTCCGGAAGATTTCCTTCGGCGAGGGCGTCGAGCGCGTCTTCCCGGTCCATTCGCCGATGGTCGATTCAATCGAAGTGGTGCGGCGCGGCAAAGTGCGCCGCGCCAAGCTCTATTATCTGCGCGAGCGCGCCGGCAAATCGGCGCGCATCAGCGAGAAGGTTGAAAAGGTCAAGGAAGACGCCGCGGAATAGCGCCGCATTCCCGTTTTTGCGCTTGCGAAGCGGCCCCTCGCGGGGCCGTTTTCTTGCGACAGTCCGCCGGCCGTGACCCGCGGGCGCTGCGGGGGTATGGTGCCGCCCGCCAACTCTGGAGAGGGATATGTTGAAGAACGTTCTGATGGGCCTTGCCGGCCTTATCGTCATCCTCATCGCGCTCGGCTTCGTGCTGCCGGACAAGGCGCATGTCGAGCGCTCGATCGTCGTCAATGCGCCGCCTGAAAGGGTCTATGCGCTGGTCGCCGACCTCAACGAGGCTGACAAGTGGCAACCCTGGGCGGCGATGGATGCCGGGATCACGCAGGAAATCACCGGCTCGGGCGTCGGGCAGAAGCAGTCGTGGAAATCGAAGAAGCTCGGCGACGGCAGTCAGGAGATCACCTCTCTCAACCCGCCGACGCATGTCGATTACGCGCTGGACTTCGGCGCTCAAGGGGTCGCGACGGCCGCCATCCAGATCGAACCGGCCGATGCCGGCGCCACAAAGGTCGTGTGGTCTCTCGACGCCAACATGCGCAAGGGCGTGCCCATCTACATGCAGCCGATCTCGACCTATATGGGCTTCTTCATGGACGGCATGATCGGCAAGGACTACGAGACGGGCCTTGCCAATCTGAAGCGCGTCGCCGAGGCCCAATAGCTACTGGAGCTCTTTTCTGGCGCGCGCCGGCGGGCGCGCGTCACGAACCCGTGCGCCGCGCAATATCGACGCCGTTGCCGATGGGGAGCGTGACGGCCTCGATATCCTTCTTTGTGCGGACGATCTTGCGGTAGCGCTCCGCGTCGGCGCGGGCGTTCTCAGGCTGATACATGTTGTCGGCGACGACGACCGCCCCAGGGCCGAGCTTTGGATAGAAGATCTCGAAGCTGGGGACGTAGAGATCCTTCCAGATGTCGAGAAGGACGAGGTCGATCGGCGCTTCCTCGCGCCTCAACATCTCCAGCGCGTCGCCGCAGCGCCAATCGATGAACCCGCCGAGACCGGCCTCGCCCATTCGGTCCCTCGCATAGGCCTGCTTGTCCGTGGACAGATCGTAGGTCGCGACCCGTCCGCCGGTCCGGCGCGCGGCCTCCGCCAGATAGAGCGTCGAAAAGCCGTAGGACGTGCCGAGCTCGACGATGCGTTTCGCCTGAAGGCCGATCGCGAGGTCGATGAGGAACTCGCCGACCTCCTCGCCGACCGGCAGAAGGAATTCATCGCGGCGGCGGCTGAACTCCTCCGGCGAGAGGCTCAACGACTTCTCGCGCTCCTCGCGCATGCGCAGGCGATAGCCGTCGAGCGTGCGTTCAAATCCCGATGCCCGCCTCATACGCGCTCCTATTGCAGGCTGATCGACTCTTCGAGAACGGCGGCGCCGTCCTTGCTCCTAACCGAGACGGCGGCCTTCTTCCCCGTCCAGTCGATATCGATGCGGCCGTAATTGGCGTCGAAATACATGTCGCCGAGACGGTTGGGATCGACCTCGACCCAGGTCTCGCCCGACTGCGCGCGCCATTTGGAGGCGGGAAGATTGAGCGAGGACGACGTCGCCTCAAAGAGCGTCCGGTTCTGACCGATCGCCTTGCGATAGAGCGCCGCCGAGTGGCGGTCGCCGGAGAGGACGATCAGGTTCTTTGCGCCCGACGCGTTGATGAGCGCGTAGAGCTTGTCGCGCTCGGCCGGCATCAGCCGCCACGACTCCCAGCCGTGACCTTCCGACAGGACCTGCACGGACGAAACGAGCAATCGCAGCTCGGCCGGCTTCTTCAGTTCTTCGGCGAGCCAGGCCCATTGCTCGGCGCCGAGCATGGTCTTCGCCGGATCGGCATCGGGGAGATAGCGCTCCTTGCCGTGTTCGTTCAGCTTGTCGGTGGGTTTGAGGGACGAGCGGAAATAGCGCGTATCGAGCATGACGATCTGCACGCGCCGGCCCTTGTCGCCGACGATCCACGAACCGTAGACGCCGGGACGGGCCGCGCGCGGATCGTCGCGGTCGACATCCCAGACATAATCGAACAGCTTTTCGGATTGCTCCTTCAGCGGATAGTCGCCGCCGGCGTCGTTGAGGCCCATGTCGTGATCGTCCCAGGTCGTCAGCACCGGGGCGGCGGCGCGCACGCGCGCAAAAGGCTCTGAGTCCGCAAGGCGCATATAGGCGGCCTTGAGCTCGGGCAAGGACTTGTCGTTCGAGCGGACGTCTCCGTAGACGTTGTCGCCCATATAAAGGACGAGGTCGGGGCCCTCGGCGGCGATCTTGTCCCAGATCGACTGATCCTCGTTCTGCTGCGCGCACGAGGCGAAGACAATGCGCAGAAGCGTCTTGTCCTCATCGAGCGGGGCGGAGACCATCGGCCGTGCGCGAATGGCGCCGGCCGCGCTCTCCGGCGCAACGGCGATCGCCGTATCCGGCTTGTGCGAGCCTGAGCACGCGGCGATTGTCAGCACACTGAACGCGAGCGCCGTCTTCCAGACATTGGCGTCGCGAGAGCGAGAGGCTCCTCCCCTCTCCCGCCCTTCGAAACGGGAGAGGGGTCGGGGGTGAGGGAATGCAACGCTCGGCGCCTGAGACGGCCCCCTCACCCCCGACTCCTCTCGCCCGATCGCCGGTGGAGATTTGACAAAACAGGTCGGCGGGGGCGAGGGGAGGACCCCAACCGCGACTCTGAAATCTTGAGCTGAATTGCCGACCTCAACGGGAAATTTCTCGCCTGACATCGCGCGCTTCCTCACTGTGCGGCTGCGGGGGCCGCCGCCTCGTCGCGGAAGCCGCCCGGCAGTTCCGAGGCAAGATAGAGCGTCACCGCCCAGGCGGCTACGTTCTGCTTCATCGCGGCGGGATCGATCTTGTCGAAGGTGTCGTCGGGCGTGTGGTGCAGGTCGAAATAGTCCGAGCCGTCCTGGTTGAGATCGAATACCGGAACGCCGGCCGCCTTCAACGGGCTGACATCGGCCCCGCCGCTGCCCGCGTTCTTGCCCGGACCGACGCCAAGCGGCTTCAAGGCAGTCGCGATCAGCGCCGCCTTCGCCAGCGCGCCGGCACCGAACAGGGATTCGAATTTCCAGATGCGTCCCGCGCCGAAATCGCTCTCGCCGGCGAGGACGTGCTTGCCGAGTTCGGCCTTGTGCGTCTCCGCATAGGCCTTGGCGCCGTGGAGGCCGACTTCCTCCGCGCCCCACATGACGACGCGGATGGTGCGCCGCGGCTTGCCGACCGTGTCGGCGACGAGTTTTGCAGCGGCGGCGGTCACGCCGATCCCCGCCGCGTCGTCGATCGCTCCGGTGCCGAGGTCCCAGCTGTCGAGATGGCCGCCGATGACGATGATTTCGTCCGTGCGCCCCTTGATTTCGCCGATGACGTTCCCGGAAGAGGCCGCGGGCTCGACCGCCGTCGCGAGCTTCAGATTGACGGTGACCGAGGACGAACGCCGCAACGCGCGCGCCAGCTGGTCGGCGTCCGGGTTGGAGAGCGCCGCCGTCGGAATTTTCACGGCGACATCGCCGTAGTTCATGTTGCCCGTATGGGGGTTGCGGTGGCTGTCGGTGCCGACCGAACGGATGATCGCCGCTGCGGCGCCGCGCTTGCCGGCCTCGACCGCCGCACCCGAGCGCTTGGCGACGGCGACGCCGTAGCCGGAGCCGTCCTGCGTGCGCGTCATCTTCTCATCGACGAAGACGATCTTGCCTTCAAGGCCCGTCGCCGGCGCGGCCTTCAGCGCCTCCAGCGTTTCGAAGCGGACGATCCCGGCCGTCACGCCCTCAGGCGGCGTCGAGACCGAATTGCCGAGCGCCGTCACGGCGAGCTTTTGCGGAAAGGGCGACACGATCGAGGCCCCCTCCGAGACGCGCGACCAGGCCGGCATTTCATAAGTCTCGATACGGACATTCCTGAAGCCGAGCGACCTCAGTTGCCGGGCGCCCCACTCCCGCGCGCGCGCCTCGGCCTCGCTGCCGCCGAGGCGGGGGCCGACTTCCGTCGTCAGGCTCTCGGTCAGGCGATACGCTGTGTCATCCGCTAGCGCGCGCTCGATCAGCCGCTCTACGGTTCGGGCCTGCTCCTTCGTCAGCTGCAGCGGCGGGGCGTCCGCCGCGAGCGCGGGCGCCGCAAGCGCAAGGCCGATAGCAGCAAAAAGCACTGGACGCATGGTTTCCCCTCGATTTCGGATTCGCGCCGGTCAGGCGACCGCTCACG
Source organism: Parvularculaceae bacterium (assembly GCA_040081755.1). GTDB lineage: Bacteria > Pseudomonadota > Alphaproteobacteria > Caulobacterales > Parvularculaceae > Amphiplicatus. The sequence goes on from JBEBFW010000101.1 coordinate 9,216, forward strand.
GACCCTTGTTCAGCCGCAGTTCCGGCGGCAGCAGCTCGAATTGTTTGAAGAACGTATTGTAGTCGCAAGTGAGCTCCTCGCCGGCTGCGATGTCGCGCAAGGCGAAGCCGGCGGCGAAGTCGGAATAATCCGTATTCGGCGTCAGCGAGTGATTCATGAAGCGCGAATTATCGACCTCATAGACGATGAACTCGGGCGCGCCGGGATGAGGGAACGCGTAACGGTCGAGTAGCGACTTCAGATACGCCGGCGCAGCGAGATAGTCGCGCGTCGGGATAAGCCGATCGAAGTCAGGATCGAAGCGCGAAATGACGGCGCCCTTGCGCACGACTTCAGCCGAGAACACGCCGACGCCCTCGATGTCGCTGCGCGCGACGTAGGTGCTGATGAGGAACAAGACCCGCCCTATCCGAACTGTTTCAGCCACGCTGTGCGGTCCGCCGCCCAGACGTCAAGCGTGGTCTTCTCATCGAACTGAAATCTCTCGCTGGTGCGCGCTTCGCCGGCCTTGCGGGCGACGGCCTGGCTGTTCTCATTCAGGGGATCGATGAGCGAGATGATGCGGGCGAGGTCCGGCTTTAGCTTGAAAACCCAGCGAATGGCGGCGACGGCGGCTTCCGGCGCGTAGCCCTTGCCCCAATGCTGCGGCGCGACGCCCCAACCGCACTCGAGGCCGGGCCAGCCTTCCGGCATCCACGGCCCGATGCGTCCGACCCACTCGCCGCCCGCCTTCTCGAACGCGCTGAAAAACCCGAAGCCGCGCATCGGCCAATGGCCGATCATCGAGGCGAAGGCGCGCCAGGCGGCCGGACGGGACTGCGGCAGCCGATCGACCGACAGGAACCTGGCGACGCCGGGGCTCGCCATCATCGCCGCATGCGGTTCGAAATCGTCCGGCGCAAGCGGGCGCAAGATGAGCCGCTCCGTCTGAAGTTCGATGTTCGGCAGGTCGCTCAGGATCGCTTCTCCAACAGCTCTTGCGCGAGGCGCTCCACTCTTCCGGCGTTGCCGGCCCAGGTGAGATTCTGGCGCAGGAGGCTCGCGCGGGCGCCGGCGCCGAGTTTGTCGCGCAGACCCGTGTCGGTGACAAGCGCGTCGAGGCTTTCGTGGAGCGCTTTTTCATCGTCCGGCGCCACGAGCAGCGCGTCGCCCCGATCGGTCAGCAGCTCCCTGATGTTGTCGCGTGCGGGCGCGACGATCGCCTTGCCGAGCGCCATGTATTCGATGAGCTTCAGGGGTGAGGCGTAAGAGACGACCGCCGGCTGCAGCGCGATGTCGAAGGCTGCGACATGGCGCGCCATATCCTCGCGCTGGACGACGCCGGTGATCGTCATTTGACCGGCGACCCCGAGCGAGGCCGCCTCGTCCTCAAGCGCTTTTCTGACATCGCCGTCGCCGACCAGCAGGAAATGGAGATCGGGCCGCTTCGCGCGCGCGAGATAGCGCACAATCTTGTCGGCGCCGTGCCAGTCGCGAACAAATCCCGTGAAGCCGAGCACGATCTTTCCGTCGAGGCCGTAGCGGGCGCGCACGGGCCGCGGATCGACGTCCGCGAGGAATTCGGGCTCGACGCCGTTCGGAACGACGACAATCTTCTCCGCCCCAACGCCCGCCGCCTCGATCAGGCGGGCGAGGACGCGCGTCACCGGGAGCACCCTGTCAGCCGCGCGCCAGATCGAGCTCTCGCTTGCCCGCGCCAGCCCCTTGAAGGCGATGCCGCCGTGGCGCGCGCGTTCCTCCGCTAGCGGAGCATTGACTTCAAGCATGAAGGGGAAGCGTCGGGCGCGGGCGAGACGCACGCCGGAATGAAAATAGAGATTGTAGCGCTCATAGAGAACGTCCGGGCGCGCTTCCGCCGCCGCCCGCG
>JBEBFW010000102.1:0-11044 GCA_040081755.1 Parvularculaceae bacterium
ATATCGACCAATGTGAGGCCCGTCAGCGGCGCCCGCGCGCCGCCATCGCGCCTGAAGTGCGAAACCGCCGCGTCGCGGATGTAAGCGAGGCGCACCGGATTGAACTTGTGCAGCGGCTTGAACTTGCCGCCGGGATTCCACCAATCCGCCGCAAGCCGGCTGAACTTCTCGATCTCGGCGGGATCGACCGTGGAGGTTGTCATAAGGGTTTCGGTTTTCGGTTTTCGCCTTTAGGGATAGCGACCATCCCTAACACCGAACACCGACCCCCGAACACCTCCAGACATGCGCATCGTGATGAAATTCGGCGGAACTTCGGTCGCGGATATCGGCCGCATCCGGAACGCCGCGAGATTTGTGAAGCGCGCCGTCGATGACGGCAAAAGCGTCGTCGTCATCGTGTCCGCCATGGCCGGCGAGACCAACAAGCTCGTCGGACTGTGCAGGGACGCGGGGCCGCCGGCGCCGGCGCTCGACGCACGCGATGTCGAATACGACGTCGTCGTCGCCAGCGGCGAGCAGGTGACATCGGGACTGATGGCGCTCGTTCTGCAGAACATGGGGTATCGCGCGCGCTCCTGGCAGGGCTGGCAGATCCCGCTCGAGACGGACGACGCGCACGGCCGGGCGCGCATCGCGCGGATCAATCCCCCGGGTCTCATCGAGGCGATCGACGGCGGCGAGATCGCGGTCGTCTCCGGCTTTCAGGGCGTGACGCCGGACGCGCGCGTCTCGACGCTCGGCCGCGGCGGTTCGGACACCACGGCCGTCGCCATGGCCGCGGCGATCGCGGCCGACACCTGCGACATCTACACGGACGTTGACGGCGTCTACACGACCGATCCGCGCATTCACAAATCGGCGCGCCGCATCGACCGCATTTCGTTCGAGGAGATGCTGGAGATGGCCTCGGTCGGCGCGAAGGTGCTGCAGACGCGCTCGGTCGAACTCGCCATGGCCCACAAGGTGCGCTTGCGGGTGCTGTCGAGTTTCGATCCGCCCGAGGATCCGGGTCCTGGAACGCTCATATGCGATGAGGATGAAATCGTGGAAAAGAAGATCGTCAGCGGCGTCACGCTGCAGAGAGACGAAGCCAATGTGAGCGTGCTCTCCGTGCCGGACGAGGCGGGCAAGGCCGCAGCCGTGTTCACGATGCTGGGCGCCGCCGGCATCAATGTCGACATGATCGTTCAGGGCCCATCGCGCAATGCCGGTTCCGCGAACCTCTCTTTCACCATCCCCGAGGCCGATCTCGACCGGGCGGTCGCGCTGCTGGCGGACGCGAAAGCGCAGATCGGCTACTCGGCTCTCCACAGCGAGAGGAGCCTCGTGAAGGTCTCGGTGATCGGGGTCGGCATGAAGTCGCATGCGGGCGTCGCCGCGACCATGTTCGGAACCCTCGGCGACAAGGGCATCAATATCCGCAATATCTCGACCTCCGAGATCAAGATTTCGGTCCTCATCGGGTCAGAATACGCCGAACTTGCGGTGCGCGCCCTCCATCAGGCCTACGGACTCGACAGGCCCCCCGGCGGCGCGCAATAGCGCCTTGTTGGGAGAGACATGAGCGCAAACGACGATCACGGTCCGCCCGTAGCGCCGCAAAGCGAGCGCAACGTGAATGCGTTGTTTCGGGCCATGCATACGGCGACGGCGGCCGTCTCGGACGCGCAGGCCCGCCTCGACACGCTGACCCGGGTCATCGCCAGCCATATCGTGGCCGACGTCTGCTCGATCTATGTGCGGCGGCCCGGCGAGTTCTTCGAGCTCTACGCCACGGAAGGCCTCAAGCAGGAGGCCGTCCATGTGACGCGCCTCCACATGAGCGAGGGCCTCGTCGGACACGTGGCGCGTCGCCAGGAGCCCCTCGTCACCGCTGAGGCCCCGCTGCATCCCGATTTTGTCTATCGCCCCGAGACTGGCGAGGAAAAGCTGCACTCGTTTCTCGGCGTGCCGCTGATCCGGTCGGCGCGCGTGCTCGGGGTTCTCGTTCTGCAGAACAAGGTTCCGCGAATCTACACGGACGAGGAAGTCGGCGCCGCGCTCGCCGTCGCGGGTCTCCTCGCCGAGATCGCCGCCTCAGGCGAACTCCTCGGCAAGGAGGAGACGGCGAGCGTCGGCGAAGTGCTGCGACTGCCGGACCGCATCGAGGGGACGCCGGTCGTCTCGGGCGTCGCCTATGGCCGCGCGACGCTCCACGACGCCCCGCTCGCCCATCACCGGAGCTTCGCCGTCGACAAGGGCGCCGAACTCGAAAGGCTGGAGGACGGCCTGCAGAGCGTCAGAAAGTCCGTAGACGACCTTCTGGCCGACGAGGGTCTTTCGGGCGTCTCGCGCGAGGTGCTCGAGGCCTATCGGCTCTTCGCCTACGATCGTGGATGGAAAGAGCGCCTGCGCACGCATGTATTCGCCGGACTTACGGCGGAAGCGGCGGTCGATCGCGTGAAGGCCGAAAACCGGGCGCGGCTCTCGCAGGCCCGCGATCCCTATTTGCGCGAGCGGCTGCACGATCTCGACGATCTGTCGCACCGGCTCTTGCGCCATTTGAGCGGAGAGGCGACGGCGCGCCCGCGGGCTCTCACCGAACCCTCGATCGTCGTCGCCCACTCGATGGGGCCGGCCGATCTTCTCGAATATGACCGCGCGCTTCTCAAAGGTCTCGTGCTGGTCGAGGCCTCCGAGGTCTCGCACGCGGCGATCGTCGCGCGCGCGCTCGAAATTCCGATGGTGAGCGGCGCCGACGGCGCGCTTGAGCGCATCTTCGACGGCGACCGCATGGTCGCGGACGGCGACGCCGGCGAAGTCCACATCCGGCCGACCGACGAGATATTCGAATCCTATCGCGTCAAGCGCGAACTGCTCTCCAAGCGCCAGGCCCAGTTCGCCGAGGAAAAGGGCCTCCCGTCCGTGACGCCGGACGGCGTCGCGATCGACCTTCTCATGAATGCCGGCCTCGCGCTCGATATGCCCCATCTTGAGACGACGGGAGCCGCCGGCGTCGGGCTTTATCGGACCGAACTCCAGTTTCTGATCGGCAACCAGCTGCCGCGCTACACGGCGCAGGCGAAACTCTATGCCGACATTCTCGATCAGGCGGGCGGGCGGCCCGTGATCTTCCGCACCGCCGACCTCGGCGGCGACAAGGCGGCGGCCTACATGCAGGGCGCCGCCGAGGGGAACCCCGCCATGGGCTGGCGGGGGCTGAGGCTCTCCGTCGATCGGCCAGGCATTTTGCGCCCGCAGCTGCGCGCCTTGCTCGCCGCCGCGGCCGAGCGCGAGCTTCACCTCATGTTCCCGATGGTGACGCTCGCTTCCGAAATCGAGGCCGCGCGCGAAGTTCTCGACAAGGAAATGGCCTTGCGGCGCCGCTGGGGGCGCCCGCTCCCCTCGGGCATCAAGGTCGGCGCCATGATCGAGACGCCGGCCGCCGCCTGGCGCGTCGAGGAGATCGCCGCCGTCGCGGACTTCCTGTCGATCGGCGGCAACGACCTCGCCCAGTTCTATTTCGCGGCGGACCGGGAATCCCCGGCCATGCAGCGCCGCTTCGACCCGATCGACGCCGGCTTCCTGTCGTTCCTGCAAACGGTCGTCAGCCGCGCCGGCCGCATCGGCCGGCCGCTCACCTATTGCGGCGAGCAGGCGGCCGATCCGATCATGGCCTCGGCCCTCATCGGCATCGGGGTGAGACGCTTCTCGCTGCCGGCGACCTCCATCGGCTGGTTTCGGCGCCTCGTGCGCTCGCTCGACGCCGGCGAGTTCTCGGACTGGCTCGGCGTCGAGATCGCGGCGAGCAGGCGAGGCCTTCGCGAGGCCATCCGGGCGCGGCTCGAACGCGAAGGCGTCGCCCTGCCGCAGGGCCGCTGAAGCTCTCCGCTTGCGCGCTTCTGGCGCGCTTCGTGCTATGCCGGTCACAGAGCGTCGCGATTGCGGCGTAACCGGGCTTTCACGATGTCCAATTAGGCCGGGAAGGCGTAAGGGAATCGGCGTAAGCGCGGTGTTGCGTAAGGGTGGCTGGGACAGTGGCGAAGGTTAACGGCTCCGCCGAAATTCTCGACATGGGTCAGGCGCGCGCGCGGCTGCGCACGGGCGATCTCAAGACGAGCGAGTTTCCAACAATCGGCGCCTACTTCAGCGCGGTGCGCGAGGCCGCCGGCTTCTCGATCGAGGAAATCGCGAAGCGCACCCACATCAAGGCGGCGTATCTCAACGCCATCGAGCTGATGCAGTTCGACGATCTGCCGTCGCGGCCGTTCGCGCTCGGCTTCGTCAAGACGTATGCGGAGGCTCTCGGCGTCGACGCCGCCGCCGCCGTCGCGAAATTCAAGGAGAACACCGGCCCGTCGCCGCGCGTCGAAGACCGGATCGAGCAGCATGCCGAGCCCGCGCCCGCCGCTGTCGATGAGCGCGAGCGTCCGCTGATGACGCTCATCGGCTTCATCTTCGTGCTGGCGTTCATCCTGATCTGCGCGATCATGATCGCGATGCCGAAAGAGACGACAGAGCCCTTCAAGCTGAACCAGACGGCGATCCCCGGCGCGGTTTCTGCGCCCGCGCGAACGAGCGGGACTCCCGCCACGGGCGCGCCAGCCGAAGCGCTGCCCGTTCTCGTCGAGGCGAGGCTCATCGAATCCGCTTCGGAAATCTATCCGCGCCGCTGCGAGACCGGCGCGAGGGACGTCGAGACCGTCGAGATCGCCTTCAATGTTTCGGTTTCAGGAACCGTTGCAGGCGAGCGCGTCGCCGCCTCGACCAATACCTGCTTCAACGACGCCGCCCTCAACGCGGCGCGGCTCTGGCGTTTTTCGCCGCGGACGGTCGATGGCGCGGTGAAGCCCGCCTATGACCTGCGCCATGTTTTCGAGTTCAAGCGGCCGTAATCGGCGGCTAAACGGCCGGGCCCAGCCGCCAGCCAAGACGCCGCGCGTCAAGGATGTTGACTTACCCACAGCCGGTTTTCATCCTCCTACTGCCTACTGCCTACTGCCTAGTGCTTGCTGCCCAACCTAAAGGTGCCCCATGTCCATACGTCCCTGGCGCGACATCGCGCGCCGCAAGTCCCGCCAGATCATGGTCGGCAAGGTCCCCGTCGGCGGCGATGCGCCGATCGCGGTGCAGTCGATGACCAATACGCTGACCTCGGACGCGCAGGCGACCATCCGCCAGGTGAACGAGATCGCGGAGGCCGGCGCCGACATCGTGCGCGTCTCCTGTCCGGATGTTGAATCGACCGCGGCGCTGAAGACGATCGTGAAGAATGTCAGCGTGCCGATCGTCGCTGACATTCATTTCCACTACAAGCGCGGCATCGAGGCGGCGGTCGCGGGCGCGGCGTGCCTCAGGATCAATCCCGGCAATATCGGTTCGGCGGAGCGCGTCAAGGAAGTGATCAAGGCGGCGAAAGATCATGGCTGCTCGATGCGCATCGGCGTCAACGGCGGCAGTCTCGAGAAGGACCTGCTCGAAAAATACGCCGAGCCCTGTCCGGAGGCGATGGTCGAGAGCGCGCTCGATCACGCGAAGATCCTGCAGGACAATGACTTTCACGAATTCAAGATTTCGGTGAAAGCCTCCGACGTGTTCTTGACCGTCGCCGCCTACCAGATGCTGGCGGACGCCATCGACTGCCCCTTGCATCTCGGCGTCACCGAGGCCGGGGGCTTGCGCATAGGCACGGTGAAGACCGCGATCGGCATGGGCTCGCTGCTCTGGGCCGGCATCGGCGACACCATTCGCGTCTCGCTCTCGGCCGACCCGGTCGAGGAGATCAAGGCCGGCTTCGACATTCTGAAGTCGCTGGGGCTGCGCCATCGCGGCGTCAACATCATCTCCTGCCCCTCCTGCGCGCGTCAGGGCTTCCAGGTCATCGACACGGTCGAGAAGATGGAAAAACGTCTCGCGCACATCACGACGCCGATGTCGCTGTCGATCATCGGCTGCGTCGTCAACGGCCCCGGCGAGGCGCGCGAAACCGACATCGGCTTCACCGGCGGCGGCTCGGGGAAAGAGCACGGCCAAGTCTATCTCGACGGCGAACCCCACCACCGGCTCGACAACGACAAGATCGTCGATCATCTCGTCGAACTGGTCGAGAAGAAGGCGGCGGAGATCAGGGCGCGCGAGGAGAAGGCGAGCGTCGCGGCGGAATAGGACGCGCGGCGCGCGCTTTTCGGTCTGCCTTTTGACGCTGTTCAAACGGGGGCACTGGTTGACCAATAAGGCAAGCAACGCTGAGAGCCTTCTTGCTCAAACCGCAACCGTTACGGGACTGCTAGAGGCGGCACAACGCAAGTTCGAAAGTGAAACCGCTGCGCAATTCAATTTGTTCGTCCTCCTTGGCGCCAACGAGAACGCCACGAGCAAGGCGTTAGCCGACCTCTTGGATCCAAACGGATCGCATAGCCAAGGCGACATGTTTCTGCGGCATTTCGTGCGACTGTTTTTTCCTGATTTGGCCAGCTCCTTTAACATGGAGCGGGTCCAACGATCCGCTACGACTGAACTCATCGACGTGACGCTCACGGACGGTCGGCTCTGGTTAGGCATCGAGAACAAAATCTTTGACGCGATCGATCAGAATAAGCAGGTGGACCGATATCTCGAAGCTCTGAACGAAAAGGCGGGAAGGCAGGGGGAGTATCGGTTGCTGTATCTGAGCTCCCAAGGACAGCCTCCAGGTCGAAACAGCTTCACTGAAGATGGTGAGCGATCACATGCAGGAAAAAAACTTGTCTGCGGCGCGTGGGCTCCGGCGTCCGACCGGAAGGGGAACGGTGCGGGACCATGTCCGACAATCTTGGATTGGCTTGCGGAATGCCTGAAAGAATGCCGCGCCGAGAAGGTGCGCGAGTTCCTAAAGCAATTCGACGCGTATGTTCGACTCGAGGTCAATGCAGAGAGGCAGCCGAATATGGTGGATGCGGCGATAGTCGAACTCGCCTTGCAAAACCGGAACAACTTGGCGGGTGCGTTACGAATTTCGGACAGCCGATCAGGTTTCGCTGGGCGGATTCAGCAAGACTTCGTGAGCGAAATCGAGCAGCGTCTAGAGAAATCGGTTCGCGAGAGAGGAGCCGACTGGGAGGTCTGTCTCATTTGGCATCAGGGTCGTTTCGGCGGAGGCAAGAAAGATCTTCCCATCTTGTTGCGTCGCGAATCTTGGCCCCTGCATGTCGGTGCAGCCATCGAGGCAGCAGGAGATGAGTTTCGAGACATTTGCATCGGGATTAGAGCAGTCACGAAGGAGCAGTGGGATAACGATTCCAAAGCGGTTCCGTACTACGGGCAGCCGCAAAAGCCCTTTATAGGACCGTCAAGCAGACAGAGGCTCGAATCCAGACCATCTAGCGGTTGGTGGCCCAGTTTCTATCGCCTTCGCGACGCGGAAGAACGCGAAATCTCGGACTGGCGTCGGTCCGACGTTTTGCTGCGACTGTACTCCGATCGCGACGGACTTTCCGCACACATTGTAAAAAGCATGTGGACGATTGCAGACTTCATCGAGGACAAGAAGCCGGATGCCTTCTAGGCCGCCCAAGGCGATTCGCGACCGGCGACGCTGGTCGGCGGGAACGAAGCTCGTGGTGAAGGAGACTTCCGAGGGCGTGTTGCTCAAGGCCAGCCCGCTTTTCGCGGAAACAGACATCGACGCCGTTGCCGGCTCTCTGAAACGACCTGGCCGCGCCTTGACGCTTAAGGAGATGGACGACGCTGTTGCGCGCGAGGCGATGTCGTCGTTCGGGGTCTGACCGCCGACGACGCGCGCGAGTTCAAGGCGGCGCGCGCCGTCATTGACGGGGGCGATATCTTCATCCCCATCACGGTCTGCCTTGAGAGCGAATGGGTGCTGCGCAGCGCCTACGGCTTCACGCCGCGTGAAATCGCCAACGGATTGCGCGGCCTCGCGGGGCTTCCCGGCGTTTCGGTCGAGGAGCCGGCCGTGCTGGCGTCGATGCTCGACTGGATGGCCGGCATGGACTTCGCCGACGCCCTGCATCTCGCAAAATCCGAAGGCTGCGCCGCCTTCCTGACCTTCGACCGCAAGCTCGCGAAAGTCGCGAAGAATCGATCCTTGGTTCCCGTCGAGGCGCTGTAGCGTAGGGCGGATGGAGCGCCGCCCCTATGCGGCGCGATCCGCGTCTTTCACGCCTCGCGCTTGGTCTATGGGTCTTGCGCTCACCGCCTTTGTGAACTAAGTTCAATAAACTAAATCGAGGTGTGCGGTGCGCGTCTTCAACATCCATGAGGCGAAGACCCAGCTGTCGCGGCTCGTCGAGCAGGCGGCGAAGGGGGAGGCTTTCGTCATCGCCAAGGCAGGCAAGCAGCTGGTCAAGGTCGTACCGCTCGACCAGGGCGACAAGCCGAAGAAGCGCATCGGCTTCATGAAGGGCGAAATGAAAATTCCCGATGACTTCGACACAATGGCGCAGAAGGAAATAGCGGCTATGTTCGGGGTCGAGGATTGAACTGTCTCCTAGACACGCATCTGCTGCTCTGGGTGGCGGACGAATCGGATCGACTGTCGCCGACTGCGAGGCGCTTGATCGAGGACGAGACGACAAGCGTCAGTTTCAGCGTCGCCAGCATTTGGGAAGTCAGCATCAAAGCGAGCGTCAGGCCCATTGAGTTCGTGGCCGACCCGCGCCGCCTTCGTCGCATGCTTGTCGACAACGGATGGATTGAAATCCCCATCACCAGCGAGCACGCCGTCGCCATCCGCGATCTGCCGCCCATTCACGCCGATCCGTTCGACCGCATGCTGCTGGCGCAGGCGCACGTCGAAGGAATGACTTTGCTCACGTCGGATGCGGTGGTCGCGCAATATCCCGGCGATGTGCGAAAGGTGTGAGCGACGACCACCCGGCGCCGGATTTTGCGCTGTCGCCGCAAATCGCCTAAAGGCGCGCAATCCGCGGGACGGCGGACCAGAAGGTTCGGCATGACGTTCGAGGAAATCTACTACGTCAGCCAGATCGTTGCGGTGATCGTCATCGTCGCGACGCTGTTCGCGATTCTTTATCAGGGCCACCAGACCAACAAGATCGCGCGCGCCGACCTGACGCTCACTATGTGGATGCAGACGGGCGCCATGCATTACGCGCTTTACGACAATCCGGAGAAAGCCGATTTCATGCACCGCGCCATGTATGAAGCCGCGCCGCTGAAGGACGGCGAAAAGGACCGCTTCTACACCGCGCTCGGCATGGCGATCGGCACGCATGAAGCGGCGTTCAATCTTCGAAAGCGCGGCCTGGTCGAGGCCGCCGCCTACGAACGGAACGCCGGATCGACCCGGCTCTATCTGCAAAGCCCCCGTGGGCGCAAATGGTGGAGCAGAGCCCGCAACACGGGCATGGATCCGCGGTTTCGCGATATTGTCGATGCGATCGCGAAAGACATAGAAGATGGCGCGGCCCGCACGCCGTCGGCCGGAGAAAAATCGAATTGATTCCGCAGGAAAAGATCGACGCGCTCGTCGCCCGCTTCGACAAGATCGAGGCGGCGATGTCGTCCGTGACGAAGGGCGAGGAGATCGTCAAGCTGTCGAAGGAGCATGGCGAGCTTCGTCCGGTCGCGGAGAAGGCGCGCGAACTCACATCCATCCGCCGGCAGATGATCGAGCTGAAGGATATCTCGGAAGGGCCCGACGCCGAGATGGCGGCCATGGCCCGCGAAGAACTTCAGGATTTGAAGGCGCGGGCGCCGGGGGTCGAGCAGGATCTTCAATTGATGCTGCTGCCGAAGGACAAGGCCGACGATCGCTCGGTCATTCTCGAAGTCCGGGCCGGCACGGGCGGCGACGAGGCGGCGCTCTTCGCCGGCGATCTCTTCCGCATGTATCAGCGCTACGCGCAATTGCAGGGCTGGAAGGTCGAGGTGCTCTCCGCCTCCGAGGCCGATCTCGGCGGCTTCAAGGAGATCCAGGCGAACATCGCGGGAGACGGCGTCTTCGCGAAAATGAAATTCGAGGGCGGCGTCCACCGCGTGCAGCGCGTGCCGGCGACGGAGACGCAAGGGCGCATCCACACCTCCGCCGCGACGGTCGCGGTGCTCCCGGAGCCGGAGGAAGTCGATATCGTCATCAATGACGCCGATTTGCGCATCGACATCTTCCGCGCCTCGGGGCCTGGCGGCCAGTCGGTCAACACGACGGACTCGGCTGTGCGCATCACGCACCTGCCGAGCGGCCTTGTCGTTCAGCAGCAGGACGAAAAGTCCCAGCACAAGAATCGCGCCAAGGCGCTGAAGATCCTGCGCGCGCGCCTCTACGACATGGAGCGCGAGCGCGCCGACGCCGAACGCGCCGCCGCGCGCAAGGGCATGGTCGGATCGGGCGATCGCTCGGAACGCATACGGACGTATAATTTCCCGCAGAGCCGCGTCACCGACCACCGCATCAATCTGACGCTCTACAATCTCGATCAGATCATCCGCGGCGACGCGCTGCCCGAAATCGTCGACGCGCTGGTCTCGCAGGACCGCGCGGATCGGCTGACCGACATTGAGAACGATGCGGCTTGAAGCCTCTCTGCGCAGCGCCGCCGCGCGGCTCGTTCATTCCGACACGCCGCATCTCGACATGCGGCTATTCGCGAAGGCCGCGCTCAGGCTCGATGACGCCGGGCTGCTTCTCGCCGTTGATCGTTTGTTGACCGTCGATGAGATCGCGGCGCTGGACGCGATGATCGCTCGTCGCGTCGCCGGCGAGAGCGTCGCGCACATCGTCGGCGAGAAAGAGTTTTACGGCCTCGTCTTCAGGCTGGCGCCGGGCGTATTGAGCCCGCGTCCCGACAGCGAGACTCTGGTCGAGGCCGCGCGCCGGCGTCTTGCTGCTGACGCTGCCTTGCGCGTCCTCGATCTCGGCGTCGGCAGCGGAGCGCTTTTGTGCGCATTGCTGACGGTCTTCCCCATGGCGTCGGGTGTTGGCGTCGATCGGAGCCTTGTCGCAGCGCGTTCCGCCCGCCAGAATGCGTTGCGGCTGGGGCTCGCGGACCGTGCGGCGTTTTTCTGCGGAGACTGGGCCGATGCGCTCGCGGCGCGTTCGACC
>JBEBFW010000103.1:0-10992 GCA_040081755.1 Parvularculaceae bacterium
TGAAGCTCGCCGCCGGCGGCGACGCCGCGCGCACGGAAATCTCCGACAGCGTCGATTATTGGGGGCCGCGCGTCGCGGCGACTTTCGGCGGGCGCACCTCGGCGCGCGCGGACATGCTGCGCCGGTTCGGCCTCAAGCGCCGCTCGAACGAGGACCTTCTCAGCCTCTGGCGCGCGCGCATGAACAACATCATCGGAGAGACGCTCCGCTATGTCGGCGGGCGGAGCAATTAGCTAGGACGCTTCATCCTGAGGGGCGGCGCGAAGCGTCGCGTCACGAAAGATCGCCTTCAGCTCCGCGTAGCGCGCCGCGCGTTTTTCCGTCTTCGCGACATAGCTTTCCTTGATGTCGTCGGCGCGCAGCATGGCGGCGTTCCAGAGGGCGACATAATCGAGCGCATCGGCCGTCGAATGGTCGCGGGCGTAATTGGCCATCGCCTTGCAACCGGTGACGGCGAGCGGCGAGTGGGCGGCGATCCTGCCCGCGATCTCCATCACGCCCGCAAGAAGCGCCTCATGGGTCTCATAGACTTCGTTGACGAGGCCGATTTCCTTCGCCTTCGAGGCCGGCACGCGTTCCGCCGTGTAGGCCATTTGCCGGGCGAAGCCCTCGGGGATGACGCGTGCAAGGCGCGGGAAGGTGCCGACATCGGCGGTCATGCCGATCGCGGTCTCATAGACGCAGAAGAAGGCGTCGGCCGAGGCGTAGCGGCAGTCGCACGCGGTCGCGAGATCGACGCCGGCCCCGATCGCGCCGCCCTGGATCGCCGCCAGCACCGGCTGGCGCGCGTTCTCGAGCGCGGAGAAAGTGTGCTGCAATTCCTTCACCGTATGACGGAAAAGCTCGGCGTCGATCTCGCGGTTGGCGGGGTCGGTGTTGAGCGCCCCCGTCATGAACACCGAAATGTCCATGCCCGAGGTGAAATGCTTTCCCTCCGCAGACAGAACGATGACGCGCGCTTTCGCGCCGCCCGAAATCTCTTCGACCGCTTCAGGGAGTTCGCGCCAGAATTCCGGAATGAACGAATTCGCCTTCTCGGGACGCGAGAAGCGGATATGCGCGATCTTGTCCGTAATATCGAGCTTGAAGCAGGTGTAGGACATGGAAGGCCTCTCGGTGAAAGCAGCAAGCGGCAGGCAGTAGGCCAAGGGCCGCAGGTTTTCTACTGCCTGCCCTCAAGGTTGAACCGTTCCCCCGTCCACGGATTGAGTGTCGGGACGCCGGCCGCCGCGAAGGGCCTCGCGTCGCGGCTTGCGACAGCGCAATGCTGAATCAGCGCGATCGCTGCAATCAGGAGATCCGCCGATGGCGTCGGTTCGCGCCGACGCTGAAGTTCCTTTGACAGGGTGCGCCAGGTCAGCAGCGCGTCCTCATCGGCCTGAAGGATGCGCCCTTCGAAGAGGGGTCGCACGGTGCGTTCCAGCCAATTCTCCAGCGCATTCGCTCGGGCGGGCTCGCCCTGGCTGAGAACGCCGAATCGAATCTCGGCGAGATTGACGCTCGTCGTGTGCAAGCGCTCGATGGGCGTGGCCTCGAGCCAGGCCATCACGCGAGGTTCGGGGGATGGGCGAACAGTCTCCGATATGACGTTAGTGTCGGCGATCCACTTCACGGCAGCGACACATCGCGGAAATCGGCCTCGGTCTCCCAATCGGGAATTTCCAAGTCCATCGGCCCGCCAAAACTCAGGCTGCGCAGCACATCCGCCGCCGAAAGACCCGACAGCTTTTCCTCCGCTTCAATGCTCCGCACCGTCACGATCGGCTTGCCGTGCAGCGTCACGGTTTGCGGCCCCGCTGTCTGCGCGCGCCGCACCAGTTCGCTGAATCTGGCCTTCGCGTCCTGGAGCGACCAAATCTTGGAGGAGTTCCTCATAACTAGTCTAACTAGTCAGTTCAGATAGAAACGTCAAGAGCCCGGGCGAACCGCGGCGGGAAACGTTCGGCGATCCCTTCGGTGCGCCGGCCGCTGGCGCACCCTCAATCGACTTCGAAGAACGCTTCGGCTGCTGAAAAAATTGGGTTGCAGCGCTGCGGGCGGGGGCGCAGTGTCGATACGTTGCCTTCAATTCTGGCGTTTCCAAAGAGGCCGTTTGCGGCTTCGCCGGACGTTCCGGAGATCGGGCGCGCACTCGGCTCAACACATGCGGCGGACGCATGAGGGGGAGCCTATGTCGGGCGCATCACGTTTCACCAAATGTTTGCTGGTTTCGTTCGTCAGCACGCTGGCTATCGAGCAGTCGCTGGCTCAACAGAGCCTCTGCACCGCCTTTTCAAGCTCCGGAACCGAGAGCTGGCGCGCTTGCACTTTCGCGCCGAATATCAGCGTCAGCCCTTCAAATGACGGGTCGATCAACGGCCCCTCGGACTATTATCTCCGTCTTGAGGATGACTCCGGCGCATCGGCGCTCTGCTCCGGGACGCAAGCCGTTGGAGCGCCGCCCTCGCCCTATCGTGGCGACTGGCGCAGCTATCCGGTCGGATCGACTTTTTGCTTCGACGCGCGAGTTTTCAATGGCGGACAGTTCGGCGCGAACCAGAGTGTCAGACCCGGTCTCAGCTTCCTCAGCGGGAACTATGTGGGCGGGAGCCGCGCCCAATTCGTAACCACAGACTTCATCACCGAGGACGGCGGCCAAAGGCCGGGCTGGCGGCGCTTCTGCGCGCCGGTTCATACAGTGGTTCCGGGCCAACAGTTGCCGTCCAATGCCGACGGCTACTGGGTCATTGGCGCCTCGCGGACAGCGACCGCGACATGGAACAGCATTCTCGCCAATGTCACCGACGTGCTCATCAGCGCCGATGTGAGCCCGTGGGCAACCGAGATCGTCGGCTACGACAACATTTGCGTCACGCGCGCCGCCGAGGTCGCAACGCTCAAGGTTTGCAAAGTGGCGGGCCCCGGCGTCGCGATCGGCGCGCCCTTCACGTTCACGACCGATCGCCAGAACGACTCGATCAAGGTTCCGGCCGGCCCGGCGCCCGGGGGCTATTGCAAAGTCATCGGCACGAATTATCCGATCGGCCGATCGACGACCGTGCGCGAGACGGCCCCCATCGGCTATGGCGTGACCGGCATCGCCGTCAATCCGTCGGCGCCGCACGAGATCGATCTTGCCAACAAGCAGGTGCTGGTCGCGCCCGGCCCCGGCGTCACTGAAATAAGGTTCACGAACGAACGCCGCAGAGGGTTTCTCGAGATCTGCAAGGAGGCGGACGAGGCGGGCGCCTTCACCTTCAACGTCAATCCGGGAAATCTCGGACCCTTTGTGGTTCCAGCGGGCGCCTGCACGCCGGCGATCGAAGTCCAGAGCGGCGAAGTCAGGATACAAGAGCAAATCTCCAGCAACTTTGTGATGACGGGCGCTTGCGCGACTCTTCCGGGGGATCGGCAGATTTCCTGTACCCCGCGCACGCAGACATCGGTCGTCGCCGTCGCCGACGGCGATGTCTCGACCCAGACCATCGCCTTCATCCAAAATCGGGCGTTCGGGCCGAGCCCGAGGCCGAACCTCGGCTCGCCCGCTCCGTTCCAGAAATCGGTCGTTGCCGAGGGCGCGCGCGACGGCGCAACCGTCACGTCTGTGCGCTGCGCGTCTTATGCGCACCCGGGCGCCGATCTCGTCGTCTGCAACGCCTCTGTGAGGAGCGCGGGCGCCCCGCGTCAGGCGCCGAGCGGCTTCGTCTCATTTTCGAGCGACACAGGGAGGCTCGCGATCATTCCGCTGAAGACGGACGGAACGGCGAGCCTTGCTTTGCCGCGGCGTGAGATCAAAGGACGCAAGATGATCGCGGCCTATGACGGGGACGGGAATTTCCGTTCCAGCCAATCGGCGCCTGCAAACGGTGACGACCTCGACTGAGGGAAGGGCGGAGGCCTTACTTGCCCTTCGGCCCGATCCACAGGCGCCCGCCCTTGAAGTCGAAGGCGAAGCTGCGTTCGTGGAAGAGGTCGGCGCCGAGGAGGCCGAAGGCGTCGTTTTGGACGCCAAGCTCGTCGAAGACGGGCGCGTCGTGAACGTAGACGATCTCTTTGTACCAAGTCGTGCGGCCAAGCCGGATCCTCTCGACTCGCATGGGCTGCTGCTCGGCGCGCTCGTTGAGCGCGCCCTTGACGCGGCTCCCGGTCGATCCGCTCACCGGATTGGAAACGATCGAGAAACCGCCGGCCTTCTCGATCTTTCCCTTCGCCTTGCCATTGATGATCGTGCCGGTGGCGCCAAGGTCGATCATGAAGCGCACGAGCCGGTTGTTGACGTAACCATCGACCGTGTAGAGGCCGGCGTCGGCGAGCCCGAAGTCGCGGCGCGTCAGCGACGTCCACTTCCATTTGCGCCCCGCCAGTTCGAGCGGCTCGTCTTCGTCGTAAAGGCGCACTTCGCTCCGCGCGCGATCGACGATGACGAAATACTCGCTGAGAAAGTCGAGACCAAGCACGCCGAACGGCGCCTCGTCGCCGACTTTCCACTCGTCGAGCACGACCGTGACGACGCCCGAGAGGCGCGCCGTTCCAAGCGCGATCTCGCCGATATGATAGGTCGGAAATCGCCCCGATGCGGCGAGACCCAGAACCCGCTGAGGCGGCCCGCCGGTCGGCGCGAAATTCTGGATGGCGTGGAGGTTGCCGAAGACGATCGAGTGCGAGGCGCCGGTGTCGATGATGAAGTCGTAAGGGCCGCGCCCGTTCACCATGACCGGCACCGTGTACCAGCCGCCGTAATCGAGGCGGTAGGACACGGTCGAAACCGGCTCGGCCGCGCGGGCGCCAAGCGGGGCGAGGACGAGCGCCAGCAGCAGGAGGATCAATCGCAAATGAGGGCCCCGCACTTTCCGCGATCCTACCGCGATCGGGGGAGGGCAACGAGCCGCATTGTCGCGCAGGGCGCTCACATCGCCGCGAGAATCCCGCGCCTGCGGACTTGTCGGGATCTCGATCCTGCTCAACTAGCGGGCGCCTCAGCGAAGGCCTTGCGCCGCTTTCGTCTTTCGCTATAACCCGCGCTCCCGGCCGCCGGGCCAAAGGCATGCCTTGGCGGTCGTTCATGCATGCGCCGGCTTCCCAGTTGAATTCGGCGCTCCTTCAAGGAAGAGCGAAATGCCCAAACTGAAGACCAAATCGAGCGCCAAAAAGCGCTTCAAGATGACCGCGTCCGGCAAGGTCAAGGCCGGGGTCGCGGGGAAGCGTCACCGCCTCATCAGCCACAACGGCAAGTATATCCGCACGAACCGCGGCACCAAGATCCTTTCGGACTCGGACGCCGGCATCGTGAAGAAATACATGCCCTACGACCGCTGAGGAGGACATAGATGTCACGCGTCAAACGGGGCGTTCCCGCCCACGCCAAGCACAAGAAAGTCTACAAGGCGGCCAAGGGCTATTTCGGCCGCCGCAAGAATACGATCCGCATCGCCCGTCAGGCCGTCGAGAAGGCGGGCCAATACGCCTATCGCGATCGCCGCACCAAAAAGCGCAATTTCCGGCGCCTGTGGATCACGCGCATCAACGCCGCCACCCGCGAACTCGGGATCACCTATGGCCGCTTCATCGAGGGCCTCTCGAAAGCCGGGATCATGGTCGATCGCAAGGTTCTCGCGGACATCGCGGTGAAAGAGCCGGAGGCCTTCAAGGCGCTGGCCGACAAGGCGAAGGCCGCGCTGGCCTAAAATCGATTGGCTAACTCATTGATTTTGAAGGAGGCGCGCTGCCATCAGCGCGCCTCTTTTCGTGCCTCTTTAGGGTCGGCGCCGAGCAGTCCGCGCTTGAAATGTTATTATATAGCAGATACTAAAAAAAGATATTGCAATTCTCTCTGGCGTGCCTACTTATGGTGCACCGCAACATGAATGCGGTCAAGAGTCTTCAAGGGAACGCTTGGGGCATATCGCCAACCTTCTGAAAGGAAATCGAAATGCACCGCAATTCAGCCATCACCGCCGCCGCCGTCCTCGCGCTTTTCGGGGGCTCGGCTCTCGCCTCGGGCGAACGCGTCGCGATCGACCGCGCGCAACTGGACGACCCGGCCTATGTCGCCTCGCTCCATGCAGAGATTGAGCAGGCCGCCATCAAGGAGTGCAAGGCCGACCTCGCCGGCTCTGTCTTCTATCGCTACCAGATCGAGGACTGCATCGCCGGAACGGTAGCCGCGGCAGTCGATGAAATCGGCTCCGAAGCGCTCTCGTCCTATTCGGCTTCGGGTGAGCGCGACTATCCGATCGCCGGCTGATCCTCCCGTCGATCCAATTGTTTCCAACAGAAGCGGGGGCCCTATGGGCTCCCGCTTTTTCGCGTGCGCCAGAACGGCCTCGCCGTTATCCCCTCAACGAGATTGTTGCGATCAAGAGTGCGCCTCTCGCCGCGCCGGGAACGAGCCTCACTTATGAAACCGCCGCACACGCATCGCCAAAACCCGGAAGGCTTCGAAATCGACGACGACGCGCGCCGTATCGACCTCGCGGTCGTGCATGGGTTCCTCGCCAACTCCTACTGGGCTGGCGGCATTCCGCGAGAGATCGTCGAGCGCGCCGTCGTCTCAAGCTGGTGTTTCGGCGTGTACGCGCCCCAGGACGCCGTCGAAGCGCTCGTGAACGGCGAACAGGTCGGATTTGCGCGCCTCGTCACCGACTACGCGACATTTGCTTATCTCGCCGATGTCTTCGTGCTGGAATCATATCGCGGGCGCGGGCTCTCCAAATGGCTGATGGATGAGATTTTCGCCCTGCCCGTCATGGCGGGCCTGCGGCGAATAATGCTGGCGACGCGCACCGCCCATGGACTTTATGAGAAATCGGGCTTTAAGCCCTTGGCTCATCCCGAATGGTTCATGGAAGTGAACCGGCCGGAGATCTATCAGGAGAAGCCGCCCACGTGACCGCTGATCTCGACGCCCTTGAACGCGACCTCTCGGAGAAGATCGCCGCCGCCGCCGACGGCGCGGCCCTTGAGGACGTGCGCGTGTCGGCGCTCGGGAAAAAGGGCGCCGTCACCGAGCGCCTGAAGACTTTGGGGTCGCTCTCTCCCGATGCGCGCAAGGAGACGGGCGCCGCCATCAATGCCTTGAAAGACCGCGTGGCGGCGGCGCTCGATGCAAGGAAGCACGCGCTCGACGACGCAGCGCTCCACGCGCGCCTCGCCTCTGAAAAAGTCGATGTGACGCTCCCGGTCCGGCCCGAGCCGAAGGGCCGGATTCACCCGATCAGTCAGGTGACGGAGGAAATCACTGCGATCTTTTCGGCCATGGGCTTCGACGTCGCCGAAGGGCCGGATATCGAGGATGATTTCCACAATTTCACCGCGCTGAATTTTCCGCTGGATCATCCGGCGCGCGAAATGCACGACACTTTCTTCTTCGAGCCGAAGGCGGACGGCTCACGCATGCTGCTCCGGACGCATACGTCGCCGGTGCAGGTCCGCACCATGATGACGAAGAAGCCGCCGATCCGCATCATCATCCCGGGGCGGACATTCCGAAAGGACAGCGACCAGACCCATACGCCGATGTTTCACCAGGTCGAAGGCCTCGTCATCGACCGCGACACGCATATGGGTCACCTGAAGGGGACGCTCGAGGCGTTCGCCAAAGCCTTCTTCGAAGTCGATGCGGTGAAGACGCGCTTCCGTCCACATTTCTTTCCGTTCACGGAGCCTTCGGCCGAGATGGACATCGGCTATGAGCGCGTCGGTAACGAGGTGCGCATCGGGACTGGCGACAAGTGGATGGAGATTTTGGGCTCCGGCATGGTGCACCCGAATGTCCTTCGGAGCTGCGGCATCGATCCGGACGAATATCAAGGGTTCGCCTTCGGCATGGGGATCGACCGCCTCGCCATGCTGAAATACGGCATCCCGGATTTGCGCGACTTCTTCGCCGCGGATGCGCGCTGGCTTGAGCATTACGGCTTCGATCCGCTCGACCAGCCGAACCTCGCGACGGGACTGAGCCGATGATTGACGCCGTTGCGACCGAGAATGATATCATGATATCATCGACGGCGAGGAGGTCGCGATGGCAGATATCTTGATCCGCAAAGTGAGCGACGCGACCAAAGAGCGTCTGGCCGAGGCGGCCGCCCGCGCCGGCGCCAGTCTTGAAGCATTCCTTCGGCAGGTGCTTGACGAGAAGGCGGCCGAAACGCCGCGCCCGAACGATGACGATCGGCCGTTCGGGACTTGGGCTGTGGCTCTGTTCGCTGATGTCGATCCGGAGGCGCGCAAGGAGTTTCTGCGCAATCTCGACGAGATCGAATACTGGCCGGAGCACGACCAAATGGTCTTTGAGGACGATTAATGGCCTACCTCCTTGACACTTGCGTCATCAGCGAACTGGTCCGTGTCGAGCCCGACAAGGCTGTCGTCCGTTGGTTCGACAAGTCCTACGGCTCCGGCGTTCTATGCTCCCCCGTGGTCATGGAGCTCGAAGCCGGACTGGCCATCGACAAGAAGGGCGCGCCGTCGCCGAAGTTGCGCGCCGCGATTGATCGGCTGTTGAGGCGATTTCTCGCGGAGCGGCGGCTGGTTTTCGACGAAGCGGCTGCTGTCGCCTCGGCGGCCGTGCTCGGCGTCGCGCGTCGAACCGGCCGGCCTATCGGCATTGTAGATGCGCAGATTATCGGCCTTGCGATCTCAACGCGGTCTGCTGTCGCCACACGCGACGCGGACTTTCTTGATCGCGGCGTCGAGATCGTCAATCCGTGGATGTGACTGTCATGCGCAGGCTAAAACAGACTAATGGGGAGCATTCTCAATGATGCAATATCGCCTGCTCATCGCAGCCGCCGCCCTCGCGCTCGCGGCATGCGGCAAGAACGAAGCGCCGGCCGACGCCGCCGACAGGGCGGCGCCGACCGATGCGGCGGGAGCGGCTGACGCCGCTTCCCCGCTGTCCGATCCGGCCGCGCAGCCGATCGAGGGCGAGCCGGATTCGGCCTGGGTCGAGATGATGGGCGTCTGGGCCGAGAGCGGCCGCTGCGGCGACGATTTGGGGCGCTGGATCATCGAGGGCGAAGCCTTCCATCTCTACGAGATGCACTGCGCCGTCGAAAAGCTCGAACTCCTGCGCAACGGCGTCAAGGCGACTGCTCAGTGTACGGTCGAAGGCGACAATGACGGCGTCGCCGATGTTTACTGGTTCCTGCGCCAGGGCGACGGCTCCCTGTCGATCGTGCAGGATGACAACGCCGCCATGACGACCGGCCTGTTCCTCTGCGAGGGCGAGGAGACGGAGCTTTGAAAGTCGGAAGGCTACTGGCGCGCCCTGGCGGTCCCGGCCGCGAGTTGAATGATCTCGGTTTCCAGGCGGCGTTTGCCGGGGACAATCCTCGCGGGCACGCCGACCGCGGTCATGCCCGTGGGTACGTTGATCAGCACGACGGCGTTCGAGCCGACCCGCGCATGGTCGCCGATGGAGATGGGGCCCAGAAGTTTTGCGCCGGCGCCGACATCGACATGATCTCCAAGCCTCGGCACGCCATCGACTCCCTCGCGCGCGCCAAGGGTCGCCTGCTGCATCAGGAGGCAGTTGACGCCGATCGTCGCGTCCGGGTGGATCACGATGCCTGTCGGATGGAGAATTTTGAGCCCACCGCCGATTTGCACAGTCAGCGGAATATCAGCGGCGGTGACAACCGACCAGAAGCGATGGCGGAGAACGACCAGACGTCGCCGGGCGCCGCCAAGAAAGGCGTCTGCGCCGAGCCGCTGATAGTCGCGGATGGTCTTCAGGAGCTTCGCGCCGGGATCCCAGAACCGCAGCGGCCGCTCGCGCGACCAGTCGGCAGTTTCAGGCGGCAAGTTCATCAAGGCACACATTCCCGAACGGCCCCCGAGCAATGAAATTCACTCTCTCCTGGCTGAAAGAACATCTCGAAACCGAGGCGCCGCTCGACAGGATCGTCGAGGCGATGGTCGCTGCGGGGCTCGAGGTCGAGCATGTCGATGACCCGAGGGTGCGGCTCGCCGCCTTCACCATCGGCGAAGTGCTCGAAGCCGAGAAGCACAAGGAAGCGGACAAGCTGAAAGTCTGCAAGGTCGCGACGAAGGACGGCGTCCTGCAGATCGTGTGCGGGGCGCCGAATGCGCGCAAGGGCCTAAAGGTCGCCTATGCGCCGGTCGGGTCCTATGTGCCCGGCATCGGCGTGACGCTGACCAAAGCCAAAATCCGCGGCGTCGAATCGCAGGGCATGATGTGCTCGGCGCGCGAGCTTCAACTCGGCGATGATCATGACGGCATTATCGAGGCGCCCGCCTCTTCCGAGGTCGGCGCGCCCGTCGCCGCGGCGCTTGGCGCGTCGGACGCCGTCATCGATTTCGAAGTGACGCCCAATCGTCCGGATACGAATGGCGTCAACGGCGTCGCCCGCGATCTCGCCGCGGCGGGCCTTGGAAAGCTCATCTCGAAGGCGCCGCCGGTCGTCAAGGGAGAGTACCCCTGCCCCCAGAAAATCGGTCTGCGCTTTCCGCCAGGGGCCGAGAACGCCTGCCCCGCCTTCGCCGGGCGCCTCATCAAGGGCGTGAAGAACGGCCCGTCGCCGGAATGGCTGGCCGGGCGCCTGAAAGCGATTGGCCTGCGCCCCATCAATGCGCTCGTCGACGTGACGAACCTCCTCACTTACGATCGCGCACGGCCCTTGCACGTCTATGACGCCGACAAGCTCAAGGGCGAGATTCAGGCGCGGCTCGGGCACGCTGGCGAGAGTGTCCTCGCGCTTGACGGCAAGACCTACGCAGTCGACGAGACCATGACGGTCATCGCCGACGACAATGGCGTTCTGGGGCTCGGCGGGATCATCGGCGGAGAGACGACGGGCTGCTCCGAGACGACGGTCAACGTCTTCGTCGAGTGCGCCTATTTCGATCCCCTGCGCACGGCGAAAACAGGCCGCAAGACGGGTGTCAGCTCCGATGCGCGCTATCGCTTCGAGCGCGGCGTCGATCCGAACTTCATCGTACCCGGTCTCGACATGGCGAGCGCGCTCATTCTTGAGCTCTGCGGCGGAA
>JBEBFW010000313.1:0-2915 GCA_040081755.1 Parvularculaceae bacterium
TCCGCGATGCGTCACGAAGGGCGTCGGCGCGTCCGCGATGCGGATCGCTTGCTGCTCGCCCCAGCCACTTTGCGCGGGGCGATCAATCGTCTGCTGAGTAGGCCTCGCGCAACGCCTTATCGAGTTCGGCGCGCAGGTATTCTTCCCTGGTCATGCCGTTCGGAAAGAAGGCGCGGGCGTTTGCCTCGCGAACGATCTCCTGCTCGCGTGTCTTGAGGCCCCTATATTGTTCATCGAGGTGCGCGGTCGAGGGGATGGCTCCGGCGTACTGCGCCTGCAGCGCCGCCATCGCCGCGTCGCGGGCCTCAGCATCGGCCGGGTGCTGCGCGCGGATGAGCGTCGCCCGCAGATAGAGCCCCTGCGCGCCGACGATGATCCGGGCTTGCTCGAGTTCGCCTATGCGCGCGGCCAGATCCTTGACCCGGCGATCCCTTTCGGTCGTCGGCATTCTATCCGCGCCCTGAAGGAAATCCGCCATCTCGCCCTGAATGGCGAGGCGCCGTTCATATTCGGCGAGGGCGTCAGGGCTGGCCGGCGGGGCGTCCTCGTCCGGATCGACCTCCGCCGCTGCCGGCGATGCCTCTGGCGTCGCGACCGCTACACCCGATCCGGCGGGGACCGCCGTTCGCTCCGCTGCCGGACGTTCGTTGCGCGAAGCGACAGCCCACCAGGCGACGCCGCCGATCACGGCTGCGCCGCTCACGGTGGCAAGAGCAAGGGGAACCCAGGCGCGCATTGGAAAATCTCGAATTTTCCGGCTCCAAATGAGGCATGCGAACGGTGCGTGGCAAGTGACATGACGGGGAGGTCGCGATAGTCTGCCCGGAAGCCTCGTTCCGGGGCCAGTCGGGGGAGACTGAACCATGAGACACGTCATTGCGATTGCGGCCGCTGCTGTGCTGGCCGGGGGCATTGCGCCTGCGCTCGCCGAGACCGGCGATTATTCGCGAGGACAGACGCTCGCCAATCTCTTCTCGCCGCCGCCTGCCGATCGCCCGGTGACCGCCGCAGAACGCTCTGCGGCGCAATATCCGCTGCTCGCCAATCCCGACGGTTTCGCTGACGGCTTTGTTCCCGGCGACTATCTCAAATGGCAGACGATCCAGCTGCATCCGGACTCCGGCGCCATCTGCGGCAACGGCTCACCCTACAAGTTCTTTCTCAGCCGCGCGGCCAGCACGTCGAACACCGTCATCTATTTCGAGGGGGGCGGCGCCTGCTGGGATTATCCAAGCTGCACCGGCGCTGAAGGCATTCGAGGCGCGCGCAATCCGGACGGCATCCCGGACAATTATCTCGATATCTCCAATCCCTCGGCGAGCCTCGTCTCGCCATTCGTCTTTCGCGCGCATCCTTATTCCGAAGTGAAGACCCAGCGCTGGAACGTCGTCTACGTCCCTTACTGCACGGGCGACGTCTACAGCGGCGACAGCGTCGCGGTTTACGAAGACCCCGCCGGCGTGAAAGAGCCGCTCGTCTGGCGCCATAATGGCGTCCGCAACGTGCGCGCCATTCTCTCGTGGTTGCGCGACAATATCCAGCAGCCGGGACAATTCCTCGCGACCGGTTGCAGCGCCGGCGGCGCCGGCTCCATCAACAACTACCACCACCTGCGGCGCGACCTCGCTGCGCAGAAGAACTTCCTCATCGACGACTCGGGGCCGATTTTCGACGCGCCTGTCGGCGCCTCCGACGCGGACTATCCGAGCGCGCGCCTCCATGCGCAGATCAAGAGCGCCTGGGGCCTTGCCGCATTCATCGACTATGCGCGCGGCGATCTGCCGGGGCTCATCATCGACAACCTCGGTTCGCTCAATCGCGCGCTCGCTGAAAAATACCCGAACGACCGCCTCGGCGTGACGTTCTTCCAGCAGGACCTGAACTACTCCGCCTACTCGTACGAGCGGTTTTACGACGACATCGTCAACGCGCCAAACGACAGGCTCAAGGAAAAGCGCATCCTCGCGCGATGGGCCAAGGATACGGCGCGCCTCAAGGCGACTCTCGACGCGCTGCCCAATTACGGCGGCTATTTCCCCTATTTCCGCGACTTCAACGACAGCCATTGCACGACCATCGTCGATTTCAACAATGGCGATGTGCAAGAGCGCGGCCTTGAGCTGTCCGACTTCATCTCGAGCGTCCTTGACGGCTCGGGGCCGGTACTCGATGCGCTTGAGGAAGACGAGGAAGTCGATCGGGCCAAGCCCCTCAACCTCCTCTACTTCCTGATCGAGCAGCTGTTGTAGCGGCCTCTTAGTCTAGGCTGTAGTGAACAGTCGGTGTGAACGTCTCATCGCTCCGACTCACATCAATGATTTCAATGCGTTCCATTTGACGACTTGACCTTGCGAACCAATTCAACTTGAGCAGTTCGACGGCGTCAACATCGGAATTTGGGGCCCCGTATCCAAAAATCGTGAGTGTGAATGCTTCTCTAAAGAAATTCCGTGCGGCCTCCCAAGCATCCCTGATGCAGGCATCTTGCGAGTAGTCCTTGTGACGAACTGGATAGAGCAGAGGCACGGCCTTTTTACGTGCAGCGCATAGCTCGCACCGACTCCCAATAACGCCCGCAGAGCCGTGCTCTGGACAAACTCCAATTCGCACGTTGCCGTGAAGGAAATATATGTTGGGGAGCGGAGCAATGCCACGGTTCCGCTCGCGGGCGTCGAAGAGAAATGGATCCCAGTTGAACGTGAATACCGCATCCTTTTCTCGTAGTGTCAGCAGCAAATGGTCGTAGAGCGCGGCGTCGGTCCAATAGAGTCACGACCTCTCAGGATGAAGGTGTTGGAGCCTTATTACCGACCTACGCGACGCCGAGCTTGCCGCGCGTCCCCTCGCGGGGCGCGGCGAGTTCCTCGGGCGTCATGAACGCGGCGAGATCCGCCGCTTCGTAGAAGGGCCGGATT
>JBEBFW010000314.1:0-2914 GCA_040081755.1 Parvularculaceae bacterium
GCGCCAGCGTTCGAATGGACCGCGAAATGCGCCGCCGACTGGAAAGCAAGACCGGGCGACTGGCCCGCCACCCGCTACGAGATGAAGGCGATCGCCGCTGGACGGACGCCCGCCTATCTCGAATTCAAGCGTGTGTAGCGCGCGGTTTTCCTTGATCGCGCGGGCCGGGCGCCTATCCTTGCCGAAAATCCGCAGGGGATATGGCCCACCGATCCTTCTTTGCGCTCGCGAGCGCCATTCTCGCATCCGGGTGCACGCAGCTGACGCTCTCGTGGGCGGACCTGAAGCCGGATGGCGCGGAGGCGACGCCTGAAGCGCTTGGGTCCTTCGAAGGCGACGGCCCGGTTGCGGACGCCGAGGCCTGGCGCAACGAGCGCGCGCCGAAATTCCGGCAGGCGCTCGAACGCAATGTCTATGGCGCCATGCCTGACGCCTCGGAAACGCGAATCCTCGACCGGAAAGTGCTGAACGAGGACGCCTTCGGCGGGCTGGGCGTCGTCGAGGAATATGTGATCGCCGCCGCGGCGACGTTCGATGGCGTTGCGGTGTCCGTGAAGAGCGAGCTTGGCGGCGACGGCTTCATCATGGACGTGGCGACGCCCAAGGGCGCCGTCGGCCCGGTTCCCGTCATCCTTATGCAGACGTTTTGCCCGCGCTGGGCGACATTGCCGGACCCGGCGGTCACGCGTCCGCCGGATATGGCCGAACGCGGCGGCTTCGCCTATTCGATCGAAACCTACGTGTTCGGACGATATATCTGCACGCCTCCGGTCGAGGATATCCTCAAGGCCGGCTACGCCATCGCGACGATTTATCCGGGCGAGTTCGCGCCCGATCGGCGCACCGAAGGCCTCGCCGAATTGCGCCGTCTTTCGGTCGGCCACCAAAACGATGAGACGCGCTGGGGCGCGATCGCCGCCTGGGCCTGGGCCTTCTCGCGCATGACGGACGCGCTCGAACAAGATTCCCGTTACGACCGGAACGCTTTCGTCACCTGGGGCCATTCGCGCTACGCGAAATCCGCGCTTCTGGCTGCAGCTTTCGATGAGCGTATCGACGGCGTAGTCTCGCACCAGTCGGGGACAGGCGGCGCCTCGCTCAATCGCGACAAGGCCGGCGAGTCCGTCGATGCGATCACCGCTTCCTACCCACACTGGTTCGCGCGCGCCTATGCTTCGTTCGCGGGGCGCGAAGACGAAATGCCCATTGACCAGCACATGCTGCTCGCGCTGATTGCGCCGCGCCCCATCCTCCTTGGCAACGCGCGCCGCGACGTCTGGTCCGACCCCAACGGCGCCTTGCGCGCCGCTATCGGCGCCGACCCTGTTTATGAGCTTCTGGGCGCCGGGGGCCTCACTGCAAGACGCCTCGACGAATTCGACCCGCAAGCGGAAATCGCCATGTGGATCCGACCCGGCACGCACGGCGTCGTCAAGGAGGACTGGCCGGCCTTCCTTGAGTTTCTGGATGCGCACTTCAAGAACCGACGCATGCCCGATTAAAATGTGGATTGAATTGGGCTTCCCCGCGCGCCATTTGAGGCTGCCTATGACACGCTCGCTGCCGATCGCCGCCCTCTTTGCTGTAGCCGCCTGCGGCGCCAGCCAATCGGAAGTCGGCGAGTTCAAGAACGACTGGGTCGGCAACGAGATCAAGGTCGAGGCGCTGAAAGACCCGAAAGTCGATGGCGTCACCTGCCACATGAGCCATTTCGATCGCGGCTTCTGGGATCGCGTGGCCAAGGGCAACTGGTTCGAGGATCCGTCCAACGCCTCGATCGCCTGCCGCCAGACTGGCGAGATCCGCGTCGGCGCCATCGATCTCGACAAGGACGGCGAGGAGGTATTCTCCCAGCGCCAGAGCCTCATCTTCAAGACGCTCGCCGTGCGCCGCGTCTATGACGCAGAAAACGACACGCTGATTTATGTCGTCTATTCGCGAAAGCCTATCGAGGGTTCGGCGAAGATGGCGATCTCGACGATCTCGCTTTACGGGCAGGACGTGGACCGGACGTTCGCTGCCGGGAACTAGCGCTGGGCTACTCACAGCGCAGGCCAGGCGACCCGCCAGCCCTCCCGCTCGCCTGTTGCGCCCTAAAACACGTCCTTCCGTCGGCGGATCTCGCCGAAGGCCTCGGCCGCCGACGCAGCGGCGAAGCCGATCGCTTGGGCGATCTCGGGCGCCCGCAGGAAGGGATTGGTCCGTCGTTCCGCCGCGACCGTGGTCGGCACGGTCGGCGCGCCGCGGGCGCGCAAGGCGCCGACCTCCGCCGCTCGGGCAATGAGCTGGCGGTTGTCGCCGTCTACGGACAAGGCGAAGCGCGCGTTCGCTTCAGTGTATTCATGCGCGCAGTAGAGTCTTGTTTCGGGCGGCATCGCCGCAATCTTTGCAAGCGAGGCCCACATCTGCGCGGGCGTTCCCTCGAACAGGCGCCCGCAGCCTATCGCGAAAATAGTGTCGCCGACGAAAGCGGCGCCGTCTTCAACGAAATGATAGACGATATGGCCGAGCGTGTGGCCCGGCGTGTCGATGACGTGCGCGGTTGAAGAGCCAAGCTCGACGATGTCTCCCTCAACGACGGTCTCGTCGAGGCCCGCAATCCTCGACGCCTCGCCTTTGGGGCCGATGATCCTGCAGCCCCATTTTTCCTTGAGGGCCAGATTGCCGCCGGCATGATCGGGGTGCCAATGCGTGTTGAGTATGTGCGTGAGGCGCCAGCCGGCCCGTTCGAGTTCGGCGTCGATCGCCGCGGCATCCGGCGTGTCGATCGCCGCGACCGCGCCGCTCGTCGCGTCGCGCACGAGAAACCCGTAATTGTCGTTGAGGCAGGGGAACTGGCGGATTTCCAGCGTCAGCGGTGTTAGGTCTTCGGTGTTCGGTATTTGGGGGGTGCGCCAGTCTCGCGCATCACCCT
>JBEBFW010000104.1:0-10892 GCA_040081755.1 Parvularculaceae bacterium
CGCACCCGCCATGGCGAAACTCCCTGTTCGCCATCTTGAATCCGCGTTCGCGATCGTTGGGAATCCTAAAAATGAGTCTCAATCAACGGGGGTTGGTATGAGGCGGAAAGGAGACGAAGGGGCCTTGCTCGCCGAGGGCTGTGGCTGGACGTCTGGCATCAAGAAATGCATTCGCCGCATCGCACACCCTGCATCATCATCGTGCGCGGCGCGTTCGCGGAGCTCAGCGCGCCGGTGGCTATGAGGTCCGCCGACAGCTGCTCCCCGCATGTCGCGGTCTCATTCAGATTCGTTTCTGCAGGGTGCGTAATATCGATTGCACAGCTTCGTATCAGTCGGCCAAAGGCCCAATTTCTTTAGGCGCTGCTCAGAGCCCTTTCGCAACTCTAGCCCGGTCGACGGCGTGGACCAAATCTCTAAGACGCCAGATGATGAAACCGTGCGAATCGCGTCCGATTGGGGCGACCAAGCTGTATCAATTGACGAACTTGGAGGCATGGCCATCATCTCCTCGCCTGTTTCTACGTCAATTATGGGGAGTCCTCCAAAGCCGTAGGACCCAAGCGCCACCAAAGCACCATTCGGCGAATGTAGGTATTCGGTGTACAGGGGCTTGTACAGGGGCTGGTTTCCCCTAATGGGTCTATGCTCCACTTCGGCATTAGTCAGGAGATTCCAATAGGAAAGCCCATCGGCGGTCGAGACGATTACCCGCGCGCCTCCACTCGTGGCCCCCAACCCATTGATGCTTCCTCTGCCCACATCGATCTTACGCAACTCCGTGGATTTGCCGTCAAAAAAATCAAGAACTCTAATGAAGCCGTCCTTCGTCCCGGCAAGGAGATGTCCTGATATCGACCATTCAATGGCGGTGACGGGCGGAGATAAAGGATCGCCGGCCCTCGTTGGACGATCTATTACACTCAAAATTTCGGGCTGGAGTGGCGAAGAACCGCTGCTCTCGGGTTCACCTGAAATCTCGATAACATCTCCGGAGCGGACGTTAATGATCGATAGGGCAAGGGACAATGGAGAGAAACTGGCCAAGAGTTGGCCATCCGGCGAGATTTTGAACACGCGGGCGGGATAGGGGCCATCGCGTCGCCGCGGCGCTGAAAGGAGTCGAGCTAGGGGCTTTTCTATCGTGGAGATGTCCCAAACTCTGATTTCGCCTCCGCTTGATGCGGAATAAAATGCATCGGCGTCGCTCGGCACCCACCCGAGAGCGGCCACTCGGGCGCCGGGGCCATCCGGCGTCGATCCCGCGCAGCGGGCTGTATCAACACTTGGCGCCCGGCGGGCTGTCCGACCCGCCTCAAAGGCGCGCGCGCCTTCTGCGCCAAACCTCTCTCTGCAGGATACAAGCTTCAAATCTCGTCCCGCCGCGTCGGCGTCAGTTCCTGAATCCGAAAGCGCCAGCGCTTCATAGTAACATTCACACGCGAGGCTCTTTGATGCCGTTTTCCCGCTTGTGAGCTCTTGAAGCAACCCGCCTGACGCCGTTTCAAACAAGGCAATCCGGCCATCCGAGAACCCGGCAAGAAGCTTTTCGCCGTCCTGGGAAAACGCCGCCGCCGTTAGCAGGACCGTTGGCGAACGCCAGGGGGGTAATGCTCCCGGCTTGGTGCTATCGCTGGCCGTGTAGCCTTCCAAATAAACCTTGCCGATCAGAGGGGCGCTGCCTTCGTACCAGACGTCAATTTGGTCGTTGTCGGTTAATGTCGCGAAACGTCGGGCGTCGCGACTCGGCGACCACTGAACATCAGTGAGATATCCCTTGTCAGGTTTCCCAATTTGGTCGGTCCCAACGCCAAAAACGTTGAATAGGCCTATCTCGAATGGATCCTTGGCCACTAACAAATTCGGCGGCGCGCGCCCCTTATCCCAAGCCGCGATCGAAAGCCCCATGCGCCCAAGTTCGGCGCCGAGAGCAAGCGCCTTCCCATCGCCTGATCCGAGATCGAGGTGCTTAGATTCGCCGTTTTCAGAAAATATGATACCCATCGAATCGTCGGACCATAGAATTTCGTCTATTCTACCTTTGTGTAGGATCTCCCTTTGCTTTCCGCTATCGAGCTCGCGAATAATCAGTTGAGTCGTGTTGCCAAAAGCGAGGCGTGCTCCATCTGGCGAAAGGCGCGGCGCGTGTGCACCCTCGATGGTCAGCAGAGTCTCTGCTCTATTTGCGACGACACGACCGACATGGACGGGGAACTCAGGAGGTGAATCAGTCTGCTCATCATCGATATCAGCGTCTGTCTCCAATGAGGCCAAGAATCTCAATTCGGCGCCCCGCCAGGCGAAATCGACCAGGTCGCCATCGGTCCATGGAATGTCTGTTCGGCTGGCATCCGCCAAATTGAATATTCGCAGAGTGCGTCCGTCAAAGGCCGCCAAGAGGTCCGTGCATGCCGGTTGGCTGTCCGCACCGGAGCAAGCCGCCGTCCACCGCAGGTCGCGGTTGCTTCTCCCGAGGTAGTAGCGAATGCTTCGACCGTCAGATCCGGGTGGAGCCGCAAAAAGCGTCTTCTGAAATTCAGCGGTGTCGGCGCTCCACAGTTTGATGTCGCCAGACTTGGAGATCGTGGCGATTTGCGAGCCGTCGGGCGACCAAACGAATCCCTTGAACGGGAATTCGTTATCGCGAATAGCCGCCGTCCTCAGATTTCGCCTATGGGCTCTGATTAGCGCTGCCTGCGCGTCTGTCGCGCCATGCGCGGTGCTGCTGGCTTGCCGCGCGTCGGGCGGAAAAGCCGCTAACGCAAACGCCTCCGCCAAGGCGAACTGACCTGCGCCAAAGGCGTCGACCGAGGCGGTGACATATTTTTGGGCGCTCTCGCGATCACTGACCTTAAGAGGTCCGGGTTCAACGAGGCTGGCGATTACGCCGCCCTTTGAGCGGCTGAATGCGGCGATGTCTGATACATAGGTCGCGGAATTCGTAGTCCAGCCCGAGGCGATGCCGGCGCGATGCACGGCGACAACCGCGTTTCTTTCAAACGAGAACACCGGCGCGCCTGAACTGCCCGGCAAGGTATCGCATTTGTGCTGAAGCTGGGTCGCCGCTTCCGAGCTGCCATCCTCCGAGACGCCGGCCTCGGCACGGCAGTTGTAGCTCGTTACGACGAGCGGCGTCTTGATCGGATGATGTACAAGAAAGAGCGGCTCGCCGCGCTCCGGCCGGTAGTCAGCTAACGTGACCGGCTCTATGTCGACTGGCGCGGCGATTTCATCGAACTCAGCTTTCAGGTTTTCCTGTTCGCAGCCGCCCACATTCTTGAGAGGCGCCGCGAAGTCTGCTTCGAGCACGGCAAAGTCGAGTTTTCTTTCTCTTTCTCCCGCTTCAACCGGCTCACGAATATCGACGCGAAACTTACTTGGATCGACTGCGGTTTCTCCGGCCACAAACCCGAGCAGAAATACGGCGTAACGCGCCTCCCAGTTTTTCGCCTTGTCGGCGTAGTCCCCGGGAAAAACGCAGTGTCTTGCCGTAAGCAGGTGGCTGGGCGAAATGATAGATGCTGTGCAGCTCCCGGCGTGAAATGTCCGTTTGACTTTGTCTCTGAAGCAAACGTCGATCTGTCCGACCGATCGCTCAAACCGCCGCCACGGAAACCCTTCTGGGAACCGGGTGATATCCTCATAGCTTGCCGGGCTTTTTTCCCTCTGCAGCCGATAGTGTCCGTCAAATGTGTCCTGCTGGCCACCTGTCGCCCTCGCTTGCCCGAAATCTCGAGCATCGAACGTGAGAAGCACATCGCTTTGCGCAGCCGGCAGGATATTGCGAATACCGCTCAGCGGAGATTGGCCGCCCCCGACAATCGCCGCCAGCAATGCAAAGGCGGTGGACACGCCGATGGCATAGCCGGCGACCCATGTATTTAGTTTCTGACCAAAAAGTTTCCCCATAAACCAATCTCGCGGGGCGCTAGGGAAGCCGCCTCTAATTGTCTTCGCCAGCTTTTTCCAAAGCGTCAGCTTGCGCTTCGATCAGACGTCTCTGCTTTTCGAGCAGTTCCATCTGCGACTGGATGAGATTTGCTTCTTCCGTGAGCAAATTTTTGTTCTTTTGCAACGACGTGATCTTGAAATCGAGCAGCGCTGCGGGAATCGAGGCGATCAGCCGCGCCGCATCGACCGGAAGGGACACGAGCCCAAGCGCCTCTGACGGCTTTTCAAGTTCAACTTTGCTCAGCATTCCGTCCTCGAACTCAACTTCGGTCTTTGCGTCAACAAATGCGTGGCGGTTGAGGTCCACGGCCATGATCGGCGCTTCGTTAGGCAGCGCGACGACGATCGTTCGAGACTGCACCAGCTTGACGCGCGAGTCCTCCGGCGGCCTTGCGTCAGCCACATCTTGGTAGGTGAACCTGATCTCATAAGGCAGCGCGGGCCTGAAGCAGGCGCCCTCATTGCAGCCTAGCCGCGGGCGTTCCGATTCTACGCCGCCCCCAGGCCCCACCAGCGAACGATGCCCGATTTCAAGATCCACATAGTACGGCGCGCGTCTCAATCGCCTGAGTATGTCGCCGCAATTGGCGTCCCCCTGACCAATCGGCTCGTCATCGGTCGGATCGCAAGCAAATTCCCACTTAAAGGGGAGAAGCTCATCGGCCGCGCCCGACTTCAGCGTCGCAATCTTCGCCGTTTCCGCGGCCAGCTCGACGAATTTGAGCGCGACCTCGCCCGTTTCATCTTTCGAAACCGCGCTGATCCACTTCAAGAAGCCCATGTCATCGACTTTGACGACGACATGATCGTCCGAAAAGCTTGAATGACGGTAGCGCAGGACGTAGCGATGATCCGGATCTGGACGATAAACAACGTTGCCGACATCGAGTTTAAGCGAGCCGTCGTCGAGACGCTCAACGACCACCTTGACGAGCCCTTGGGGCAAGGCATAGGGCGCTATGATGCCTGAGTCGCCGGGCTCCCATGGGCCGGATCGGAAAAGGTCGGTTCGAGCGCACGCGGAGGTGAAGCAGGCTGCCGTTACGCCCAATATCGCAATTTTTGACTTAATCGCCATCGCGGCCCCCTCTTGGCTGCAGGCACAGTCAGCAATTGCGTATGGAACCAAAATTTGCGCAGAGCAATAGTTCTTGATAGCCCGCGCAGGAGCAGTAAGCCGCGCGGCCCTTGAAAAAGGCCTATTTGACCAAGATCAACATTTTGCAGGTGCGAGATGCGCCTCGGCTGTATGAAACCGGCGCTACGCGCTACATTCCGCGACTATGCGCCCTGCCTCAACGATAGTCGTCGCGATCGCGCTATGCTTTGCCGGTTGCAGTGGCGAGAAAGCTCACCCGCGGTGCGGCGAGGGCGAAGAGATCGCATTTTCCGACGGCGAGTGCGAGCCGATTGTCAACATAAATCAGGCCCGCGTATTCGATGACGAGCGATACAAGGCGAATGTGGAATCCGCCCAAATTCCGGGAGAAGAAATCTACTATGGCGAGGGAGTCGCTGAGGGAGAGCTAACGGCTGTTGTCGCTATACCTGGCGGTCCGTGCAGCGGCAATCTGATCAGTGAACGGCTCATCATAACGGCGCGACATTGCTGCAAGAACGAAAAATGCGTAAATCTGAACAGCATTGTAGTGGGCAAGCGAATCACAGCTGCTGCCGAGTCGATCCGGATCGTGTCAGTTGAGCATGCCCCGGCCATAGGTTCGCATAAATATCCCGATGCGCTGCTCGCGACGCTCGAACGGGCGCCGATTGGGGTCGAGCCGGTTAACCTTGCGCCCCCAGATTGGATTGACGGCGCGTCCGTGATGCGAATTGCGGGCTATGGCAAGACCGACACTGGCGTGCGAGGTGTGAAGATGAAAGCCGATACACCAATCGCAAGCAAACACTGCGACGCGGCCGACGTCCGAACGTACGGATGCGTGGAAGGATTGGAAATTGTTACCGCGCCTACTCAGCTCGGGGCCGATTCGTGTTCCGGTGATAGCGGCGGCGGCGCGTTCGTGACCGATCCCGCCAATGCGAGCCCAATTCAGTCCTTCCGCGACGCAATTGAACGCAACGAGTACGCGCTTGGCGCCGTTACGCGACAGTCCATCAAATCAGCTAATGGGGTGTGTGGTTATGGGACAAACTATTTTCGCCTTGACGGACCGATGCTTGCGTGGATCGAGCAATATGCCAGAAAATCTGGGCAGAGCGTAACCATAGCTGGCCAAGAAGGCCGTTGAGGACTCGTGAGGATGGGGCTGTTTTCGCCAGACGGTGAGGCAGACCGAAATGGCCACTTCGCCCACACGAGGCACATCGGCATCCGGCCTGGCGTTCTGTGGTGGTTTCCTTGAAGGGTCCATTGTCCGGACTCCGTACGACCGCGCTCAATCCATTGGTGTTTCGGAGCTGCTTTCGTCCGCTTTGTGTTCCTCCCGTGAACCCTTTTTGGCGGCTCATGCCCCATTCGTAAATCGCCTATGGCGAGGCGGGCGCATCAAGACGCGAGCCGCTTCGCCGCTGCGAGATCGTCGTGCTCGAACGCGCTGGCCATGCGGTCGATGGCGCGCCGGCTTTCGCCGACCGCCGCGGCGACGTTCCGCCAATTACTGACGGCGGCGCCGACCTCCGCCGCGACGGCTTTCGCTTTTTGCAGCGAGAGGCCGAAGAAGCCGGCCTGTTCGAGGGCGAGGTCGAGCGAGCACGTTCCTTCGTCGAGGCTGATATTGGTGGTGAGAATGCGCGCCTTCAAATCTGTTGGAATCGGGTTGAGGTCGTAGACCGGCGACAACGTCCAACCGCCTTTGCCGCGCCACAGGAAGCCGTGATTGCGCAGATGGTCATCAACATTCGAAATGAGGATGCTGAAGACCATGCGCCGGAAGAGTTCTTCGGCGTCAGACTTCGCTTCGGCCCCGTGCTTCGAGAGCGCATCGACGATTTCGGGGTAGCTGGCTCGCTCGCCATCCTTTGCGCCAAGCATCGACATCGCGGAAAGGAAGGGGACCCGCGTTGATCCAATTCTGTCGAAGCGCCAGGAGATGAAGACGCGGCTCTTGCCGACATCATGAAGCTCGTTCCGCGGCGTGCGGATGCCGGCGCGCGCAGCCAGATTCAGCGCGACATGCTCCCATGCCTCGACGCTATAGTCATCCGC
This sequence comes from Parvularculaceae bacterium, assembly GCA_040081755.1. GTDB lineage: Bacteria > Pseudomonadota > Alphaproteobacteria > Caulobacterales > Parvularculaceae > Amphiplicatus. The sequence continues at coordinate 7,121 of JBEBFW010000104.1, forward strand.
CGGTTTCGGGAACTTGGCGATCGCAAGCGCGCCGGCCGGGTCGATGACGGACGCTTTGGGCCGCGCGCCCCCGAGCGACGAGCCGGGCGCAAAAATCATCAGAAGATCTTCATCTGTTTCCTCATCGCGCTCGATCCTTCCGGCGCTCGCCAGAAGGCGGGCTAGCGCCACGAACCCCGGCACGCCTTCTTCAACGGGCCGCTGAAAGACTGCGTCGCCTGGCTCTTTGAATCTCAGCGCGCCAAGGCGGGAGATATCGGCGACGCCGAGAAGGTAGTCGGCCTCATGCAGCGTCCGGACAGATCGGCCCTCGGTAGCGGCGCGGCGTCGCTCAGCGCGCTGCATCAGCCGGCGGCCCCACGTATCCGGCGCAGAATCGCCGATCGCGCCGAACATGTCTCGGTCGCCGGTTGGGTGGAAGGCGCCTTCGCCGACGAGGAGACCCGGTTCCAAGGAGAAGCGCTCTGGCCGGTCCAGCCAGCCGCGATGGTATTGAAAGGTCACCGACTCGCGCGCACGCGCCGCCTGTCGGAAGAGCGTGCCGACGCGCAGCGTCCCTCCTCCAAGTGCGATATGGACTTCGATCTCGCTCACGACGTCTTCCGCATACGGACGCGCTGCGGCAGCGCGGCGCTGGAGAGCCTCAGCCCGAGCTCGTCGTGCGCCGCGTCGGCGACATCTCCGAGCCGATCGATCAGTCCCAGCGCCGCAAGGACAGAGGCGTAAATGCCGATGCTGACGCCGTGGTCTCCGGACTCGATGCGCTGCAGCGTTTTGCGCGAGGTGAACGCCCTCTGCGCAATGATCTCGGTCGTCAGCCGCCGACGGCGGCGGGCGTCCTTGATATCGGCGCCAAGCTTTTTCAGGGTTCGACGGACGGCGCTTGGCGGGTCGTGAGGGGTAGGCATTCTGCAACCTTCAGCCATCTATACCGCATATAATGGGTCACGAAGGTTACAAAATCAATAGCGTACGGCTTCAGGCTTCTCGGCCGCTGACTGTTTCAGGCCGGCGACGCCGTCACACGTCCACGCCTTCCGAAAGATTCAGCGCGTCTTCGACCTCGACGCCGAGATATCTCACCGTGCTGTCGAGCTTGGTGTGTCCGAGCAAGAATTGAACCGCACGTATGTTGCCGGTTTTCCGGTAGATGATCGACGCCTTCGTCCGCCGCATAGAATGGGTGCCTTAGGCTCTCGGGGAGAGACCGATTTTGGCGATCCATTCGCTGACGAGGCGCGCGTATTGCCGCGTCGTTATGTGCTTCGTTCGATTTTTGCGACAGGGGAATAGCCAATCCTTCTGTGTCAGGAGCGATTTCGCCAGCCACTCGCTGATCGCGATCCGCGTCAGTTCGGTGATCTCGAATTGAACGGGCTTGCGCGTCTTTTGCTGGACCACCATCGAACGTGTTCGCACATCGCCCCCAGTGGCGACGTCCGAGACCCGTATTGCGACCAGGTCGCAACCGCGAAGCTTGCTGTCGATCGCGAGGTTGAACAGCGCAAGGTCGCGCTTTCGATCCTCAATCTGCAGCTTTACCCGGATCGCCCACACTTCGCGGGGCTTCAGCGGCGGCTTCTGGCCGACGACTTTTCCATAGTTCCAGGGGATGTGTCGCGTATCCATGTTGTCCTCCATTGCTGACGAAGGACATATGGTTCCGCTGGACCCCAATCGTGATCGCCGCTGCCTCGACAGAGCAGGCGAAACCGCCGCGCATGAAAATCGCAGCGCAAAGCAGACTCGCTGACGTCCTGTCGATTCGCCTTCGGGGGCAGGAGGGGACCGTTCCCTTCGGACCGGTGCGGCCGGGCGCGACGATGCCGCCTTCCTTGAAGTAGGACTGTCATGCAAATCGAAATGAACTCAACGCAGAAATCAAACGCGATCCCTTGGAACAAAGGCAGGATCACGGGCCAAAAGCCGCCGCTAAGGCAACGCGAGGTCTGGGCAATCCGTGTGCGGTTGCGAATCGAAGGGCGCGACCGCGATCTGGCCTGTTCAACTTGGCGATCGACAGCAAGTTGGCGATTCGAGATTGTGGCCGAGTCTGCCTCCTAGCGAAATAAGCGCGAAGCCGCGACGTTCGGTTGTCTAGGACTTTGAGAGCCCATGAAACATAATTCAAATCACGTGTCGGAGGCGTCGGTGCAGAGCTTATGGCGGCGGCTTCGCCGGGGTCAGATCCTCGATCCAGGTGAGCGCCGCGACGGCGTCCGGAAAGCCGACTGTAGAGATGGCGAGCAGCGCGACATGGTGCAGCTCCTCGCTCGTGATTCCCTCGGCAAGGGCTCGCCGAACATGCGAATGCACGCCGCCTTCCGCGCCGTTTCCGACCGCAAGCGCGAGCTTGACGAGGCGGCGCGTCTTAGCATCGAGCGGGGCCCGCTTCCGAGAGGCGCTTTCCAAGCTCGGCGAATGCGCTCCAGACGGCGGGATATTTGTCGGCGATCTCGCCTGCGGCGGCGGGCAGTCTGTCTTTCGGCACTTTGGTCTCCTGGTTCAACGCCGATCGATCAACGTCGATGGCTTGGCGAGCGTCTCCAGATCTTTGAGATTCTCCAGACGGATTTCGCTTCCTTCGACTTTAACGCCGTAAGGCCGCAGCGTGGCGAAGGCGCGCGAGAGATTCTCCGGCGTCATCGCGAGCAGGGAGGCCAGCGTGCGCTTCTCCACGGGCAGCTCAAGCGTTCCCTTGCCGCCTTGGCGCGCGTCCTGAACGAGGAGGTAGTTGGCGAGCCGCTCGACGGCGGTGCGCAGCTTGACGTTCTTGTACGCGCGCACGACGCCGTGATAGCAGGAAGCGAGTTCGAGAACGGCTTTGTGTGCGAAGTCGGCGTCGGATTTCATCGCAATACGGACATTCTCGGCCGGAACAAGAAGTATGCGCGAGGACTCCAATGTGCGCGCGGACAATTGATAGGCGCCGTCGGCGAGCGCTGAGGCGAGCACGAAGGTCGCGACCGGCTTGATCAGCGTCATCGTGCCTTCGCGATTGTTCGCGCTGGCGAAAAGCTCGACCTGGCCTTCGATCAGAATATGCAGGAAGTCGGTTGGATCGGCCTCGTTGAAGAGAACGACTGCGGCCGGAAAGCGCTGAAGATAGCTCCCGGCGAGCATCTCGTCGAAACAGCGCTCGCTCATTCCGGCAAACAGGCGGAGCGACCTTACGGCCTTCTTTTCAGCGTCCCTCATGCGCGCGGCGAATCCCTGTCGGTAGCCGTCCGCCATTTCATGTTGACCTTGATAAAAGTCAAGCGGCTTGAGGCCGATCGTCGTCCGCACCCCTCGCCCCCCCGCAATTCGGCGGCCGGCATTTGCGCGGCGGCGCATTGTTTCTTCTGCTTACGGACGAAAAGCGCAGGCCGGCCGCTTGTTCGTCGAACCGCGCTCTTCGATGAATGGCGTCAGGCGTCCGTTAGTCTGGCGCCAGCGAGGCGGCGGCCATGCACGAAATCCAACCTGTAAACCCGGGCCAAAGGCGAAGAGCGTTGTGGGCGAGCACGTTCGCGTTCACGTCCTGCTTCGCCGTCTGGACGATTTTTTCGATCATCGGCGTCCAGATCAAAGCGGACCTGGCCCTGAGCGAGACAGAGTTCGGCCTTCTCGTCGGAACGCCGATCCTCACCGGTTCGCTGATCCGCCTCATCCTCGGCGTCTGGACCGATCAGTATGGCGGGCGCCTCGTCTATGTCGCCGTCATGCTGTCCGCGGCGTTGGCGACGTATCTTCTCACTTTCGCCGACACTTATCCGGAATTTCTGATCGC
>JBEBFW010000105.1:0-10793 GCA_040081755.1 Parvularculaceae bacterium
GATTAGTTCGAGCGCGAGCGCACCAAGGCTCGCATCTCTCGAGTTGCCGATGGCGATCAACACGTTGCGAACGAACCTGTCGCGCCCGATCCTCTTGATCGGCGAGCCCGAAAACCGGGTGCGAAACTGCGCGTCGTCCAGCCGCGCGAGATCTGCAAGGCGTGGATCGGCGAGGCTCTCGCGCGCATGAAAGGCGGCCTCGGCGGCGACCGATGCGAACTTGTTCCACGGACAGACGGCGAGGCAGTCGTCGCAGCCGTAGACGCGATTGCCGATCGCCTCGCGAAATTCGTGCGGAATTGGGCCTTTGTGTTCGATGGTGAGATAGGAAATGCACCGGCGCGCATCGATCTGATAGGGCGCCGGAAAGGCCGCCGTCGGGCAGATGTCGAGACAGCGCCGGCAGGCGCCGCAGTGATCCGCCTCAGGAGCGTCGATGGCGATCTCAAGCGTTGTGAACACCGCGCCGAGAAAAAGCCAGGAGCCATGGCGGCGGGAGACGAGGTTCGTGTGCTTGCCCTGCCAGCCAAGGCCGGCTGCCTGCGCCAACGGCTTTTCCATCACGGGCGCCGTGTCGACAAAGACCTTGACCTCGCCGCCCTCGGCGCCGACGAGCCAGCGCGCCAACGCCTTGAGGCGCGCTTTTAGAACGTCGTGATAGTCGCGCCCTTTGGCGTAGACCGAGACGGCGGCGCGCGTTTCGTTCTGCAGCGCCGCCCGCGGGTCGCTGTCCGGCCCGTAATTCATGCCGAGCATGATGATCGAATTTGCTTGCGGCCAGAGCGTTCTCGGGTCGGCGCGCTCGGCGGCGCGCTCGGCCATCCAGGTCAAGTCGCCGTGCCGGCCGGCGCCGAGGAATTCGAGCAGCCGGTCGCGCAACAAACCGTCGCCCGCAGCCGGCGCAACGCCGGCCGCCTCGAAACCGAGGCGGCGGGCCTCATCGAGAACGGCGCGCCGCCGTCTCTCCGGTTCAGAAGTCGAGATCGGCATAGTGGGCGGGCGGCGGCACGCCCTCGATCCGGTCGGCGAGAAGCGGCCGGAATCCGGGACGGCATTTGACGCGCTGATACCATTCCTTCACGGCTGGAAAGTCGGTCCACGGAACGGCGCCGATATAGTCGGTGCTGGAGAGATGCGCGGCGCCATGGAGGTCCGCGAGCGTCATGCGCTCGCTGGCGAGCCAGGCGCGCCGCTCAAGCAGATAGCTGAGATAATCGAGATGCCAGGAAAGGCGCTCAAGCCCCTGACGATAGAGGTCGGGATCGAGACGGTATTTCCCCTCGATGCGATCGTCGATCTTCCGTCTCAAGACCCTGGCGTTCACTTCCGATTCAAACTTGCTTTCGAACCAGTGAACGAGCCGTCGCACTTCAGCGCGTCCGGCCGAGGTCGATGGCATCAGCGCGGTCGCGCCGTAGGCGTCTTCGAGATACTCGGCGATGGCGGGCCCCGGAGAAATGGCGACCTCGCCGCCGGTCGGCGGCTCATCGATCAGAACGGGCGGCGCCCCGGCGGGGTTGCGCTGCAGGAGTTCCTCATTCGTCGAGCAGGGCGCGACATTAACGAGTCGAACGGTAAGATTCTTCTCCGCGAGAACGAGGCGGATCGCCCGCGACGGCGGGTCGAGAGGCGAATGAAGCAAAGTGCGCATGTCCGCGAACCATAGGCAGGCGCGCGGCGCTGGGGAAGCGCGAACAGACGACAATCGATTGCAGGCGTGATGGACGAAGAGTTTCACGAATCTCACTACGACGCAGCGTGGCGGCGGCCTGCCCCCCGCGCCCGCTCGCTCGCCATGTCGCTCTATGGCTGGGGGAGCGCGCCTGCGGTCGGCGCCTGGTCGCTGGCGTGCGCCATTCCGTTTGCGCTTGCCGCTGCGTTCTCGCCGGCGATGCTGAGTCTTGTCTCGACCGGCGCCGTCATCGCGCCGGTGGCTGAGGCTCGCGCGCTGATTTCAGGCGCCGCTACGCTGTCGGCGGCAGCCGCGCCGTTCTACGCGTTCCTCCTTTTCATTGCGGGCGAAATCGCCGAGGCGCCCGGGCGCATTCACCTGATCGCCAAGGCGCTGGCGGCGGCGTTCATTGCCTTGCAGGCGGCGTTTCTCCTCAGTTCTCGAATGCCGTCCGGCGTTGTCGCGCTCGCGAGCGTTGCGCTTTGCGCCTACGCCGCGGCGCCCTTCGCCGGTCCGCCCGAGATCGGCCTCGCTCTGCTGCTCATTGGCGGCGCAGCGCTCCTCAGCCCGCCCGTCAGCGCTTCGCCGGCGCGGGCCGTTCTTGAGGGTGCGCTCATCGGCGCAGGATTTGCGGTGCTCTGGTTGACCAGCCCGGCGATGCCGATCGCCGCCCTGCCGATTCTGGCGCTGGCGCCGTTTCACGGGAAGGCAAACCTTGTACGGACGATCGCCGCCGCGGTTCTCTTCTGCCTCGCCGCGTCGCTTCTCGATTTGCTCGCTCCGGGCTTCAACGAGACGCGGCTCGCGCTGGCAAGACACGAACTCCTGACCGCCGGCTCGAATTGGCCCGGCGCTGCGGCGTTCGGAGGCGCAGCCGTTTCGACCGCCGTCGTCATTTTCTCCGCCGCGATTTTTGGCGGGCGCGAACAATGGCGAAGCTGGGCGAGCGGGCTCGCCCTCGGCGCCTGCGGTCTCGGCGCGGCGCTGCTTGCGGGCGCAAATCCCGCGCCTGTATTTTTCATGGCGGCGATCGTCGCGGCGTTCTCGATCGCCTCGCCGTTCTACAGCGGCGTCTTCCGCAACCATGACCGCGCCAGCGTTTCGCTGGCGATAGCGGCGGGCGCGCTCACCTTGTTTTGGGCGGGTGCGCAAGGGCTCACCGCCGGCGGCCAGCTCCTCTTCCAGTTTCGGGCCGCCGAGGATGCGCCAGGCGACATTCGCGCCGAACTCGGCCTTGTTCAGCCGGGCGGCCTGACGCTCGCCCAGTGGATCGCCGAAGGGCGCTTCGCAGCCGTCGAGGCGCGCGAAGCGCTGATCATGACGCCTGCGGACGAATCCGCGGTGCTGCTCGAGGGCGCCGCGCGGGCGCGCGAAATGGCGAGCCGGGGCGTCGATGTGGCGATCCTCACAGGGGCCGATACGGCCTGCGTCATCGCCGGAAGGCGACCCTGCCGCGCCGATGGGCCGCGCGCTGCAAGCGCCGCGCAGATCGTCTTCGTGCCGCGCCTCGATCTCGACCGCGCCACCGCCGAGGCGAAGAAGCATGCGCAAGCTATTCTGTATACGGACTTTCGTCTCGCCGGGCAGACCGAGTTGTGGGATATCTGGGTGCGGCGCAATGCGGGCCTGCCAGCGGACATCGCCGCGAGATTTGAATCTCCGCGCTGATCAAATACAGTAGCGGGCGATAAATTGGCATCGGGTCTAGCCGTCATATCCTGACGCCACAAAGTGCGGATTGTCGTAGCCGCGCAAGGTCTTTCCATAGACGAGCCTCTCGCCGCCGGGATGCGTCAGCACCTTGCCGCCCGCCGCTTCGAGCACGGCCTGCCCGGCGCCAGTGTCCCACTCCATGGTGCGCCCGAAGCGCGGATAGATGTCGGCGGCGCCTTCGGCGATCAGGCAGAACTTCAAAGACGACCCCGCTTCGACGAAAGATGAGACGGAGAGATCGCGCAGATAATCGTCCGTCTCCGGCGAGCGATGGCTTCTGCTGGCGACGGCGACGAGACCCGCTTGCGGGCGCGGCCTCGTCCCGATCTTCGTTTTCGCGCCGCTCGCCTCATCGATGCGGAATGCCCCGAGCCCGTGCGCGCCGAGATAGAGCCGTGCGAGCGCTGGCGCATAAACAGCGCCGAGCGCGGGCCTGCCGTCGCGAATGAGCGCGATGTTGACAGTGAACTCGCCGTTCCGGTTGATGAACTCCTTGGTGCCGTCCAGCGGGTCCACCAGAAAGAACGTCGGCGCCGGAACGAAGGCCGCGCCGTCGCTCGCGGCCTCCTCGGACAGGACGGTCGTCGCCGGCGCGATTTCGTGCAGGCGTTGCAGAATGATATCCTCCGCACGCCGATCGGCTTCGGTGACCGGGGAGGCGTCTGTCTTGTAGGCGACATCTATCCCCGAGGCGTAAACCTGCATGATCGCCGCGCCCGCCTCGCGCACGATCCTCGCCAGTTCGTCAAGCAGCCGACTATCGCTGGCGACGCCGCTCACCTTGAACCCTTGCCTTGCGCTATTTGAAAACGACGATCGTGAACGCTGAAAACTGGCGCGCGGTGAGGCCTGGCGCCTGGATGATGCGTTCCACGATCCAGCCCTCGAGCGCAAGATCGTTGAGTTTCGATTCGAGCGCCTGGGCCGCCGCGTGCGCGTAGCCAGCGTCGGCGGCGAATGGTCCGGGGCGGCGGCGCGCGTCGCGCCAGCTGACAAAGACGGTCGCAAACTGCTTGGTCATGACCTGTCCGGACGCAACAACGGGAACGCCGCTCGGGCCCCCTTATACGCATAGTTAACCCTCGAAAAGCCATACATGTTTCTGGTTTATTGCGGCGCAAAAATTCCCCTTGCCAAGGGCGCTGCTTGCTGATTGTTTGCGCGCGGTTGAGTAGCAGCGCCGCGGCGCATGTCCTGGGGGTCGCGCGTCTTGCCGATGTTGGAGTCCGATCTCGCCAATACCAGCGGAGCGCCGGCGCAAAGCCGGAAGCGCTCGCCGATTGCGCGCACGATCCTCGGCGACGTCGTGCAGTTCGTGGATTTCATCACGGTGACGGGCGCGGCGATCGCGGTGGCGGTCGTCTATCACCTCTTTCTGATCGAATCGGAATTCGACCTGCAGATTTACGCGGCCGCGGGGCTCGTCGGCGCGACCGGCGTCACCGGCATCTTGCGACGCGACGGCTTTTACGATTTCGAACGGCTCGTCTCCACGCGCTGGATGATCCGCGGCCTCCTCGCGCGCATTTCGCTGGTGATGCTCGGCCTCATCGCCTTCGGTTTCGCGCTGAAGATTTCGGAGAGCTATTCGCGCATCTGGCTTTTCGCGTGGGCGACCTCGACGGCGATTTTGCTGCTCATCACGCGCTTTATCGCCAGGTTCATCCTGCGGCGCACAACGAACGCCGACGGCGTCTTCGCGCGCCGCATCGCCGTCATCGGAGACGCGGCGGTCGGTGGAAGGTTCAAGGAACTCGCGGAGGGCGGCGACGCCGCCACGATCGTCAGCGTCTACGACGTGAACTTCAAGGACGCCGCCTCGACCAGGGCCTTCGACCTCACCGGCAATCTCGCAGCGGTTGCGCGCGCCGCGCGGGCGGGCGAGATCGACGACATCGTGATCGCGGCGCCCGACGCCGATCCTGCCGACATGAAGGCGCTGGTGCGGCGTCTCTCCATTCTGCCCGTCGCGATCGCGCTCGCGCCCAACGCGCACTGGCTCGATCACACAGGCGGCTCGGTCGTCAATGTCGGGGCCGCCAGCATCCTCAATCTCTACAGGCGCCCGCTCGAGGGCTGGGGCGGCTTCATCAAGACGCTCGAGGACCGCATTCTCGGTCTTCTCGCCTTCGCCGGCGCCGCGCCGGCCCTCCTCGTCATCGCGCTTCTCATAAAGCTGCAGGACGCGGGACCCGTCTTCTTCCGGCAGCGCCGCCACGGGTTCAATCACGAGGTGTTCACCATCTACAAGTTCCGCACCATGACGGTCGCGGAGGACGGCGAGGACGTGAAGCAGGCGACGCGCAACGATGCGCGCATCACGCCGTTCGGCGCATTCTTGCGCCGTTACAGCCTCGACGAGCTGCCCCAGCTCATCAATGTGATGAAGGGCGAGATGTCGCTCGTCGGCCCGCGCCCGCATGCGCTCGCGCACAACCACGCCTATGCGCAGGCGATCGAGAATTATTCGGGCCGCCACAAGATGAAGCCCGGCCTCACCGGCTGGGCGCAGGTGAACGGCTATCGCGGCGAGACGTCGGAGAACGAACTCATGGCGGAGCGCGTGAAATTCGATCTCGAGTACATCGACAACTGGTCGCTGGGCTTCGATCTGAAGATCATGGTGCTGACGGCCGCCGCGGTGCTGTTTCCGAAGAATGCGTATTGAGCGGCAATCGGCAAGCGGCAACCGGCAACCGGAAGAAGAACACAGGCGGTTTGAAGTTCCTGCGATGTACGAACCCTCCATAAGGGAGTCCCGCCGATTGGCGGTCGACCGTTGCCGGTTGCCGGTTGCCGCTCCCTGCGCGGCTGTCGCCGTTCTCCAAACCCCGGAGCCTTCCCCATGCGCGTAGCGATCGTCGGATCCGGATATGTGGGGCTCGTCTCCGGCGCATGTTTCGCCGATTTCGGCCATGACGTCGTCTGCGTCGACAAGGACGAGGACAAGATCGCGCGCCTGATGCGCGGCGAGATTCCGATCTACGAACCGGGGCTCGATGCGCTCGTCGCCGAGAACGTCAAAGCGCGCCGCCTTTCGTTCACCACCGATCTCGGCGCCGCGGTCAGCGGCGCGAAGGCCGTGTTCATCGCCGTCGGCACGCCCTCGCGGCGCGGCGACGGCCATGCGGACCTGACCTTTGTCCATGCGGCGGCGCGCGAGATCGCCAAAGCGATGGACGGCTACACGGTGATCGTCACCAAATCGACGGTGCCGGTCGGCACGGGCGCCGAGGTCGAGCAGATAGTCAGGAAGGCTCGTCCGGATGCGGAGTTTTCCGTCGTCTCCAATCCGGAGTTCCTGCGGGAGGGCGCGGCGATCGAGGATTTCAAGCATCCGGACCGGGTTGTCGTCGGGGCCGAGGACGAGCCGGCGCGTGAAGTGATGCGCGAAGTCTATCGTCCGCTCTTCATCAACGAAACGCCGCTGGTCTTCACCAATCGCGCGACGTCGGAGCTGATCAAATACGCGGCCAACGCCTTTCTGGCGACCAAGATCACCTTCATCAACGAGATGGCGGATCTGTGCGAGCGCGTCGGCGCGAACGTGCAGGAAGTCGCGCGCGGCATCGGCCTCGATCGGCGCATCGGCTCGAAATTCCTGCACGCAGGGCCGGGCTATGGCGGCTCCTGTTTTCCGAAGGATACGCTGGCGCTGGTGCGCACCGCGCAGAACGCCGGCGCGCCGACGAAAATCGTCGAGGCCGTGGTCGAGATCAATAATCGCCGCAAGAAGGACATGGCCGCGCGCATCGTCGAGGCGTGCGGCGGCTCCGTGCGCGGCAAGACAATCGCCGTTCTGGGTCTCGCTTTCAAACCGAACACGGACGATATGCGCGAGGCGCCCTCGCTCGACATCATTCCGGCGCTCCAACAGGAGGGCGCGCGCGTGAAGGCCTTCGATCCCGCGGCCATGCACGAGGCGAAGAAGCTTTTTGAAAATCTCGCCTTCTGCACCGGCATCTACGAAACGCTCGACGGCGCGGACGCGGTGGCGCTCCTGACCGAATGGGACGAGTTCCGCGCGCTCGATCTCGATCGCGTGAAATCGCTCATGAAATCGCCGGTGATGGTGGATCTGCGGAACATCTACCGCCCGCAGACCATGACCGACAAAGGCTTTAGGTATTTTTCGATCGGGCGGCCGTAAGGCTCGCGCTGCTGTCTCTCGTCTTGCCTGCATCCTGCGTGACGCCCCTCCCGCGCAGCTCCTCAGGACGAGGCCGCCTCCCGGTTCAAGACCGATTGACGCCACCCGCCTCATCCTGAGGAGCGTCCCGAAGGGGCGCGTCGCGAAGGATGCTGTTCTGCTATGCCGTCCGGACAAGGAGCGTGTCCCGAACGAGCCCGGACCGCCAATCATCGCGGGTCCGCCTTGTCGGTCGCCCGCCCCGCCGCCGCGGCTCTTTCGCGGCAATCGATCGGAAAATCGGGCTCGGCGCAGAAATCCGGCCACTGATCCGTGTCCAGCCAATAGCCGACGAGCCCGAGGCGCGCCGCCAGCGGAAAGAAGCGTTCGTCCAGCCAAAAGGCCCTCATGTCGGGCCAGAAGAGATGCGGCGCGAAGCGGCCGTCGGAGGCGTTCATCTCCAGCTCGAGCTCGAGATAGGCGCCGTCGAGATCGCCGGCGACGGTCAGGAACTGCGCCGACTCTCCGCCTCCGCCGCCGCAGGCTTGCCGGTAATGTGCGAGATCGACCCTCTCCTTGCGACGGGCGCGGAGGATTTCGGTCCAGCAGGCAAGACTTTTGCCGGCGAGTTCTGGGCGTCCGGCGAGGCGCCTCTGCGTCTCATCGATGTCCCCGTAGAGGACATCGGTCATCATTTCGTGGCGATCGATGAACGCCGGCCCCAAGGGTCGAACCCGGTCATATTCCTCCCGGGCGAGACGCGGGTCTCCGCTCGAAGCGAGAAGGCGAGAGAGAGTTCCCGAACTGTTGCGCCGATGGAGCTGGGCGCGAGCGTAGTAATCGAGCGCTTCCTTCTGGCGGCCGACCGACATCAAAAGGTTGGCGTAGCGCCCGAGCGCGAAGCCGAGTTCCGGGTCGGCGTCGATCGCCTCCAGCAACACGCGCTCCTGATCCGCGAACTTCGAATCGTCATAGCCGAAGACGCGGGCGAACAGGGCGTCGGCGTTTTTAGGGTCGAGTTTCAGCGCCGCTTCGATGAGGCGTTTGCCCTCGGCTGCATGGCGGGCATGTTCGGCCTTGGAATTCGAGCCGACCCAGGCGAGCGACATGGTGGCGCGGGCGAAGTATCCGGCGGCGCCGGGGTCGCCGGGCGCGGCCTCGACGAGCGCCCTCGCCGCTGAATGCTCGGCGCGCCAGTCGCCCTCAAGGGCGAGAGCGCAGGCCGAAATGAACCTTGAGAGATACGCCGCGCCCCGCTTCGGGTCTCGCCGTTTCAGCGCGCATTTCAGCGCATAGCCGGCGAGATTTGCTTCCGCGACCGCGCCTTCCGACGGCTCGCCGCGACCCGACCACAGCGTCTCGCCGGTGCGCGAGTCTTCGAAGCGGTCCGCGAGGACCTCGCCATCGCCTGCCGAGACCAGTTCACCGGCGAGGATGATCTCGGGCGCCTGGCCGGCGCGCCGCTCCTTCGCGCTTTCATTGGCGACGCCGAGTTCGGTCAATCGTTGCCGGAATGCGGCTGCGTAGCTCGACGCTCTGGCCGCGCGCGCGGGATCGGGCGGGCTCGCCTCGAACGGCTTGATCGCGACCTTGCCGAGCGCGACCGCAGACGTGCGCACCGTGTACGGAGAAATGACAAGGAAGGCCGCGACAGAGGTCGCGAGAAGAAGGCCGGTGGCGGCGATGAAAATGAGGCCGCGCCGCGATCCCGGCTTTGGTTGGGGCGCCGCCGATGGCGCCGGGCCGGCCGCGGCGATTCCTCCGGCTCCCGCGAGGCTTCGAAGCGATCCGGCGAGGCTCACGAATGGTTGTTCGCTTGCATCGCCCTTCCACGAAGCGAAGTCGGTCGTGTGCACCTGCCGGAATCCGAGCGGGGGCTTTTCCGCGTCGAGCGAGAGGGGGATCAACCGGTTCGCGTCGCGCCCGTGCGCGGCCTCGTCGCGCACCCATTTCGACAGGCGCGCATGGGGAGACCACAGAACGACGACAACCTTCGCCGCGTCGAGCTCCTTGCCGATCGCCGCCGCGAAATCGGCGCCGCCGAGGAGATCGCGGTCCCACCAGACCGAGAAGCCCTCGGCGATAAGCGCCGCGGCGATCTTGCTCGCCGCGGCCCGGTCCTCGCTCGCATAGGAGAGGAAGACGTCAGCCACGATGCGATCCTTGTGCGGACCGCGCACAGGTTAGCGCTGATCGCACGGCATCACCACCATCCCCTGCGCTTGAAATAGGCCAGCGGAATGACAGCCGAGAGGATCATGGCGCCGATGACGATCGGGTAGGCGGCCCTCGAGGCGAGCTCCGGCATGTGCTCGAAATTCATGCCGTAGACGGAGGCGATGAGGGTCGGCGGCAGGAAGGCGACAGCCGCGATCGAGAAGATCTTGATGATCTGGTTCTGTTCGATGTTGACCATGCCAAGCGTGGCGTCGAGCAGGAAAGTGATCTTGTCGGCGACGAAGGAGGCGTGATCGGTGAGGGAGCCGGCGTCGCGCGCGACGGATTTGAGGCGTGCACGGAAGTCCTTGTCCGTCTTCCTGTCGCGCCCCTCTTTCTCGCGCTGGTCGGCGTAGAGGATCAAGAAGCCGACGGCACGCGAGAGCGTGACGAGGCTGTCGCGGATCTGCGAGGCGAATTCGCCCTTGCGTCCGAGATCGATGAGAATGCCGTGGAAGTCGCGCCGTCGCGAGGGACCGGCGCCCTGGGCCTTGAAGATGTCGCGGCTGACGCGGTCGATGTCGCGCGTGATGCGCTCGGAAAGGTCGGCCATGCGCTCGATGAGCGCTTCGAGCAGGCCGACGAGGGCGAGGTCCGGCGCGTCGCCGCCGATCGGGGATTTCGCAGCGCGCGTCGGGAAGACGGTGAAGGCGCGCGGGTCTTCGTAGCGCACGGTGATGAGGCGTTTGTCGGAGAGGATAAACGTCACCGGCGAGACGACCGGCGCGTCGGTGTCGGTCTTCGACATGACGAGAGCCGTCGCATAGGCCGCGCCGTTCTCCGTATAAAGACGGCTCGAGACCTCGATCTCCTCCATTTCCTCGCGCGTCGGAATGTCGAGGCCGAAGGCCTTCTCCAGCGCCGCCTCCTCTTCCGGGGTCGGCGCTTTTACATCGACCCAGAGCGCGGAAAGACACGCGCCGAGCGGATCGCTCAAGGGGCGGAGCTTTCCATTGTCGGTCGCGTAGGCGGAGATCATCGGCGGGTCTCTTCGGAAACCGGCAACCGGCAACCGGCAACCGGGGCGCCGGGAATCGGGAGTCGCGAACCGAGTATTGGCTG
>JBEBFW010000315.1:0-2853 GCA_040081755.1 Parvularculaceae bacterium
GTTGCAACACGGAAAATCCTCATCCTGAGGAGCGATGCGGAGCGTCGCGTCACGAAGGATGGCCACAGGCTCTTGAGCCTGCGTACTTGCCGGTTGCCGGTCGCCCTGCCTCGCCCGCCCGCGCCGTCGAGATCGCCCGCGCCTGGCTCGGCACGCCTTACGTGCATCAGGCGAGCGCCAAAGGTCAGGGAACGGATTGTCTGGGGCTCATTCGCGGCGTCTGGCGCGAGCTTTACGGCGCGGAGCCCGAATCGCCGCCGCCCTATACGCCGGACTGGAACGAGCGGTTTTTTGCGCAGGGCGCCGAGCCGCTCCTCGACGCGGCGCGGCGCAATCTCATTCCGACCTCGCGCGCGGGCGCCGGCGATGTGCTCGTCTTCCGCATCGTCGCCGCCGGCCCGGCCAAGCATTGCGGCATCCTCACCGAAGAGCGCCGCTTCATCCACGCCTATGCCGGGCGCTCGGTCGTCGAGAGCTGGCTCTCGCGCTGGTGGATCGAGCGCACAGCGGGCGCGTTCCGGTTTCCGGGACAGATGGGCCATGGGCAATGGGCAATGGGCAATGGAGCGATAGCGCATGATCGCCTGAGCACAACCTGACCAGAGCGCTGCGAGCGGCGCTCTTCCTCCCATTGCCCATTGCCCATTGCCCATTGCCCAAGGAACCCCCATGGCCCAACTCGCCCTCACCGCCGCAACCTCCATCGGACGCACGCTCGCCTCGACCGCCGCGTCCTACGCCGCCGGAATCGCCGACCGGCTCATTTTCGGACCGAAGAAGCGAAAGATCGTCGGACCGCGCCTCGACAGCTTTCAGATCCAGGCCTCGACCGAAGGCGCGCCCATCCTGCGCGTTTTCGGCCGGGCGCGCGTCGCCGGCGAGATCGTCTGGGCGGCGAACTTCAAGGAGACCGTCTCGACCGCGACCGAATCCGCCGGCAAGGGCGGGCGCCTCGGGACGAAAACGACGACAACGGAATATCTCTATTCGATATCGCTGGCGATCGGCCTGTGCGAGGGGGTCATCGACCGCATCGGGCGCGTGTGGGCCGACGGCAAGCCGTTCGATCTCTCGCAGACCGACTTCCGGCTCTATCGCGGAACGCCGGACCAGCTGCCGGACGCGGCTGTCGAGGCGACCGAAGGGGCCGGCCGGGCGCCCGCTTTCCGGGGCCTCGCCTATATCGTCTTTGAGGATCTGCCGCTGAAAGAGTTCGGCAACCGCATCCCGCAATTCTCCTTCGAGATCGAAAGATCGCTGCGCGAGCGCGACGCCGACGCGCTGGAAAACGCAATGACCGCCGTCGTCATGATCCCCGGCTCGGGCGAGTTCGTCTACGGAACGACGAAAGTCTTTCGCGAACTCGCGGAAGGCGTCACCACGCCTGAGAACGCGCACAACAGCTCGGGCGGGACGGATTTTTCCGCCTCGCTTGATGCGCTCCTCGCCTCCGCGCCCAATCTGAAAAGCGTCAGCCTCGTCGTCTCCTGGTTCGGCGACGATCTGCGCGCCGGCCATTGCCTTCTGAAACCCGGCGTCGAGACGGCGGAGAAGGAGACTTCGCCATACGAGTGGCGCTCCGGGGGCGTGACGCGCGCCGGCGCCCATGTCGTGTCGCTGCACGAGGGTAGGCCCGCCTATGGCGGCACCCCGTCCGACCAGTGCGTTCTTGAGGCGATCGCCGCGTTGAGGGCGCGCGGTCTTGAAGTGATGCTCCATCCGTTCATTCTCATGGATATTCCGTCCGGGAACGGATTGCCGGATATTGGCGGCGGCGCGGAGCAGCCGCGCTATCCCTGGCGCGGGCGCATCGGCGTCGGCTCAGGCGACAAGACGGCGCCCGCCGCCGACGCGGTCGCGCATTTCTTCGGCGCAGCTTCCCCCACGCATTTCACCGCCGCCGGCGACCATGTCGCCTATGCGGGACCCGCAGAGTGGTCCTTCCGCCGCCTGATCCTCCACTATGCGCGCCTCGCCGCGATGGCGGGCGGCGTCGACCGCTTCCTCCTTTCATCGGAACTGCGCGGGCTCACCACGGCGCGCTCCTCGCCGACGCATTTTCCGGCTGTCGCGGCGCTCAACGCCCTCGCCGCCGATGTGCGCGCGATCCTCCCCGTCGCGAAGCTCTCCTACGCCGCCGACTGGAGCGAGTATTTCGGTCATCAGCCTCAGGACGGTTCCGGCGACGTCTTCTTTCACCTCGACCCGTTGTGGGCCGACGCCCATATCGACTTCATCGCAGTCGATAATTATCTCCCGCTCGCCGATTGGCGCGAGGGATTTGCGCATCTTGACGCCCTCGCCGGCGCGAAGGGCCCCCATGACCGCGACTATCTCAAAGGCAATATCGAGAGCGGCGAGCGCTACGATTTCTATTATGCGAGCGACGCCGACCGCCTTGCCCAGGTGCGCACGCCGATTACGGACGGCGCCCATGGCGAGCCCTGGGTCTATCGCCCCAAGGATTTCCGCAACTGGTGGGAACACGCGCATCACGACCGGCCGGGCGGCGTGCGCGCGGCGGGGCCGACGGCGTGGGCCCCGCAATCGAAGCCCATCCTCTTTGCAGAAACGGGCTGCCCCGCCGTCGACAAGGGCGCGAACGAGCCCAATCTCTTCATCGATCCGAAGAGCGCCGAGAGCCGCCTCCCCGCTTTCTCCAGCGGCGCGCGCGACGATCTGGCGCTCCGCCGTTACGCCGAAAGCCAGCTCGCCTGGTGGCGCGAGGCCGCGAACAATCCGGTTTCCTCCGTCTACGGCGGAGCGATGATCGAGGCCGAGCGCATTCACGTCTACGCCTATGACGCGCGCCCCTGGCCGTTCTTTCCAGCGCTCGGCGACGTCTGGGGCGAC
>JBEBFW010000316.1:0-2847 GCA_040081755.1 Parvularculaceae bacterium
AATGCCGAGCGTGCCGATGACCGTAATGAACGTCCGGATCACGAAACCCCCTCCAGCCCCCAGGCGACCCCAATCCTAACCCGACGGCGGCGCCTCCGCCCCGTCCGCCGCCGCCGGCGCTACGAGAAAATCTCCGCCGCTGGCCAAATACAACAGCACCCGGTTCGAGACGCGCTGCTGGCGCGCGCTGATAAAGGCGCCCTCGGCCGAGATGCGCCGCGTCTGGGCGTTCAAAAGGTCGAAGATCGTCGCGGCGCCGCTGGCGTAACGGCGTTCGGTCAACTCTTCGGCGGCGGCGGCTTCCTCATAGGCGAGGTTCAGCGCCTCTTCGCGCAGGGCGAGATAGGTTTCGGCGGAAATCGCGTTCTCGGCTTCCTCATAGGCGTTGAGGGCGGTCTGCGCGTAGCTGAGAAGGCTCGCCTCCGCTTGCGCGCGGGCGCGTTTGGAGTTGGCCATCAGCCGGCCGCCCTGGAAGAGCGGCTGGAACAATCCCGACGCAATGTTGCCGGCGAGGCGTTCGGGGTCGAGCACATCGGCAAGGTCCGGCCCGCTCGTCGAAATCTGCGAGGAGATGGTGAGGCGAGGCAGCAATTGCTTGCGCGTCGCCCGGGCGCGCAGTCCGGCGGATTCCATGCGCGCTTCGGCGGCGCGAAGGTCCGGACGGCGCGAGAGAATGTCGCCCGGGGCGCCGGCGCCGGCAAGCTGGGTGAGGGCTGGAAGGCTCGACGCTGCTTCAAGCTCGGCGCCCGGATAGCGCCCAAGCAGCACCTCGAGGCGGCGCGCGGCCTCTTTCTCCGCCTGCTGACGAAAGGCGAGGTTCGCCTTGCTCGATCCCAGCGCGGAGCGGGAGAGACGCACATCGAGCGAGGAGGCGACGCCGCGCTCATAGCGGCGCTCGGTGACGCGCAGATTGCTCTCGCGCGCATTGGTGTCGCGCTCGCCAAGCTCGCGCTGCTGGCGCGCTTCGATGAGGCCGAACCAGGCTTGCGCCACGCGGCCCGCCAGCGACAGGCGCGCCGAGTCGTAATCGGCCAGCGAGGCGCGCGCGTCGCGATAGGCCGCTTTTGTCTCATCTGTGAGACGGCCCCAGAGGTCGATCTCCCAGTTGAGCTGCGCGCCGAGCGCGAAATTGTTGATGTAGACGCGCCGGTTCGGAATGGCTGCGTCGAGCGAACCGTTGCCGTCGAGGTCGAGACCGTCGAGCTTTCCGTCGCCATTGGTGTCGATGCCGAAGCGATCCTCGAGCTCTTGCGCCCGGAGGCCGCCTGTCGTCGAAGAGCCGCCGCCGCCCGTCTGCGCCTGCAAGGAGGGATCGGTGACGATGGCGTTGCGGCTCGAACTCCCCGAGGCGTTGAGTGTCGGCAGCAGGTCGGCGCGCTCGATTCTGGCGACCGCGCGGGCCGCCTTGAGGTTTGCGGCGGCGGCCAGCAAAGTGTTGTTGTGCGTCATCGCTTCGGCGATCAGCGAATAGAGCTGCGGATCGCCCAGCGACGCGACCCAGTCGCCAGCCGGCGGGTCGCTGATATCCTCGGCGGCCGACCATTGCGCGGGCGGGTCAGGGATGCGGGCGTTGAGAGTGTCCTTATCGACGCTGGCGCAAGCAGTGAGCGCCAACAGCGAAACGGCTGCGCCGCTGCGATAGTTCCTGATACTCATTCCGACGGACGCCCCTATTTTCAGCCCCTCTTAGGCGGCCCGAGCCCGCCACCTCAACCCTCAAGCGACCAGCGGACGCGCCGCTGCGGCGAAGGGCGGCGCGGCGGCGGAAACTCAGCCGGTGCGCGCGCCCAGTGTAGCGCCCGTCCGGCCGATTCCACGCCCTTCGGGGGAGAATCCGTCGGGCGCGGGCCTTCTCGCCGCATGATTTCTCCAGGGTTGAGGATTGGAGGTCACGGCCGGAATCGAACCGGCGTTGACGGCTTTGCAGGCCGCTGCGTCACCACTCCGCCACGTGACCGTCCGATTTTCGGGCGGACGCCGCCCGAAAGGACGCGTCTCATAGCGCGCCGGGACGGCCGGGTCAAAACCACCATGGCCGGGGCGCCGAGGCCGCTTTGCGGCCGCGCGAGATTGAGGGATATCGAAGGCTCACTCCATCCGAGGCGCCATGTCTGACCTGCCGCAGATTCCGGAACTGAAACTCGAACGGAAGAAGTCTGCCGTGCTGGCGACCTTCAACCGGCCGGCGGAGCGTAATGCGCTCAATGGGGCGATGATCGACGGCCTCTTTTCGCTATGCGGGCGCCTGAAGTCCGACGACGACGTTCGGGCGCTGGTGCTGCGCGGCGCGGGCGGAACATTTTGCGCCGGCGGCGACGTGAAGGATTTCGGGCGCCAGCTCATGACGCCGGACGCTGAACCCAACACGACCGATCCGCTCATCGCCGTTAATCGCCGGTTCGGCGACCTGCTGCTGGCGCTCGATGCGCTGCCGCAGGTCGTGGTCTCGATCGTCGAAGGCGCGGCGTTTGCGGGCGGGCTCGGATTCGTTGCGGTTTCAGATGTGGCGATCGCGGCGTCGGACGCGAAGTTCTCCTTGTCTGAAGTGACGCTCGGTCTCGTGCCGGCGCAGATCGCTCCCTTCCTGGTGAGAAAGATCGGGTCCTTTGCGGTGCGCCGGCTTGCCCTCACCGGCTTGCGTTTCGATGCGCAGGCGGCGAAAGAGCAAGGCCTCGTCAGCGAGACGGTTGAGCCCGACGCCATTGACGCCGCTTTGCTGAAAACGCTGAACGAGATCGGCCGCTGCGAGCCCGAGGCCGTGGCCGCCACGAAACACCTGCTAAGACGCGCGGCGCCGATCGATGAGGCGCTGCTCGACGCTGCTGCGGCCGAATTCGCGCGCTGCCT
>JBEBFW010000106.1:0-10677 GCA_040081755.1 Parvularculaceae bacterium
AATATGCACATACTGGCCGTCGGCGGATTTGGTGCGGTGGGAGTAGAGAATCTTCATCGAAGCCGGACCTATGACGCGATTGCGGCGCGGTCGCAAACCCCCGTTTCGCGCGTGCGGATCAAAGCCTCTCCGGACTTCGCCTCAATGGGGCGAAATAGGCCCTCGCATTTGCACATTCCTCATCCGCGCATTGCGCGCCGAAGCGCATTCGCTCATGATCGGCGGGTCTTTTGTGGGAGTAGCCGCAATGAAGAATACGATAATCGCCGCAGCGCTTCTGGCGCTTCTCATCCCCGCGCAAGCCGTCTCCGACGCCGACGCCGCGACGCTTTTGCGGGGATCGGCGGGCGCGTCGGGCGTCGTGCGCAAATCGGAATCGGGCGTCGCCGTCTGGCGCGGCGCGAAGCCGGCGCCGGATGATCTCGCGGGCGCTGCGCCGCCGCGGGCGAGGTCAGGGCAAACGGTCATCGTTGTCGCCTGCCGGCGCGGCCCCGAAC
Source organism: Parvularculaceae bacterium (assembly GCA_040081755.1). Classification (GTDB taxonomy): domain Bacteria; phylum Pseudomonadota; class Alphaproteobacteria; order Caulobacterales; family Parvularculaceae; genus Amphiplicatus. Next base: position 498 of record JBEBFW010000106.1, read on the forward strand.
GGTTCGTGCGCACGCAGGGCTTTTATTCGGGCCGTCCCGGCGCCAGCCGTCGCTTCGCGCAGGGCTTCTGGTCGGGACCGGTCGATCTCGGCCGGCGAGTCAGCGTCGTGCGCATCGCACGAGACTAGCGGCGGGCGGTCTCTGGAGCTCTTCGCAGCGAAATGCGACGCTTCAAGCAAGAGCCGCGACTTCGCGGCAGATCTCGGCGAGGCCGATCGCCTCGACGCCGTTCGCCATGGGATAGCGCTCCTCGCCGCCATGGACAACGAACTTGCGTTGCGGCGCGATGTCCTCGCATGCGTTGTAAAATCCGCGTTCCAGCTTCGGCGCGCCGCCGCGTTTGATCTCGATCGCCCAGACCTCGTTTCCCGAAAGCGTCAGGACAAGGTCGATTTCGGCGCCAGCCGACGAGCGATAGAATGCGCCTTCGGCGAATTTGGGCGCGCAGCGAAGGATGTTCTCAATGACGAAGCCTTCCCAGCTTGCGCCCGAGACGGGATGGCCCAGCACTGCCTCAGTGTCGCGCAGACCGAGCAGCGAATGAATGACGCCGCTGTCGCGGATGTAGATCTTCGGCGATTTGACGAGGCGCTTGCGCGTGTTGGCGGAATAGGGCGGCAATCGCCTGACCAGCAGGAGATCGACAAGCAGATCGAGATAGCGCGCAATCGACTTTCCCTCAACGCTTAGACTCTTGGCGAGCGCCGCCGCGTTGTGAAGGCCGCCCTGGACGTGAGCGAGCATTGTCCAGAAGCGCCGGAGCGTTTCAGCGGGAACGGACGATCCAAAGCTCGGGATGTCGCGATGCAGGTAGGTCCGGATGAAGTCGTCACGCCATGTTGCGCTTTGCTGGTCGCTTTCGGCGAGGTGACTCTTGGCAAAGCCGCCCCTGATCCACAGCCGTTCGGCGCCGTCATCAGGGATTTCGAGAACGTCGAGCGGCGTCAATTCCAAAAAGGCGATACGGCCGGCGAGGGTTTCGCTCGACTGATTGAGCAGTTCGATCGAAGCAGAACCCAGCAGCAAGAAGCGCCCGGCGCTTCGGCCGCGACGGATGCCGTCATCGATCAGGCTTCGCAGGGTGCGGAATATTTCAGGCGCGCGATGCACCTCGTCGATGATGACGAGCATGTTCTCTCGCGCGGAAAGGTAGGACTCGGGGTCCGCGAGCTTGCGGCGATCCGCATCGAGATCAAGATCGAGGTACAGCGTTTCGTTCGAACTGGTGTTTATCGCGTCGGAGTTTATTTCTCCAGCCTGGTGGGTCCGTGCAAATACTTGCCGCGCCAGGGTCGTTTTGCCGACCTGCCTTGGTCCAAGAAGAGCCACCGCCGGCGAGTGCCTCAGGCGCTCGACCACTACGGGAGCCATGCGACGCGAGATCATCCTCGCATTTATGCCATTCGATAGCATAAATGCAATGATGATATCTAATGCATTGTTTCAGCACGGAAATTAGCATGGCGGAACGTCGAAAACGGCCTCAGCCGAGGCTCGGATCGAGCTTGCGGCAGGCGTCCATCAATTCGCGCACCGAAGCGATGGAATTGTCGAACATCGTCCGCTCCTCGGCGCTGAGCTTCAGTTCGATGATGCGCTCGGCGCCTTTGGCTCCCAGAACGACCGGAACGCCGACATAGAGGTCTTTCAGTCCGTACTGGCCGTTGAGTTGCGCCGCACACGGAAGAACCATGCGCTGGTCTTTCAGATAGCTTTCGGCCATCTGGATGGCGGATGCGGCGGGCGCATAATAGGCCGATCCGGACTTGAGGAGAGCGACGATTTCACCCCCGCCCTTGCGCGTTCGATCGACGATCTCAGCGATGCGCTCTTTCGTCGTCCATCCCATCTGCACGAGATCGGGGAGCGGAATCCCTGCGACCGTTGAATAGCGCACGATCGGCGCCATCTGGTCGCCATGGCCGCCAAGCACGAAGGCGGTGACGCTCTCGACCGAGACGTTGAACTCCTCGGCGAGGAAAAAGCGGAAGCGCGCCGAGTCGAGCACGCCCGCCATGCCGATGCACATATTGGCGGGAACGCGCGAAAATTTCTGCAGCGCCCACACCATGGCGTCGAGCGGATTGGTGATGCAGATGACGAGCGCCCCCGGCGCGTGGCGCGCGATGCCCTCGCCGACCGACTTCATCACCTTGAGATTGGTGCCGAGAAGATCGTCGCGGCTCATGCCGGGCTTTCTCGGAATGCCGGCGGTGACGATGCAGACATCGGCGCCTTCGATGTCCTTGTAATCCTGCGTGCCCTTGAGCTTCGAGCCGTAGCCGTCTATGGGCGCCGATTCGGCGATGTCGAGGGCCTTTCCCTGCGGAATCCCCTCGGCGATATCGAACAGCACGATGTCGCCAAGCTCTTTCTGCGCGGCGATATGCGCGAGCGTGCCGCCGATCATGCCGGAGCCGATCAATGCGATTTTCGTGCGGGCCATCGGTTTCTCCTCAGCGAATTGTCCGGGCGGGCTCCTAGCCCAATCGCGAGGGACGGGCAATCCGCCGCTTCGGCCGGAGGCGTCGCTGCAGCGTCGCCGCAGCGTCTTTCAACGGCGGCGAAAGGCGCTATGACCGGGCCTCGCCCCGTTCGTCCCTTGACCCTCAAGACATGCTGAAGCTCTCCGTCATCGTCCTCAATTACGGAACGCCGGACCTTGCGATCGCGGCTGGCGAGAGCGTGCTCAACGACTTGCCGCCGAATTCTGACCTCATCCTTGTCGATAACGCCTCACCGGACGACTCGCATGCGCGGCTCCTCGCCTGGCGGCGGAGCCTCGATCCAAAGGCGCCGGTCGAGATTGTTCTTTCGCGCGAAAACACAGGCTATTCCGGCGGCAACAACCTCGGTCTGAAATCGCGCGAGGCCGAATACCATGTGCTCCTCAACAGCGACGCCTCGGTCCGCAAAGGCGCCTTGCCGGCGCTGCTTCGGGCGATGGAGAAGGACCCGCGGATCGGCGTTCTGGGTCCGCGTCTCGTCGGGGCGGATGGAGCGCCGCAGATCAGCCGGTTTCGCACGCCGACCCCGCTCACCGAATTTCTCGAGGGCTCGGGAACGGACTTCTTCTACCGGCTGCTCCGCCGCCACGTCGTCCCGATCAAGAACAATGACGAGAGCGTCGAGCCGGGCTGGATCGGCTTTCCCTGCGTCATGCTGCGCGGCGCCATGGTGCGCGAGATCGGCGGTCTCGACGAACGCTACTTCATGTATTTTGAGGACGTCGCCTATTGCCGGCGCGCGGCGCGCGCGGGCTGGCGCATCGCCCAATGCGCCGAGGCCGAAGTCGTCCACCTTTGCGGAAGGTCCTCACAGGTCGAGGAGAATTTCGACCTCAAGAAGCGTCTGCCCGCCTACTATTACGCATCGCGCACGCGCTTCTATCGCGACGAATACGGGCATGCGGGCTTTCTGGCGGCGAACCTTCTCTGGTATGCGGGGCGGGCCGTCAGCTATCTGCGCCCCCTGGCGCTCCGGGCGCCGACGAAAGTTTGCGAGGCGCGGGCCGTCGATATCTGGACAGGCCCGGAGAAAGGGCGCCCCGCCAATGCTTCGTGAGGGCGCCACCTGGAGCCGGTCATGCCCTTGAGAGTCGCGATCATCACGACGCCGGGCGAACGCTTCCACAAGCATTTGTGCGCCGTCATCACGAAGAGATTCAATGTGGTCGGCGTGCTGCACCCGGCGCCGCGCAAGCAGGGCGGCGGGCTTCTCGATCTCGGCGCGCACCGGCGCGCCATTGAAAAGCGCGGCATCGCCTTTCACTTGCTGCAAAAGCTCGCCTCGAACAAGGTGAAATCCTTCGGCTGGGATCTGCAAAAAGACGTCGCCGGCGCCGAAGCAAGGTTCTTTCCGGACGCCGAGGCCGACTATCAGGCGACGATCGCCCCAATGGCGCGCATCATCGAGGACATCAACTCGCCGGACTCCGTCCGCCTACTGACTGATATGAAGGCCGATGTTGTCGTGAATTCCGGCGGGCCGATCTTCAAGGCACCTCTGCTTCAGGCGGCGCCGCTCGTCCTCAATTATCACACCGGAATAAGCCCCATCTATAACGGCTCTGACTCGGTCTTCTGGACCTACGCCAACGGCCAGCCGCACCTGACCGGCGGGACCTTGATGGTGATGAACGCCGGCGTCGACGCCGGCGACATGCTCGCGCATTACCTCCCGTCCGTCGAGCCCGAAGACACGCCCGGCCGCCAGTTCATGAAGACGATCGCGGGCGGCGTCGCCCTCTATTGCAGCTTTCTGGAACACCTTGAAGCCGCACGCCCCTTCGCATCGGCGCCCCAGGGCGCCCCATTTCATTACACCTTGGGCGCCGATTGGTCGGTGCACCAGAATCTGATGATCGAGCGGCGCGTCAGGCAGGACGCCGCGAGGAAATTCGCGCGGCCCGAAATGGTAAGCGTTTATTGGGACAAGCCCAGCAGGATGGCGGCCACAGACGCCGCACGGGCTTTCCTCAGCCGACTGGTTTATGACCCTCAAATCAACGATTCGAGACAGTCTGTTTGATTTGGCGGGCGCGGTTGCGGGCCTATGGCCTTTCTCGGTTTCGATGCGGCGCTTTTTTCAGCAACGCTGCCCCATCGTTTCCTATCATGCCGTGTGGAGAGAAGGGGATCCGCGCCTCGCTCTCTTCGGCGGCGTCTCGCTCGATGCCCTTGCGCAAGACCTCCGCCTTCTGGCGCGCATGTTCGACTTTGCTTCGCTCGCCGAAATGCTGGCTGCCGGAGCGGACAGCGCCGCTCGTCCGAGAGTCGCCGTGACTTTTGACGATGGGTTCGACCTCATCGCGGGCGGGGCAGCCGACGTTCTTGAAAAGCACGGCGTTCGCGCAACCGTTTTCGTGAATAGCGACGCCTATCGCCATGAGCGCGTGCTTTGGCAGCATGCTTTCGGGGTCGTCAATGCGCTGAGGGGCGAGGCCGTGTTTCTTCGCGCTTTCAACGCGGCGCAGGCCCGGCGCCGGCTCGGGCCGGACATCGCCGCGTTCGGCGACTACATTGGGGCGACAAAATCATGGCCGCAGGGTCACATCGATCCGGTGACGGACGAAGTGTGGACCCATTGCGGCATGCCGCCCATGCGCGCCTTCCTGTCGGAGCATCGCCCTTACCTCGATCTCGCCGCCCTTTCGGCCTGGCGGGCGCGTGGCCATGAAGTCGGCTTTCACGGCAAGTCGCATCGATGGAGCCGCGCGCTCAGCGCCGAGGAGGTCGACCGTCAGATCGTCGCGCCGGCGCGCGCGCTCAAGGAAGACCTGGGCATCGACAAGATCGCCTTCGCCTATCCTTTCGGCGATCGGCTGGCGCCGGCGGACGAGCGCGCGCTCGCCGCATCAGGCGCCTTCACGTGCCTCCTTGGCATGGATCGTCTCGCGCGGCGGGGCGAACCGCTTCATTCGATCGACCGCGTCGAGGCCGATCTCGGCCTGGTGCGGCACGTCTATGGGCGACCCCTCATTCGCGCGCTCCGGCGTCAGGATCTCCCCCAACAGACCGGCGCGGCCCAAAAGGACCGGGCCGATGCTCCCTTTACAGATCGTTCGCCGATTTCACTTCAACCGGCCCGAGATTGAGCGAGCGCAGGCCCGCCTCGATCCTGGCGCGATCGCCGACGATGACCCAGATGAGGCTCTCGGGATGCACGGCTTCCGCCGCAGCGGCGCCGATCTCCGCGGCGCTGAGGCTCTCGTACTGAGCTTTGAGCGTGGTTGGATAGTTCCACGCCCGCCCGAAGCTGGAGCTCTCGAGAAGCGAACCGAGAACCGCGCCGCCGGTCTCGAAGGCGCCGGGGAGCGAGCGCGTATTCGAGTAGACGACACGCTGGATCTCGTCCGGCTTGGCCGGCGCCGTCGTGATGAAGGCTTTCAGCTCCTTCACAAGTTCGGCGACGGATTCCCTGGTCTTGTCGGTCTGCACCGGCGCATAGACGAGATAAGGCCGCTGGCCGCGCGCGTCCTGCAGGAAGGTGTAGGCGCCGTAAGCCCAGCTCTTCTCCTCGCGCAGGTTCATGTTGATGCGCGCGTTGAACTGGCCGCCGATCACGTCGTTCATGGCGTTGATGGCGACGGCGTTGGGCGCGCCGGTCGGCGGCGCGACGACGCCGGCGAGGATCAGCGACTGCGGTGAGCCGGGCTTGTCGACGATGATGACCTTGCCTTGCGCCGGGCGCGAGACGGTTGCGATGTTCTTGACGGGCTTGGCCTTCGAGGGCGCGCGCCAGCTCCCGAAACTCTTTTCGAGAAGCGGCTTCATCTCGGCGAGCGTCGCGTCGCCGACGACAAAGAGCGTCGCGTTGTCAGGCCGCAGCCAGGCTTCCTGGAAGCGGACGAGGTCGTCGCGGGTCAGCGCCTTGATCGAGTCGGGCGTGCCCGACCCGGTGAAGGGAACGCCGTAGACATGGCCCTTCCCATAGAGTTCCGGCGGCAAAAGGCGCAGCGCCAATTGCACCGGGTTCGCTTTTTCCTGCTCGATCCGCGCAAGCCAGCGGCCGCGCAACTTGTCGATCTCGGATTGCGCGAACAACGGATTGCGGACGACGTCAGCGAGGAGGTCGAGGGAGGGCGCAAGGTTCGCCTTCAGCGCCGACAATTGCGCCGTCGTCGAGTCGAGCGATGAACCGACGCCGAGATTGGCGCCGAGCATTTCGGTCTCTTCCGCGATCTGCTGGGCTGTGCGGCGTTTCGTTCCTTCATCGAGCATGTTGCCGGCGAAGGAGGCGACGCCGAGCCTGGCGCCGCCGACCGAGTCGGCCGCGTAGCCCGCATCGAACTGCAAGGCGATGTTGACGACCGGCACGGCGCGGCGCGTCGCCAGCACCACTTTCATGCCATTTGAAAGCGTCGCCTCCTCGATCGCCGGGAAGGCGAGATCGGGGGTCGTGGCGACGGCGGGAATGCCCGTCGCGCGGTTCACGCTCGAGGCGACAGTCTTGTATTCGGGGAAGGGAAGCGCCGTCAGCTGATAATGGCCCGCGTTCATGACGTCGCGGGCGGCGGCGACAACTTCCTGCGGCGTCGCCGACTTCAGCCATTCCATCTGCTTCAGGATGAAGCCCGGATCGTCCGCATAAAGAGCGCCCTCGGCGAGCGTCACGGCCTTGCCGCCGAAGCCGCCGACCTTTTCAAGGCCGCGGATGATGCCGGCTTCGATCGAGGTTTTGGAGCGCGCGAGTTCCGCCGGCGTCGGCCCTTTGGCGAGAAACTCGGCGATCACGCCCTCCATCGCCTTCTCGGCCGCCGCCATATCCTGATCCGGCTTCACATCGACGGTCGTCGAGAAGAAGGAGAGAAGCTCCTGATCCTGGAGGCCCGCGGTCGCCGAGGTCGCGATCTGCATCTCATCGACGAGCTTCTTGTAGAGGCGCGAGGTCTTGCCGCCGCCGAGCACGTCGGCGGCGAGCGTCAGCAGGATGTTCTGACGCGAGATGCGCCCTTCGGCGACCCAGTTGCGATCGATCTTCACCTGCGGCACGCGGTCGTACTGGATCTCGTGCTTGCTGGTTTCGAGTTTCGGCGCGTTGTTCTGCGCGCGCGTCAGCGGCGGGCCGGAAGCGATGTCGCCGAAATACTTCTCGGTGAGCGTGCGAGCATCTTTGGCGTTGATGTCGCCGGCGAGCACGAGGACGGCGTTGGCGGCGCCGTAATACTCTTTGAACCACTCTTTCACGGTGTCGAGCGAGGCCGCGTCGAGGTCCTCCATCGAGCCGATGGTCGAGTGGCTGTAGGGGTGGCCCGCGGGGAGGAGTCCGGCGAGCGTCGGATACTCCATGCGGCCATAGGGCTGGTTGTCGCCCTGGCGCTTCTCGTTCTGCACGACGCCGCGCTGCTCATCGAGCTTGGCTTGCGTCACGGCCCCGAGAAGGTGACCCATGCGGTCGGATTCCATCCACAGAACCCGCTCAAGCGCGGTCGTCGGAACGGTCTGGAAATAATTGGTGCGGTCGAACCAGGTGGTGCCGTTGACGTCGGTCGCGCCGACTTCATCGAGCGGCAAGAACCACTCGCCGTCATAATGCTCCGAGCCGTTGAACATCAGATGCTCGAAGAGATGGGCAAAGCCGGTCTTGCCTTCGGGCTCGTCCTTGGAGCCGACGTGATACCAGATGGACACCGCGACGAGCGGGGCCTTGCGGTCTTCATGCACGACAACGCGCAGGCCGTTCGACAACTCGAACGCCTCGTAAGGCAAAGAAATCTTGTCGGCGGCGAATGAGAGGCTCGATGTGAGCAACAAACTCGCTGCAAGCGATGTGCTGAACAGTTTCATGGGAATCCTCCGGTGCGCCGCGACGGCCCCCCGCCTCCGGCCAGTTGGCGGTGAGATTCACCGGACCTGCCAGAGGCGTCAAGCGGCTAGGGAGCGCGGGCGGGCGCGAAAAGGGCTCGACTGGGCGCTGAGATGCGGCTTAGCACGGAGCGCGTTCCTCGCTAGGATGACACGGGCCTTGGTGGCCCGGACGAACGGGATCTTTCATGATAAGACATCCGCGCATTACTTCAAACCCAGCGGTGATGACCGGCAAACCGGTGATCAAGGGGACACGGATCACGGTCGAACTGATCCTCAGGGAACTCGGGGCGGGGACCTCCATTGACGGATTGCTTAAGAGCTATCCGCACCTCACTCGCGAAGATGTTCTCGCGGCGCAGGCATTCGCAGCAGATCAGATCGCCAATGAGGACGTGGTCTTCGGGTGAGCATCCGGTTCCTTGCCGACGAATGCTGTCCCTCCGAGGTTGTTGCTGCGCTCCGTTCTGCGGAGTTCGACGTCGCTTGGGTGCTTGAAGACTCAGCAGGCGCATCGGATTCCGATGTGATCGATCGCGCGGCGGCCGAGCGGCGCGTGCTCGTGACAGAAGACAAGGACTTCGGAGAACTTGCGTATCGATCCCGACGCGAGTCATCTGGCATTTGCCTGCTGAGGCTCACCGGCGTTGAGCCCAACGTCAAGCAAGATCGAATCCTCCGCCTTGTTACAGAGCACAAATCGCGCCTCGCCAAGTGCTTCACGGTGGTCGAGCGCAGCCGGTTTCGATTTCGACCGCTGATCGCGATCCGAAATGACAGCGCCTAAGCGTCCCTATCAAACGGCCGGCGTCATCGCGCCGCCGCCGCCCGCACCTTGAGACGCACGCCTTCGGAAGCCTGAAGGCTTTGAACGACGGCGAAAAGATTGTCCGCGCGCGGATTTCCCCCAGACCACAGCATGCGCTCTTCGCCGTTATGCCCGTCGCACGGGCAAGCTCCTCAAATCCGAGCGTGCCGTTCACGTAGCCGCGCAGCAGCGCCTTCCCTTGGTCGGTTTCGCCGCTGAGGAATCAATCACGCGCCTCGGTCAGCAAAGCTCTGCGAAATCCAGCGTCGCTGCGTGCGTGCGCCTGAATCGTGTCCTTGAAGTGTCGCGTCAGGGCCATGTCAGTTCTTTTCGCTTTTTTTCCTGAAGGACCCACGCAGACAGTCACTTTTGGGGGCGTTAAATCTATCGACCTCCTGCGAGAAATTCGGGGACTCTTGATTCCATCGCACAGGTTTTGGCTGAAAAAACATGAGTGAGCGATCAGCTTCCGAAGGTGGAGGGCTGAACTTGAAACGCTGAAGCGGCGGTCTCGCCGTCACCCCCGCGACATCATCTGCGGCGCCTCGTTCGGCGCGCCGGAGGGGAGCCAACTCGGATTGGTCTCCGGCTTGCCGATCAGATAGCCCTGCAGATAATCGACGCCGAGGCCTTTCAAGAGCATCGCGTCCGCCTCGTTATCGACCCACTCGGCGACCGTCTTCATGCTGAAGTTGCGCGCGAGGTCGAGGAGCGTGCGCACGAACAGCTGGTTCTCGCGGCTGGAGGCGACGCCGGTGACGAACGAGCCGTCGATCTTCAAGGTGTCGATGTCGAGCGCCTTCAAATTCCGGAACGAGGTGTAGCCCGCACCGAAATCGTCGATGGCGAACGAGGCGCCAAGCGCCTTCACTTCGGAGACGAATTCGATCGAGGCGTCGATGGCGTCGATGACTTGAGTCTCGGTCAGCTCGACGGCGACGCGTTTGGCGAGGCTGGAATTGGCGCGCAGATGCGCGAGATATCCTTCGGCCCACACCGCATCCTTGACCGTCTCCATCGAGATGTTGACGTTGAGGAGAATGTGGGGGCTGTCTCTTATACA
>JBEBFW010000107.1:0-10660 GCA_040081755.1 Parvularculaceae bacterium
GCGCTGGCGCGCCTGGACGGGCGAGTTGAACTGGAACCCCGAGCACCCGGAAAAATCGGCGATCTCGGTCACCATCGACGCCGCCAAGGTCGATAGCGGCGTCGATGTCTTCGACGGACACCTGAAGAGCGACAAGTTTTTCGACGCCGCCAACTATCCGACCATCACCTTCAAGAGCACGTCGGTTCAGCCAAAAGGTCCGAACAAGGGCGTCATCGTCGGCGATCTCACCATCAGGGGCGTGACCGTTCCGGCGAGCCTCGATGTGACCTTCAACAAGGCCGCCTTCGAGCAGCGCGGCAATATTCACAAGATCGGCTTTTCCGGCAAAAGCGTCGTTAAGCGCTCGAGCTGGGGCCTCGACGCCGCCATTCCTTTCGTCGGCGATGAGGTGACGATCACCATCGAAGCCGAATTCCTCGGCCCGAAAACAGCGCCGCAGTGACGGCGGCCGGATGAGCGAGCGCTATTCCAGCGTAGCGATCGTCCTGCACTGGACGATCGCCGTTTTGATCGTCGGCCAGATCGCCGGCGGGCTTTACATGCACGAACTGCCGCGCGGTTCGGAATTGAAAGTCGAGCTCTATCAGCTGCACAAATCGTTCGGCGTCGTCATCCTTCTGCTGTCGCTGCTCCGTCTCGTCTGGCGTCTCGGCCACAAGCCGCCGCCGCTGCCGGCGGACATGGCTGGTTGGGAGAAATTCGCTGCGCGCGCAACGCACGCGCTCTTCTATGTCCTGATGATCGGCACACCCCTGTTAGGCTGGGCCGTGGTATCTACTGCGAGTTTCAATGTGCCGACGGTCATTTTCGGCATCATCGAGCTGCCGCATCTGCCGTTCTTCGAGGGTCTGGAAAACCGCAAGGACCTTCACGAACTCTTCGAGGAATCGCACGAGCTTGCCGCCAAATCGATTATCGGCCTCCTGATCCTTCATGTCGGCGCTGCGCTGAAGCATCATTTGATCGACCGCGACAATGTTCTGGCTCACATGGCGCCAATTTTCCGTAGACGGAGCCTTTAAGAATGCGCGGACCGGTTCTCCTCTTCGCTGTATGTGCGCTCGCCAGCCTCCTGCAGGCTTGCTCAAAGAACGACGCTGACGCCGCCGCGCCGGCCGCGCCAGAGCAAGCGGCGGCGGAAGCTCCAGCCGAGGCGACCGCTTCGGCGGCTGAGACTCAATCTGGGCTCCAGTCTCAGTCCGTGGCCGCGGCGTCGGTTGGCTCGGCGCCGGTGTGGACTGTCGATTACGCGGCGAGCCGGCTCGGCTTCACCGCCACCCAGTCGGGCGCCGCCTTCGAAGGCGAGTTTGAAAAATTCGACGCCAAAATCGCGCTCGATCCGGACAATCCGGCGACGGCCATGATCGAGGTGACGATCGACATGACCTCCGCCGCCACCGGCGACCAGCAGCGCGACACGGCTCTCCCGGGCTCCGACTGGTTCAAGGTGAGGGAGTTTCCGAGCGCTCGTTATGTGGCGACGAAGGTCGTCAGGGCGGCGGACGGATCCTTTGTCGCCGAGGGCGATCTCACCATTCGAGGCGTGACAAAGCCTTTGCCGCTTCCCTTCACGCTCGTCATCGCGGGCGACGCCGCAACGGCCAAAGGCGAGGCGACGTTGATGCGCACCGATTTCGGCGTCGGTGAGGGCGAATTCGCCGACGGCGCCTGGGTCGGTCTCGACGTCAAAGTGACGATCGACATCAGGGCGACGCGCTAAAGCGCCGCGCGAAAAGCCGCTTCAGTACTTCCGCATCAGGCCGACGAGCTTGCCCTGGATGGCGACCCGGTCGGGTCCATAAATGCGCGTTTCGAAAGCCGGGTTCGCGGCTTCGAGGGCGATCGACCCGCCCTTGCGCCGGATGCGCTTCAGGGTTGCTTCCTCGCCATCGACGAGCGCGACGACGATGTCGCCGTTGGCGGCTTCCGGCGTCTTCTGGATGACCGCGAAATCGCCGTCATAAATGCCAGCCTCGATCATGGATTCGCCCTGCACTTCGAGAATGTAGTGCTCGCCTGATTTCAGCATCGCCTTGGGCGCGGCGAGCCGGTCGACTTCATGCTGGATCGCCTCGATGGGCGTGCCGGCGGCTATGCGCCCAAGCACCGGCAGATCCAGCGCGTCGCCGCCCTCCGAGGGAACGGCCGGCCTTGGCGCGGAGCGCTTCTTGGAGAAGCGTCCCTCCACGACGGACGGCGAGAAACCCTGCACGCGCGTCGAGGCCGCATCGGGGAGCCTCAGAACTTCAAGCGCCCGCGCCCGATTGGGCAGCCGGCGCAGAAAGCCGCGTTCCTCAAGCGCCATGATGAGGCGGTGGATGCCGGACTTGGAGCGCAGGTCCAACGCTTCCTTCATCTCGTCAAAGGATGGGGAAACACCCGTCTCCTTGATGCGACGGTTGATGAAGACGAGCAGTTCGCGCTGTTTTTCAGTCAACATGGATCGCCTCTCGCCCGTCCCTGGGCCTCTAATCCCGGTTCAGCCGCCCGAACCGGCGCGCGCTCTTGCGCGGCCGAAACGAGCCTAGAACAAAACAATAACGTTCTATGCTTGTTCCGTCGTTCCTGTCAACGAAACTGGGGAAAACCCGGTAAAACCCAAAAAGGCCCTCCAAATCCGGGTTTGCGGTCGCGAGGGATCGCTCCGTCCAGAATCATGAAAAGCCGTCGCCAGCAGGCCCGGAATGTTCCGGGCAGGAACGAACTGTTTGTCCCAACAGAGGCATCCGCGCAGGCGCCCGGTCAGAGGCGAGATTGTCGGCGACCGCCGCGGCAGCGCCGGCCTCGTCGCGACGGTCGTCATGTCGCTCGCCGGCCTCGTGGTCGGAACGGCTGGCGGCTATCTCAGCGACAAGCCCGCCGCCGCCGCGCCCGATTACGCGACGAGCCTCGACCTTCGCGATGCACCGCTTTTTGGCCCGGGGATCACCGTCGGTCCGCGGAGCGAAAGGCTCATGCGCTCGCTTTCGGGCGGCGCGCCGGAACGCTTCTCCGCCCCGACTTTGTCTTCGCCGAAAGTCATCATCGTGTTCGACGACATGGGCCTCGATCGCGCCGTCTTCGACGACATCATGCGCCTGCCGGGGCCGTTGACGCTGGCCTTTCTTCCGTATGGGAACGAGTCTCGCGCCATGGCGCGGGAGGCGCGCGCCCAAGGCCACGCGGTGTTGCTGCACTTGCCGATGGAGCCGGCGGGCGCGGCCGATCCTGGACCCTTGAGCCTCAAGTCATGGATGTCGGACGCCGAACTTGAAGCGATGCTGGACGCAAATCTCGCCGCGCTCGACGGCTATGTGGGCGTCAATAATCACATGGGCTCGCGGCTGACCCGGGATGAAGACGCCATGGAGACGGTGCTCGCCGCACTGAAGGAGCGCGGCCTCTTTTTCCTCGACTCGCTGACGACCGGGCAAAGCGTCGCCTCCAAGGCGGGCGCCGCCGCCGGCGCGACGGTCTTCACCCGCGACGTGTTCATCGACGCCGAAAAAGGCGAGGCGAAAGCAAGAGCGCAGCTGGCGCTGGTTGAGCGCATCGCGGCCGAGACCGGGTTCGCCGTCGCCATCGCTCATCCCCGGCCGGATACGCTGAAGGCGATCGGCCCGTGGCTCGCCTCCGCGCCGGCCCGCGGGCTCTCGCTGGCGACGGTCGAGGCCCTGCCGGGCCTTAACTCCCGCGCGCCAGCGCTGGCGGCGGCCCTCAGGGACTGAAAACTTCCGGCGGCGCCAGGCCACGTTCGCCGAAATGCGAGTCGGAGAACGTGGCCTGGATTCTTTGGTTGTCGCGCGTTTTCTCCGAAAACCGGACGCCACTTTTCGGAACGCGCTTTAGTGTGCGGCATGCTCGCTATCGACAGCGTGACCGCTCGCGCTCTAAGGCGCGGGTCATATGCCGCCGCCCGCCGCGCCCAATCTCAATCCGGTTTCGACATGGCTTTTTGTCATGTGCGCGCTGGTCGCGCTCATGGTCGTCGTCGGCGGCGCGACGCGACTGACCGACTCCGGTCTCTCGATCGTGGAGTGGCGGCCGATCCACGGCGCAATCCCGCCGCTCGGCGCCGCGCAATGGCTTGAGGAGTTCGAAAAGTACAAGACGATTCCGGAATATGAGCTCGTCAACAAGGGCATGAGCCTTGCCGAGTTCAAGGAGATCTATTGGTGGGAATGGGGGCACCGCTTCCTCGGCCGCCTTCTCGGCGCGGCGTTTCTGCTGCCCTTCCTGTTTTTTGTCCTGACACGGAGGGTCACCGGCGCGCTTACGCTGAAACTCGGCGGGGTATTCCTCCTTGGCGGCGCGCAGGGCGCGCTCGGCTGGTATATGGTCTCCAGCGGACTCTCGGAACGGATCGACGTCAGCCAGTACCGCCTTGCGGCGCATCTGGCGCTCGCGGTTCTTCTGTTCGGGCTGATGTTCTGGCTGGCGCTGTCGTTGCGGCGGGCGAGCGACGCGCAAGGCGATGGTCGCAGCGCCGCATCCTTCGCGATGCGTTCCTTCGGGACGCTCCTCAGGATGAGGCGTGTCGTATCCTGGAAAAAAGGGCCTCGTCCTGAGGAGCCGCCGCAGGCGGCGTCGCGAAGGACGGCGGCCGACCCCGGCGTCGCCAGTCGAAACCCTTCCGGCGCCTCGTTCGCCCTCGCCGCCGCCGTCTTTGTCCAGATGATCCTCGGCGCCTTTGTCGCCGGGCTGGACGCGGGGCGCGTGTTCAATACCTGGCCGCTGATGGACGGCGCCATTGCGCCTGCCGGCTATTTTGTTGGAGAGCCGGGAGTCAGCGACCTATTCGAAAGCCCGGCTGCGGCGCAGTTCAATCACCGCATCGGGGCCTATCTTCTGCTCGCCGGCGCGCTCTGGTTTTATGCCGCCGCACGCAAGACGAAGCTCGCGCGGCCTGCGCTGCTCCTGCTTGCCGCCATCGTTGCGCAGGCGATCCTTGGCATTGCAACGCTGCTCGCGGCGACGCCCATCGCGCTGGGGCTCGCTCATCAGGCGCTGGCGCTCATCGTGTTCGCCTGCGCGCTCTACGCGGCTCACTCGTCGGTCGGTGCAGCCTCGTTCATCGCGCCGGCGTCCCCCGGGACGGGAGGCGCGAATTCGGGCATAGCGAGCCCGGGCGGCGGCGCGCCTTCGCGGTAGGGCGCGCACTCGGCGAATTGCTCCCCGGCGCCCTCAAGCTCCGAGCACTGATATTCGAGCGGGTTCGGGTTCATGATGCGCGGATTATGCGTCTCGCCGAATTTGACGGCGACAGCTTCGAGCGCGCCGTTGAGCGGGGCGAGCCTGATGACCGGCGCGCCGCCTTCGGTCGCGAGGGCGATCACCCCGTCGCGATAGGGCCCGCCGAAATTGCCCTGTCCCATGCCGAATGCGGTCGCCTTCTCGACCGCCTCGATATCGAAACTCGCCTTGATGCGAACGTTGCCGAGCGCCCTGCCGTCGTCATAGTCGTAGAGGCGGATTATCGCCGCGTCCGCATCGAGAACGCCGATCTGGCCGCAGCAGTCGCTTTCGTCGCCATCGCTCGCCACGCCGTTGAGCGAAAGATCGATGCCGACGGGATTTGCGATACGAGTCGCGGTGAAGACCTCCATGCGCCGGCGTGTGTGCTCGGTGAACTGCGCGACCTCGCCTGTGTCGTAGAGGACAAACATCTCGGCGTCGCGCTTGTCGATCGTGCAGCCGCGCGCCGGCGCCGGCTGGGCGCGCTCGAACTCGCCTTCAAGCGCGGTCGGCTGCACGCTGACGCTGTCCTTGCCGATGTCGATATCGAAGGTGCGCATCACCTTGAGGCTGAACGCGACCAGGCGGTTGGGCCCGAGGAATTGCGGGCCGGCGCAGAAGGCCTCAAAGTCATCGACGGTGTCGATGGCGAAACCCTCGCCAATCTCGCTCAACTCGCGCGTCGCGTTGTGGATTTCGAAGAACCGGATCGATCGCGCCGTCTCGTCGCGCACGACAACGACGCCGCGCGACTTGAACCCGTCTGGATCCGTCAGGCTGTAGACGTCTTCATAAATGAGCTGGACGGCGCTGGCCTTGAAGCCCTCGATGCGGGAGACCTCCTTGCCGTCCTCGATGTTGAGCGCGACGAGCCCGGCGTCTGTCGCAACGATCGCCATGGAATTGAACGGCACCGAGGGGTGCACCCAGAAGGCGATGGCGTTAACACGTCCCTCAAAGGGCCCGAACTCATCGAGCGCGACGACGCCGGCCGTCGCCGCCTCGGGCGCCGGGGCGGGTTCCGGCGCCGGGGCTGGTTCCTGTCTGGCGCAGGCGGAGAGAGCGAGGAGGGCGGCGAGAAGATGTATGCGGAGCTTCATGGCGTCATTTTTCAATTGGCGATGGGCCGGCGGCAATCGGCAATCGAAGGTTCAGCCATCATTTTCACGCCAGATTGCAGAAATGAGACGGTTTCGGGACGTCTGGCGAGACGGCCGAACAGGTGCGGTATGATAATACCACATCACGAAACCCTTGACCCGCCGCAGCGCAAAGGCTATCCGCGCGCCTTCGAATTCAAAGGGTCTCTTATGAAAACCTATTCCGCCAAACCCGCGGAGATCACGAAGAAGTGGGTCGTGGTCGATGGCGAGGGCCTCATTGTCGGCCGGCTCGCCGCGCTCGTCTCGCAACGCCTCCGGGGCAAGCACAAGCCTCAATACACGCCCCATATCGACTGCGGCGACCACGTCATCGTGGTCAACGCCGAGAAAGTCGTCTTCACCGGCGCCAAGATGAAGGACAAAATCTTCTATTGGCACACCGGATATCCGGGCGGGATCAAGGAACGCACGATGGAGAAGATCATCGGCGGCAAGCATCCTGAGCGTGTGGTCGAAAACGCCGTGCGCCGCATGATGCCGAAGGACTCCCCGCTCGCCCGCGGTCAGATGACGCATCTTCGCATCTACGTGGGCGCTGCGCACCCGCACGAGGCGCAGTCGCCGGAGAAACTCGACGTGGCCGCCATGAGCCGCAAGAACAAGAGGGAAGCGTAATGAGCGCCACGACGTTTGAAGGCCTGAAATCCGCCGCCGCCGGGGCCGGCCTCGTCGCCGCCGCCGCGATCGAGCCGGTGAAGCCGAAGATCGATGAGCGCGGTCGCTCCTACGCCACCGGCAAACGAAAGACAGCCGTCGCCCGCGTCTGGATCAAGCGCGGCAAAGGCAAGATCACGGTCAACGGCAAGGACCAGAAAGAGTATTTCGGCCGCGCCGTGCTGCAGATGATCATCAAGCAGCCGCTCGTCACGGCGGACCGCACCGGCCAGTTCGATGTCGATTGCACCGTCGCCGGTTCGGGCCCCTCGGGGCAGGCTGGCGCCGTCCGTCACGGGATTGCGCGCGCTCTGACGTTCTTTGAGCCGGAACTGCGCCCTGTTCTCAAGAAGGCCGGGTTCCTCACGCGCGACAGCCGCGTCGTCGAACGCAAGAAATACGGCCGCAAGAAAGCCCGCCGCAGCTTCCAGTTCTCGAAGCGCTAGAGCGCGTTCTGAAAAGCGGCGTCCTGTTTTCGGAAGAAACGCGCGGCAACTCAAGAATCCAGACCACGTTCTCCGGCTCGCATTTTGGAGAACGTGGTCTAGGAAAAAGCGATGCGACCGGAAGCGCCCCATCGAACGGGGCGCTTCTTTTTTAGTCTGGGCAGGATCCCGCCCGCTCGATCGTCTGGAAGATCAGCGACCAATCCCCGGCCGCGCCGCCGCCTTGCGCCGCCGTCGGATTGAAGCTGCCGCGGGACGCCTCCTTGATCTTCACGGTGCACGTCGCGCGAGCCGGATCGAGCGCGTCCTGAATGACGATCGACTTGATGCTCTGGGCGCCGGAAACGGCGAGGATCGCGGCTGAGGGACTCGCCGCATCATAATACATTCGTAGGCGGAAGGGCTTGTGCTGGCGCTTGCCGGTCGCCTGGCCGGCCGCCGCCGGATTGGCTTCCACGGCGTAACTCAGGATCTCGATCGGACCCTCGCTTTTGGCGGAGCCATCGACGCCGTCGAATCTTGCGTACCAGGCGGCGTTGGCGGCGCTCATGCAGGCGAGGCCGAATACGGCGCTGGCCGCGAAGGCTTTGGAAATGACCATGGTTCGTCCTTCGGGTTGACGTCATCCGAAGTTCGGCGCGAATCCCCGCTCGCCCTGTGACTGGCGTCACCGCGTTTGCGAGAAAGTCGGTTGTTACTTTTTCGGGCTGGCAGCCGGCAGCTTCCGGGGGACTGAAATCTTCCCCGCGGGCTTGAGCAACGCATCGACCAGCGCCTCGGAGTCCTCGGCACGAAGGCGCCGGAAGAGCTTGTCCGCACGCGCGCTGCGCGATCGGGGCGTGGCGCCCAGCCGCAAAAAGAGTTCGCGCGTCGTCGACAAATCGATCCGGCTCATCGCGGCCCCCGCCTGCAGATTCGCGGAAATGCTGGCCGAGAATGGTTAACCGAACATTAAGGCGCGGCGACCCGCGCTGTTTACGTTTCGTTAATCGAAAGCGGCGTGAAAGGGTGAGTCGTTTCGGGGCGAACGAGAAAACATGAGACGCATTGGGGCGTTTGCGAGGGATGTGGCGCTGCCGGCGCTGTTCGCCTGCTGGATCGTCTATCTGGCCTATGGCGCTGTCGCCGGCGCCGCCAGCTACCGCACGCTGAGAGACCTCCATGAGGAGGTCGCGCTTCGCAAGGCGGAACTCGCCGGGATCGTCGCCCGACATGAGGCGCTTCAAAAGCGTGCGGAGCTCCTCAACCCGAAGTCCCTCGATCCCGACATGATCGACGAACGCGTTCGCGCTGTGCTCGGCTATGCGCGCGCTGGCGACATCGTGCTGCCGCGGAGCGAGATCGACCGCCTGCTCGCGCGCAAGCCCGAACGCTGATCGACCGGGCCCGCCGCGCGCGGCTATAAGCGCTTCATGAACAAGATCTCCGTGGTTCTCGTCGGCGCCGGCGCCATGGGCGGCGCGCTCCTGCGCCGCTGGCTCGACGCCGACATCATCGACCGGCGCGCCTCCGCCGTTTTTGAGCCGGCGCCTGCGGCCGCGATTGGCGAGGCTGCGCGCAAGGCCCGCCTCGCGCTCAATCCGCCGGTCGCGCCAGCGAGCGCCGATGCGCTTGTTCTGGCCGTCAAGCCGCAGGCGGCGGGCGCCGCTCTGCCGCGCTTCGCGGCGCTGGCGGGCGAGGCGTTGACCATCTCGATCATGGCGGGCGTCAGTCTGCGGACGATCGAAGGGCTGGTGCGAACGCCGAGACTGGTGCGCGCCATGCCGAACCTGCCGGCGCAAATCGGCGCCGGCGTCTCCGGACTTTACGCCCCTGCAGGCGTCGGCGCCGAGGATCGCGCGATCGCCGAGGCGCTCATGACTTCGGTCGGCGAAACGGTGTGGCTTCGCAGCGAAGCAGAGATCGACCTCGTGACCGCGGTGTCCGGGAGCGGGCCCGCTTATTATTTTCTGCTGACCGAGGCGCTCGCCGAGGCCGCGGTCGCGCTGGGTCTTGATGCGGCGGCGGCCGCAAAGCTGGTGCGCGCAACGGCGATGGGCGCCGGCGCGCTCATCGCCGCCGATCCTCGGCCAGCGGGCGAATTGCGTCGCGCGGTCACGTCTCCCGGCGGGACGACCGAAGCGGCGTTGCGCGTCCTTGATGGCGACGAACAGGCGCTTCGCGCCTTGATGATGGCGGCCGTCGCGGCTGCTGCCAAGCGTGCCCGCGAGCTATCGGCGTAGGTCGCGCCCCCTCGTCGGCGCTGCGCTCAACAATCGAACACGTGTCTGCACCGACGGGTTTGCATCGTGTGATCGACGCCACGATGACCACGCATGATGGAGCGCACGCGACGTCGCTTGTTGATTGCGTCAATGAATTTGTGCAATTTGGCGTCAGCGGCGCATCGCGAGTGCGCGCCGGACGTTGGAGGAGCAGCCGAATATGCCGCGCATAGCTTATGTGAACGGCAGATATGTGAGGCAGGCCGAAGCAGCGGTCCATATCGAGGATCGCGGCTATCAGTTCGCCGACGGCGTCTATGAGGTCTGTCTCGTCATCGACGGCGGCTACTGGGACGAGGAAGGCCATTTGAAGCGCCTTGACCGCTCGCTCAAGGAACTCGATATCGCGCCGCCAATGTCGCGATCGGCGCTGAAAACGGTGCTTTCGACGGTGGTGAAGCGCAACCGGCTCAAGAATGCGCTCGTTTATGTTCAGGTCACTCGCGGCGTCGCGCCCCGGAACCATTCGTTTCCGGCGCCTGCCGTGCCGCCGTCGCTGGTGGTGACAGCAAAACCGTTCGATTTGCAAAAATGCGAGGCGCAGGCGGAGAAAGGCGTCGCCGTCGTCACGCGGCCCGACATTCGCTGGGGGCGAGTGGACATCAAGACCATTGGGCTGCTGCCCAACGCGCTCGCCAAGGAGGCGGCGCGGCGCGAGGGCGCCAGCGAAGCCTGGCTGGTGCGCGAGGGCAAGGTGACTGAAGGCGCGGCGTCCAACGCCTGGATCGTCACGCGCAGCGGCGAGGTCGTGACCCACCCGCTCGGAACCGATATCCTCGGCGGCGTCACGCGTCAGACCGTGATCGCGTGCGCCGAAGAATTGCAGATCAAGATTTCCGAACGGCCGTTCAGTCTGAAAGAGGTCGCCGAAGCAGCGGAACTTTTCCTCACCTCCGCCAGCAATCTGGTGATGCCG
>JBEBFW010000108.1:0-10611 GCA_040081755.1 Parvularculaceae bacterium
GCGCCGGCGATCGCCGGCGCCGGGTTCGCCGTATTGCGGGTCTCCGACAATCGGGCAGCCGATCGAGGCGAGATGCACGCGGATCTGATGCGTTCTGCCCGTCCGGGGCCGGGCTTCGATGAATGAGAACCCGCCGCTCTGCGAGAGTAAGCTGTAGTCGGTGACGGCGTGCAGGCCGTCCGCGTCGATCGCCATGCGCCAGCCTGAGGGATCGTTCAGCTTTTTTAACGGGGCCTCAATGCAGCCCGAAGACGTCGGCGGCGCGCCGCGGCAGACGGCCCAATAGGTTTTTTCGACCCGGTTTTGCTGGAAGAGCTTGCCGAGCTTGGCGAGCGCCTTGCGATGGCGCCCGAGGACAAGACAGCCGGTCGTATCCCGGTCCAAGCGATGCGCCAAGGCAGGCGGGCGCGGCAACCCGAATCTCAGCGCATCGAAATAGTCTTCAAGACTTTCGCCCGACGGGCCTCCGCGTTTCGGATTGGGATGAACGACGATGCCCGCGGGCTTGTCGATGACGATCATCACGCCGTCGCGATGCAGCACGCGCGCGACAAGAAAATCCGCCGGGCGATTCATCTTTGCGCGCGAAGGAAGTCACGCAACGGCGCAAACGCCTGCACGAGGTCTTCGTAGATCGGGCGCTTGAACGGAACGATCAGCTCGGGCGTCTCTTCAAGCTCCGCCCAGCGCCAGGCGTCGAACTCCTGCTTGTGGTCGGCGGCGAGGTCGATTTCGGAATCGTCGCCCTCAAAGAGCATGGCCGCCCATTTCTGGCGCTGGCCGCGCCAGGTCTTTTTCTTGTAGCCGGCGGGAAAATCGTAAGGGAGCCATCCCGGCGTGAGGGTCAGAAGGCGCGCGCTCGAAACGCCTGTTTCCTCTTTCAGTTCACGGAAGGCCGCGGCGGCGAAGTCCTCGCCCTTATCGACGCCGCCTTGCGGCATCTGCCAGCGCCATCCATCCATGGCCTCGCCAATCTCGGCGAAGTCGCCGAGCCGGCGGCCGATCCACACGCGCCCGTCGCGATGGAAGAGAGCGACGCCGACATTGGGCCGGTAGTGCGAGAGTATGTCGTCGATGCTCATTGGGGCGCGGCCTTGAAGGCCGGCGCCTAACTGCGGCCGGCCCGCGCCTGCAATACGGCCGAGGCCGGCGCCAGCGCCACCTCTTTTTCTTTCAGCGTTTGCGACCATTCGACGATGGCGTCGATCGTCGTATCGAAAGCGTAGGTCTTGCCGAGGGCGTCGCCCTTGGCGCTGGCGATCTTCTCAAGCGCTGCCAGGTCGCGCGCGACGTCATCCGCATCGGCCGTCGCGCCTTTCGCGGCGACCACCCGGTTGACGCCGGTCCAGTTGCGCTTCTCGCCAGCCGCCTGCTGCGCCGCGCCAGTGTCGTCAATGTAGGCGAGGCCCAGCGCATCGAGCCGGGCGATGATCGGCGCCAGCGATTCGCGTTTGGCGCTGAACTTGCCGCCGACATAATTGGTCGCGCCGATAAATCCGCCGAACCGCGACAACAGCCAGTCGAGCCTTTGCAGGTTCTCGCTCTCCGTGCGGGCGGTCAGCAGCGCCGCCGGTCCGAGGGCGTCCACGCCGCCGCCATAGCCCTCCATGGGAAGCTCTATCATGATCTCGTGGCCGGCGGCCCGCGCCTTCGCCGCCCACATCTCCAGATCCTTCGCATAAGGAGCAAAGGCGAGCGTGACGTGCGACGGCAGCTCTTCGATGGCGCGGGCTGTGATTTGGGGGTTGAGCCCGAGCCCGCCGACGATGAGCGCGATCCGCGGCGTATCCTTCTCGCCCTTGAACGGCGCGGCATAGACTTTCATGGCGCGGCGCCCGTCCGGGCCGATCCTTGGAATCTTGCCGAGCGGCGTCGTTTGCAGGAGCGCTGGATCGACGCCGGCGATGGCGCCGCTGCGCGCGGGCCCGGTCAGCGAGGCGAGCTTCGGTCCGATCGCGCGCGCGCCAGGCGCTCTCGCCGGCTCGCCATCGACGGTGATGACGATATCGAGAGCGTCCTCGTCGGCGGCGCCGAAAGACGGCTGGTCGAGTGAAAGCTCATCTTCGCCCTCCGCGTAGAAGGGTTCATCCGCACTGTCGCCATCGGGCGGCGATACGCCGCGCGGCTCCAGTCTTTCGCCGGTCAACTGCGAATTGAGCACCGAGATCGTCGCCGGCGCCGGCGGTTCGAGGCGCGCAAGGACCTCGACCTCTCCAACGTGCAGCGCGATCTTCTCTGGGCGGAGCGCATTGGCGCCCCACAGGGCTGCATAGGCGCACACGCCGACGGCGGCGACGCCGAGCGTCGTCCACGCCAATGTCAGCTGGCTGATGACCGGAAGCCGCCGGTTGCGCTTTGCGCTCATATGCCCGTTCGTGCGGCGCGCGATGTCGCGCCCTCTTGTCAGGCGCGAAACTGGAACCTCACGGTTAACGGACAGGAAACGCCGCAACCGCGATCGGGACCCGCAAACAAAGAGGCCGCCCGCAGGCGGCCTCTTTCGGAAGGCGGTCCTTAACGAATCATTGACGCCGAACGGCGCCGGCGTCGGCCAGCGCGCGGCGATAGGCGGTCTGGTCGGCCAGAATTTCGAGGGCCCGTTTCATCTGGCAGTCTTCGGGGTCGCCAAAGCGCTCGAAGTCGCAGCGCACGGGCTCGACGCCGGGCTTGCCGTCTTTCGCGGCGGTCTCCGCCGCCTTCGGATCGGCGGGCTTGGCCATAGGGGGGGGGGTGCTGTTGGCGGCCGGAGGAAGGGGCTTGGCGTCCTTCGGCTCCACCTTTGCGACCGGCGCATCTTTCGCGACGACGGTTTTCTTGTCGACATCGAGGGCTCGCGGCAGATCTTTCTCGGCTGGGCGCGTCGCCAATTCCTCCTGATCCTTGAGCAGGATCGGCATTTCAACGTCGGGATCGATGCCTTCCGCCTGGATCGAGCGGCCGGAGGGCGTGTAGTAGCGGGCAGTCGTGAGACGGAGCGCGCCCTGCAAGCCGTTCTGCAACGGAATGACCGTCTGCACACTGCCTTTTCCGAACGATTTGGTGCCGAGGAGGAGCGCCCGGTTGCGATCCTGCAGGGCGCCCGCGACGATTTCCGAGGCGGAGGCCGAACCGCCGTCGATCAGAACGACGATCGGCTTGCCGGCCGCCTTGTCGCCGGGCGTTCCCATTTCGCGGAGCGTGTCTTTGACGCGCCGGCCGCGCGTGGAGACGATCTCGCCGCCTTCAAGGAAAGCGTCCGACACCGCGACAGCCTGATCGAGCAAGCCGCCCGGATTGGAGCGCAGGTCGAGGACATAGCCCTTCGCTCCGCCGGGGATTTCCTTGTCGAAGGTCTTGAAGGCCTTCATCAGGCCTTCTTCCGTCTGCTCGCTGAAATTCGAGATGCGGATATAGCCGAAATCGCCCTGCCGCTTGGCGGTCACCGAGGCCACGTTGATGATGTCGCGCACGAGTTTAAGATCGAAGGGCGGCTTCTCGCGATCGCGAACGACCTTGATCTCGACTGGCGTTCCCTTCGGCCCCTTCAGCTTGGAGATGGCGTCGTCAATGGTCATGCCCTGAACGGCTTCTCCATTGATCTCGATGATGAGATCGTTGGTCTGGATGCCGGCGCGCTGGGCGGGCGTATCGTCGATCGGCGCAATCACCTTGACCCAGCCCTTGTCGGGGCCCTCGGTCTCCATATTCACCTGAATGCCGAGACCGGCGAACGTGCCGCGGGTTTGCTCCTGCATGGAGGTGAAGTCGTCCGCGGTCATGTAGCTAGAATGCGGGTCGAGATTGAGCAGCATGCCGTCGATGGCGCCGTGAATGAGCTCGCCGTCGTCCGGCTCGCTCACATAATTCTCGTGAACCTGTTCGAACACTTCGCCGAAGAGATCGAGCTGGCGGAAGGTGTCCGCCGAAATGGCGGATCGCGCGAACCCTGCGCTCAGTACGGCTCCCGACACCAGCGCGCCGCAGACGAAAGCGGCGGCGATGGCGCCGCTGGATGCGGCGAGCGTGAGCTTTCGGCGAGTGGTTTTCAGTTTCGTCATTTACGGCACCTTGCGTTTCGGCGACTTATTCAACGGCTGCATCCGGTCAAGTCGGGCATCCCAGGTATCTATGGCGCGGCCGGGGCGGGCCGCACCTTAATTTGCCTCTAATACCCCATTTCCTCCACACTTTTCCGAGAGAGCCACAAGGACGGGTTAACGGGCTCGCCGTTCTTGCGGATTTCGAGATACAAATTCGCCTCCCTCGCGCCAGCCGGCGCCGCCATGGAGGCGACCGGCTCTCCGGCGGCCACGACCTGCCCCTCTTCCGCGAGGAACATGCTAAAGCCCAAAAGCAGCATGTGGTAGCCGCCGCCGACATCCAAAACGATCAGGTTGCCGATCGGATCCCACGCTCTGGCGATAGCGACCTTGGCTTCATACGGGGCCGTCACGAGAGCGTTGTCCGGCGCAGCGATGCGCATGCCGTCGAGGGGGCCGCCGGCGTCCGGACTTCCGAACCGTCCGACAATCCGCCCGACAACCGGCGGGCGAAGCGCGCCGCGCGCCTGCACGAAGGGTTTTGCGGGCTCGAACTGTTCGCCCTTGGGTTCGGAGGGCGCCGGCCGCGGACGCGGGGGCGCTGCTTCGGAAGGGGCGGGCGGCTTGAGGCGCGGCGTGATGGTGCGGGCGAGGCGCTCAAGCCTGCGAATGACTTCGCGCAAGGTGGTCGCGCGAAGGGCGAGGGCCGCGGTTTCCTTTTGAGCAGCGGCGGCAAGGCTCGCTGCCACATCGCGCTCGGTCTGCTTCTTCTTCAGGAGCCCGGCGAGTTCGATACGACGGCTCTCGACATCGCCCTTGGCTTTTTCGAACTTCGCCCGCTCGCGGTCGAGACCCTCTTTCAGGGCCGCCAGCCTTCCGATGTTCTCGCGGAGCGCCCGCGCTTTCGCTTCGAGAACGGGCGCGGCGTCCGCGAGAAGGATCGACACGCTGGCGGCGCGGTTGGCGTCGCGCGGCGAAACAAGGAGAGCGGGCGGGCGCGAAATCTCGAGAGATTGCAGTGCGGCGAGAACGTCCGACAGATTGGACTGCTGGGCGGTCAGGCGGCCCGAAAGGTCGAAACTTTCGACCGTCAGCCGCTCGATCTCGGCGCCGATCTCGATCAGCCGGCCCTCGGATTCCTGCAAGGCGCTCGCGGTCTCGATCAGCCGGAAGCGCAGGGCCGCAATCTCCTTCTCCTTCGATTTCGCCTCGTCCTTGAGGCGCCTTTCTTCCGCCGCGCGATCCTTGAGGCGCTTCTCGATCTTGGCCAGTTCGTCGGTGCGCGGATCGGGCGTTTGCGCCAGACCGGCGCCTCCGAGGATGCAAAGCGCGAAGAATGCCGACAGCGATCGCTTCATGCGCGGTGATAGGGATGGCCGGAGAGAATCGTCATGGCGCGATAAGTTTGCTCCGCCAGCATCGCTCTGACAAGAAGATGCGGAAACGTCGCCCGCCCAAAGCTCAGCACCTTGTCGGCTCTCTCCCGCACCTGCGCGGTCAACCCGTCGGCGCCGCCGATCAGCGCGCCGGCGCAGCTCGCGCCCTCGTCGCGCCATTTGGCGAGCAGCTTCGAGAACGCGGCGCTGTCTTGCGCCTCGCCGCGTTCATCAAGTGCGATGAGGCGCGAGCCCGCCGGAACCGATTTCAGGAGAAGCTCGCCTTCGCGCGCCTGGCGAACCGCGCCGGTCAATCCCTTCGGCGCCTCGACATCCGCGAGACGGACGTCCGAAAATCCGAGATTGCGGCCGAGGGCGCGCGCGCGGCCAAGATAGTCCTCGACCAGATCGAACTCAGGCCCGCTCTTGATGCGGCCGACGGCGGCGATGACGATGCGCATGACGCCCACCTACAGCATCGGACGGCAATCGGCATCGGGTCCGAGTTCCGTTTTCGTCCGGCGGGGGCGCCAACCGAAAGTCCTGTCAGGCGTCCTGGGCCGGCGCGTGGGCGGCGGCGGACCAGATGCGCTCAAGATTGTAGAAGCGGCGCACTTCGGGTCTGAAGACATGGACGATCACGTCCTCTGCGTCGATCAGAACCCAGTCGCAGGCCGGCATGCCCTCGAGGCGCACGCGGCCGAGCCCGGCGTCTTTCAGCTTGCGCGCAATCTTGTCGGCGATCGCCGACACATGGCGCTGTGAGCGGCCGGAGGCAATGACCATGGCGTCCGCGATATCCGATTTTCCGGCGAGCGGAATCGTCGAGATGTCTTCGGCCTTGTCGTCGTCGAGTTCTTTCAGGATGAGTTCGAGAATTTTCCGGGAGCGCTCTCCGTCCGAGAGCCCCGCGAGACTGCCCGTCTCGCTTTCCCGTCTTGCCGGCGCATCTCGAAGGCCGCCGTCTTCTTCAACTACTCTGAGCGCGGCTTTATGGTGCGCCGCTGCACCCGCGTCATGTAACAGCTTCAATCTCCCGTTTCGCCGCGGGAACGCCCCGCATGCTCGATGTTATCGCCGTTCAGGCAACCCGAGAAGTGTAGGACCGCTGGCTTACTGTTGCTTAAAAGGCACGTGAACTGGCGCCGTTTCTCCATGATTAACAACATGTGGAGGGATCGCGCGGCGTCAAGTCGGCCGCGGCGATTTCGAGGCGGATCGCCTGAGTTCCGTCGATGACGCGGGGTTGGCGGTCTCGGAAAAGAGCGTCCATGCCGGCGGCTCGGCGCGAGCGAGCGAGAGCGCTTCGGCATCATCCGCCCGGAATGCAGAAAATTCCCTGGCGGCTTCGCTCTCCGCCGCGGCCGCTTCATAGCCCGGGCGGGCGAAGACCGCGATCGGCAACAGGCTGAAGATGCGGCGCCAGTCCTTCCACTGGTCGAACGTCGCGAAGCCGTCGGCGCCCATGAGCCAGACAAAGCGCATCTGCGGCCAGAGTTCCTGCAGCATCAGGATGGTATCGACCGTATACTGAAGGCCTTTGCGCTCCTCGAAGTTGGAGACGACGATGCGCGGATGGTCCGCCATGCGCCGGGCCTGCTTGAGGCGCTCCTCATAGGGCGCATAGGCGCCCATTTCCTTCAGCGGGTTGGCGGGCGTGACCAGCCACCAGACGGCGTCGAGCTGGAGCCGTTTCAGCGCCAGCAGCGAAATCTCGCGATGACCTCCATGCGCCGGATTGAATGACCCGCCGAGGAGGCCGACCGCCGAATGATCGTGACGCTGCGGGATCATGAATCGAGCGCCTCGATCTTCGACACCATCATCAATACCGGCGTGTGGTGGTGGGCCGACCTGCGCGGAAACAGCTCGCCCGTGGCGCGCACGCGCCGATCGACGAGATCGCGAAACGAAATGCGCGCGCTGCGTGTCAGCTGAATTTCAATGACGCCGTGCACCGTGCCGGTGTTGAACGCGTTCATGGGGTCGCCGATGACAGTCATTGGCGCATCGAGAGCGAGCAGGTAAACCCTGTCTGCGGCGTTTCGCGCCGTGGAGCGCTCCTCGACGGAAAGGGTTCCGGCGAGGGTCACGGTGTCCCCGTAATGAAAGTCCCGCTCCCCGAGCTGCGCCCCTTGCGCGCCCACAGCCGTGACCGCCGCAACGGCCATCGCCGCCGCCCATTGAAGGAGCCTCAGGGCGCCCATTCGGAATCGTGCTCCATTTCGACCGGGGCCGGTTGCAAAAGTCCCTTCTTGATGGTCATCAATTCGCGCAAGAGCGATGGAAGGCCGGCGCCGGCTACTGCGGAAACGGCGCGCGCCGGCCTGCCCGCCGCTTTCGACAGCGCCTTCAGCTTTTTGGCGGCGTCATCTTCCTGCAAAGCGTCGATCTTGTTGAGACAGACGATCTCCCGTTTCTCCGACAGGCCGTGACCATAGGCGACAAGCTCGCCGCGCACTGTCCGATAATCGCCGGCGACATCATCCTTCGTCCCATCGACGAGGTGAACCAGCGCGGCGCAACGCTCGACATGACTGAGGAAGCGGTCGCCGATCCCGGCGCCTTCGTGGGCGCCCTCGATGAGACCGGGGATGTCGGCAAGGACGAAACTCTCGCCCTCGGCGAGGCGCACGACGCCAAGACCGGGGTGAAGCGTCGTGAACGGATAATCGGCGATCTTCGGCCGGGCGGCCGTGGTCGCGGCGAGGAAAGTCGATTTCCCGGCGTTGGGGAGTCCGATCAGGCCGAAATCGGCGATCAGCTTGAGGCGGAGCCAGATCGTGCGCTTTTCAGCCGGCTGGCCCGGATTGGCGCGGCGCGGCGCCTGGTTGGTTGATGATTTGAAGCGCGTATTCCCCCAGCCGCCATTGCCGCCCTTGGCGATGAGCGCTCGCTCGCCCGGCCGGTCGAGGTCGGCGATCAGGGTCTCTTCGTCCTCCTCGAAAATCTGCGTGCCGATGGGGACGCGGATGATGAGGTCGCCGCCATCGGCGCCGGTGCAGTTGGAGCCCTCGCCCGGGCGGCCGTTTTTGGCCATGTAGTGCTGCTGGTAGCGGAAATCGATCAGTGTATTGAGGTTCTCGGCCGCTTCGGCGAAGACATGCCCGCCGCGTCCGCCGTCGCCGCCGTTCGGGCCGCCATGCTCGATGAATTTCTCGCGCCGAAACGAGAGGCACCCGGCGCCGCCGGCGCCGCTCTCGACATAGATTCTGGCGCGATCGAGGAATTTCATGAGGAGGTATATAGCCGATGCCCGCGCTTGCGCCAGATGCGCTGCTTTTGGCGCGTGCGCGCTGCGGCGCGAGACCTTAGGTTGCGCCGCCCATTTGAAGGAGCGCCGATGCCTCGCCCGACCGACATCCTGTTCAGGCCGTTTTCCCACGGCGCACTGAAACTCAAGAACCGCATCGTGATGGCGCCGATGACCCGGTCTTTCTCGCCCGGGCATGTTCCGGGCGACGAGGTTGCGGCCTATTACCGGCGCCGCGCTGAAAACGAGGTCGGGCTCATCCTCTCGGAGGGCGTCTCGCCGAACACGACGACTGCGACGGGCACGCCGAACGTCCCCAATCTCGTCACGTCCGAAGCGAAGGCGGGATGGGCGCGCGTCGCCGAGGGCGTGAAGGCGGCCGGCGGCCGCATGGGAATCCAGCTTTGGCACGAAGGGCCCTATCGCAACCCGCAAAAAACCGAGCACCCCGACATTCCCTCGTGGTCCGCCTCCGGCGTCAAGGTTCCGGGCAAGCCGCTCTGGGAGCCCATGACCGAAGCGGAAATCGAGACGGCGATTTCGGAATTCGTCGCGGGCGCCGTTGCGACCCGCGAGTTTGGCTTCGACTGCGTCGAGTTCCACGGCGCGCATTCCTACGTTATCGACAGTTTTTTCTGGGACCAGACCAATGCGCGCACCGACAAATGGGGCGGAGACTGGAGCGGGCGTACGCGCTTCGGCTGCGAGATTATTCGCAGAACGCGCAAAGCGCTGGGTCCGGACTTTCCCATCCTCATCCGTCTGTCGAACTGGAAGCAGCAGGACTTCGCCGCCAGATCGGCAGCGACGCCGCAGGAACTCGAGCAATGGCTGACGCCGTTGGCGGAGGCGGGCGTCGATATATTTCACCTGTCGCAGCGGCGCTTCTGGGAGCCGGCGTTCGACGGGTCCGACCTCAATCTCGCGGGCTGGGCGAGGAAGATCACCGGCAAGCCCACGATCTCGGTCGGATCGGTCGGGCTCTCCGGCGAGTTCACTAACGCCTATGCCGGCGAAGTCTCAAGGCCCGCGAGCCTCGACGGGCTCATTGAGCGCATGGAGCGCGGCGAGTTCGATCTGATTGCGGTCGGGCGCGCCCTTCTCCACGATCCGGAATGGGCGCGAAAAGTCCGCGACGGGCGCATGAACGAGTTGAAGGATTTCTCGAAAGAGGCGCTGTCGGTCCTCTATTGAGTGCGCAGCTCCGTTGCAAAGCTGCGTAGACTGGTCCGTCGGCGCCCGAACCGCGTAATCTGAGTTTAGCCGCTTTCGCAAGGGTTACCCATGATCACCGTCCATCATCTTGAAAACTCCCGGTCGCAGCGGGTGCTCTGGCTGCTCGAAGAGCTGGGCCTGCCGTACCAGGTCAAGCGCTACGATCGCAACAAGACGACGAACCTCGCGCCGCCCGAGCTGATGAAGGTTCATCCGCTCGGCAAGTCGCCGGTGATTGACGACGGCGGACGCGTCATCGCCGAAACGGGCGCCATTCTCGAGCACGTCATCGAGACGCATGGCGGGGGCAAGCTCATGCCGGCGCGGGGAACGCCCGATCATTTCAAATACAAATACTGGGTCCACGCCGCCGAGGGCTCCTACATGCCGCCTCTGGTGATGGCGTTGATCCTCGGGCGCATGGAGACGGCGAAGATGCCGTTCTTCGCCAAGCCGATCGCCCGTCAGCTCGTCAATGGCGTGCGCGGCGGCTATCTTGAGAACACCACGAAGGCGCTGTTCGATTATCTCGATTCGGAATTATCGAAGGGACCATGGCTCGCCGGCGCCGATCTCACCGGCGCTGACATCATGATGAGCTTTCCCTGCGAGGCGGCGCTTGCCCGCATCGACGCCGCCAGGGGCAAGAAGAATCTGCAGGACTACGTCAAGCGCATCCAGGCGCGCCCCGCCTACAAGCGCGCGCTCGACAAGGGCGGTCGTTTTTCATTCACGCAAACGCGTAAGG
>JBEBFW010000109.1:0-10546 GCA_040081755.1 Parvularculaceae bacterium
GAAAAGCTTTCCCCGGCGAAACGCGTGAAACCTATGCAAACGGCCGCCGGAACGGCTAAGGGTTCACATCTTGTTCTCCTTGTCAACGCAGGTATAAAGAAGTCCTCGAGCGCGCCCGCCTTCCTCGTCGGAGCGTTGTGCGTTCCACCGCATCGCAACGAGCAAGGCTAGCATGTCGCTCAAGTCCATCCGCGTCGCCGGCGCGCGCGAACACAATCTCAAGAACGTCACGCTGGAGATCCCGCGCGACAAGCTGGTGGTGATGACCGGCCTGTCCGGTTCGGGGAAATCCTCGCTCGCCTTCGACACCATCTACGCCGAGGGCCAGCGCCGCTATGTCGAGAGTCTGTCGGCCTACGCGCGCCAGTTTCTCGAATTGATGCAGAAGCCGGATGTCGATCAGATCGACGGTCTCTCCCCGGCGATATCCATCGAGCAGAAAACCACCTCACGCAATCCGCGCTCGACTGTCGGCACGGTGACGGAGATTTACGACTACATGCGCCTCCTGTGGGCGCGCATCGGGGTCCCCTACTCGCCAGCGACCGGACTGCCGATCGCCTCGCAGACCGTCTCCGAGATGGTCGATCGGCTGATGAGCGAGAAAGAAGGCGCGCGCTTCTATCTCCTCGCGCCGATGGTGCGAGCGCGCAAAGGCGAGTATCGCAAGGAACTCGCCGACCTGCAGAAGAAAGGCTTCCAGCGCGTCAAGATCGACGGCGTCTTCCACGAGATTGCCGACGCGCCGACGCTCAACAAGAAGCTGAAGCACGACATCGACGTCGTCGTTGACCGTCTCATCATCAAGAAGGGCATCGAATCGAGGCTCGCCGAGTCGTTCGAGACAGCTTTGGCGCTTGCCGACGGCATCGCCGTCGCCGAAAGCGCGGATCAAGGCCAGCGGCCTCATCCTGAGGAGCGGCCGGCCGCCGTCCTTCGAGACGCAGCGCGCAAGCGCGCTGCTCCTCAAGATGAGGCGGCGCACGGTCGCGTCCCGAAGGACGAGGCCGCACCGCCAAGAATCATTTTCTCCGCCAAGTTCGCCTGCCCCGTCTCCGGCTTCACCATCGACGAGATCGAGCCGCGTTTATTCTCTTTTAACGCACCGGCCGGCGCCTGCCCCGCTTGCGACGGCCTCGGCACGCAGATGGTGTTCGACGCCGATCTGGTCATTCCCGACCCTGAACTCACGCTCGCCAAGGGCGCCGTCGCGCCCTGGGCCAAGGGGCAGTCACCTTATTATCTCCAGACGCTCGAAGCGCTCGCCCGCCAGTACAAGTTCAAGACATCGCTGAAATGGTCTGAACTGCCGCAGAAAGCCCGCGACGTCATTCTCTGCGGCACGGGCGAGGACGAGATCGCCTTCGTCTACCAGGACGGCGCGCGCAAGTACGAAACGAAGAAGCCCTTTGAGGGCGTCATCCCCAATCTTGAACGCCGCTTCCGCGAGACAGACTCAAACTGGGTGCGCGAGGAGCTGTCGCGCTTCCAGACATCGAAGCACTGCGACGCTTGCGACGGGATGCGTTTGAAGCCGGAAGCGCTCGCCGTGAAGGTCGGCGGGCTCAATATCTCGGAGGCGTGCGACAAATCGATTCGCATCGCCGGCGCTTGGTTCGAGAGCCTCGAAAAGACCCTGTCGAAGCAGCATCGCGAAATCGGCGCGCGCGTTCTGAAGGAGATTCGCGAAAGGCTGATGTTCCTTAATGACGTTGGCCTTCAATATCTGACTCTCGCGCGCGCCTCCGGCACGCTTTCCGGGGGCGAGAGCCAGCGCATCCGCCTCGCGTCCCAGATCGGCTCCGGCCTCACCGGAGTCCTGTACGTGCTGGACGAGCCCTCGATCGGCCTCCACCAGCGCGACAATGAACGCCTGCTCGGGACGCTCCGGCGCCTTCGCGATCTCGGCAACTCCGTCCTCGTCGTCGAGCATGACGAGGAAGCGATCCGCGCCGCTGACCACGTCGTCGATATCGGACCCGGCGCCGGCATTCATGGCGGCGAGATCGTTGCAGAGGGCGCCGTCAAAGACATCATGAATGCGCGAGGCTCCCTGACCGGCGATTACCTCGCCGGACGCCGCGAGGTGCCGGTGCCGGCCGAGCGCCGCGCCTTCAGCAAGAAGAAAGTCATCCGCGTTGTCGGCGCGCGCGAGAACAATCTGCAGGATGTGACCGCCGAAATTCCGATCGGGCTCCTCACCTGCGTCACCGGCGTTTCCGGCGGCGGCAAGTCCACGCTGGTGATCGAGACATTATACAAGGCGGCGGCGCGGCGCCTTTTCAACGCGAAGGACGTTGCCGGCGCCCATGAAAGGATCGAGGGCCTCGACGAGTTCGACAAGGTCATCGACATCGACCAGTCGCCGATCGGCCGGACGCCCCGCTCGAACCCCGCGACCTACACCGGCGCCTTCACGCCCATTCGCGACTGGTTCGCGGGCCTCCCCGAATCGAAAGCGCGCGGCTATCAGCCGGGCCGCTTCTCCTTCAACGTGAAGGGCGGACGCTGCGAGGCCTGCGAAGGCGACGGCGTCATCAAGATCGAGATGCACTTTTTGCCGGATGTCTACGTCACCTGCGAGCAGTGCAAGGGCAAGCGCTACAATCGTGAAACCTTGGAAGTGACGTTCAAGGACAAATCGATCGCCGACGTGCTCGACATGACCGTCGAGGAAGGCGCATTGTTCTTCAAGGCCGTGCCGGCGATCCGCGAGAAGCTCGAAACCCTGGCGCGCGTCGGCCTCACCTATATCAAGATCGGCCAGCAGGCGACGACGCTTTCGGGCGGCGAGGCGCAGCGAGTGAAATTGTCTAAGGAGCTCTCGCGCCGCGCGACGGGCCGCACTCTCTATATACTGGACGAGCCGACCACCGGCCTCCATTTCGAGGACGTGCGCCGCCTGATGGAAGTGATCCAGGAGCTGACGAGCGGCGGCAACACCGTCGTCATCATCGAGCACAACCTCGACGTCATCAAACAGGCCGACTGGATCATCGATATGGGACCGGAAGGCGGCGACGGCGGCGGCAGGATCGTCGCGGCTGGAACGCCGGAGGACCTGGCTTTGGTTGCGGCATCGCACACGGGGAGGTTCCTGAAGCCGATGCTCTCGCGCCGTGTGCGGACGAAACGCGCGGCGGCGGAGTAAGCCCTGCATTTTGGTGATCACAATGACAACCGCAACAATCAGAAATCTATCTGAATATATAAATGTAGTAGAGCAGAACTGCGGGCAGGACATATGCCTGTTTCGAGGTCAGACCCAGCCCTGGCCATTGCTGCCAAAGATTGCGCGCCTGAACCCGAGAAACGACGTGACCCGCGACGAGCGGTCGATGATTGACGACTTTCGACGACATGTGGGCGATTTCGTCGTTCGCTCGCCGGAGAACGACTGGGACCTTCTATCTCTGGCGCAACACCATGGCATGGCGACGAGACTGCTCGATTGGACTACAAACGCTCTTGCGGCACTTTGGTTCGCCGTTGAGAAGCCCGCTGAATCGAAGTCTCCGGGTACGGTGTATTACGTGCCGCTTGACGATGATGATATGGTCAGCGACCGCACGAAGAGCCCGTTTGAGGCGAAAAAGACGCTCTTTTTTGCTCCAAATGTCGTAACGACGCGAATTCGGAGTCAAGGAGCTTTCTTCTCGGCGCACCGAATTTCATCCAGGGGCGAGTGGATCCCGCTGGAAAAAAACAGACAGTTTCGCGACCGTATTGACCGCGTGCACGTGCCGGCGGAGGCATTTTCGGACATTCGATCCTCGCTTTCGCAATGTGGAGTGAACCGTGCCACGCTTTTTCCGGATTTGGATGGGCTTTGTAGTTTCCTCACTTGGAACAATTTTCTGTTCTCGGACGAAGGTGAGCCTGCGAGACAACCAAGGCGACGCAATCCTGCCGGACCGTCTGATGATACACGCATCAAGGAAGTGGCAAAAAAACGCTAGAGCAATTCCCGGCCGTTTTCTGGGTCTCGGCTTTCGCCGGGATGAGCGGGTTGAGAGAGCTTGGGGACCTCGGAGAGCGGGATGCTTGGAGCGCGTCTTCGAGGTGCGCGCCGTGAACTCCCAGCGGAGGCGCGACGAATTCCAGCGGCAGTTCAAGAGGGGAGAACCCTCCACCCGCTCATCCCGGCGAAAGCCGGGACCCAGACTTTCGCAAGGCAATTTTCGCTAGTGCGGTTGATCTGTCCGCGTGCGACATTCTCAGGCGCCGCCCGCATTGTGAGATTCTGGGTCCCGGCTTTCGCCGGGATGAGCGGGGATGGGTTCTCGCTTTATGGATGATAGAAGAGGGCTCGCGTGAAGCCGTTCTACGTTTACATCCTCGCCAGCAAGCGGAACGGCACGCTCTATACGGGGTCCACGGACAGCATCAACAAGCGCATCTGGCTCCACAAGACCAAGGCGATCAAGGGATTCACCGCGAAATACGATGTGACGATGCTGGTCTGGTTCGAAGCGCACGAGTCGCGCGAAGCCGCGTTCCGCCGCGAGCGCCAGATCAAGGAGTGGAAGCGTCGCTGGAAACTCGAACTCATTGAGAAATCAAATCCGGACTGGCGCGATCATTACGACACTCTGCCGCATGAAATGGCGTGACAAACTCGGCGTTCGTGCTGCTGGTGGAATCTCCGCGCTCTCTCATCCCAGCGAAAGCCGGGGTGAGAGAGGATTTGAGGAACGCTTGATACGCAGTGACCGGCCATCGATATTTTCCTCCACGGAGATTTGGAGTCCGGTCCATCAGAAGGGACTGGACCAGCGCACCGGCGGCCGAGCATGCGGATGCGCTGCTATGCGCTCGTCAGCTGAACAGCGCGACGCTTCCGGTAATCGCCGAGCCGTCCTTGTGCGAGAGCGGCGCCGCCTGCCGCAAGATGAAGGGCCTCGATCGAGGCCTCCGGCAGCGGAATGACGTCGCCTTGTTTGAGGGTCAGCAGCACGTACGCGCCGACGTTCGCTCTTGAGAGGATGCCCCGAACGTCGATGCGCGCGTTCCCGGCGCTCGCATGCATGTGCGCTCGCCAGTGTGCGTCCTCGTTTTCGCCAGCTGGCGTCGCGACCTCTCCGCCAGCGTCGGGCGTCGCGACGACAGCTCTCACCTGTTCATCGCCGCCGAGAAAAGCGCCCTCGATCGTCACCGACGTCAGGTGAGCGAAGGTCCTGTCGAGCGGCGGGCCTTCGCTGTGTGCGTCGAAGGATCGGACTTTCAATTCCGGCCCATTGGACGCGCCGCCGGCGAGAAAGAATTGTCGAAGGCAAACCGTCGCCAGCCGCGCGGCGAACACGCCGGCCAGTCTGCGGTCAAGCGCCGTCGGCTGGCCGGCGCCGTTCCGATCTGTGGGAAGACCGAGCGCGGTATCCGCCGCCGCCAGCACAAGCGCCGCCGGCACGGCGACCAGCGCCTCAGTCTCGCCGTCGGAGAGATGGAAATGCGTCCAGTCGGGGTATTCGGCGCGAAACTCTTCAAGGCGCTGACGCGTAGCGGCGACCATCGGCGCGCAAGCTCTGGCGCGGAAGGTGTCCGCAATGAGCTCGGTCAACGCATACTGCGTTTGCGCCAGCCTCTCGGCAGGCGCGGCAGCGCAGGCCCGCGCGCGGACCGCAGCGGAAATCTTCCGTCCAAGGATGGATGCTCCGCCGCCAGGCAAGACTCGTGCGCTCCTAAATCGTTATCGCCCGCTGTTTTGCATACGCACGTAAAGATTGTATTGAACACTTAGCGCCTAGCGTTGGTTGCGCCTTCCGCAACCCTCACCGAGCCATGAGTACCAAGTCCGGCCACCACCCCATCATCATCAAGAAGCGGCGGGGCAAGAAAGGCGGCGAGGCCCATCATGGCGGCGCCTGGAAAGTCGCCTACGCCGACTTTGTCACGGCCATGATGGCGTTTTTCCTGCTGATGTGGCTCCTCAACGCCACCACCGAGGAGCAGCGCAAGGGCCTCGCCGACTATTTCAATCCGTCGATTCCGATCAGCCGGATCTCCGGCGGCGGCGCTGACGCGCTGAATGGCTCGTCGGTGTTCTCGGACGACGATCTCGCACGCGACGGCGCGGGGGCGCCGGCCGCTCACTCCGCCGATGGAAAAACCAAAGCCGAGAAGGCCGCCGAAGACGCTGCGCGCGCCAAGCTTGAGGCGATCGAACAGCGCATCGCCGCCGAGAAGTCCGCCGGCGCTCGACGAACTCGCCGACCACATTGAAACGCGAATGACGCCGGACGGTCTTGTCGTCGAACTCGTCGAGCGCGAGGGCGAGCCTTTGTTCGAAGTCGGATCCTCTGCGCCCTCTCCTTTGTTGCATCGCTTGCTGACCATCGTCGCGCCGGTGCTGGCGACGGCGGAGAACGACATGGCCATTGTCGGGCATACAGACTCGCGCGCCTATGCCGGCGTCGCTCCCTACTCCAACTGGGAGCTGTCGAGCGAACGCGCTCAGGTCGCGCGCCGACTACTTGTCGAGAGCGGCATTCCGCCGGACCAGATCGCATCGGTCATCGGGAAGGCCGATCGCGAACCCATCGCCGAGGATCGGTTCGCGGCAAGAAACCGGCGCATCGGCGTCATCCTGCTTGCCTTCAAGCCGTCGCGGGGTGTCGAAAATTCGTCTGCGGATTATCCGCTTCTTAAGGATCCGGCGATACAACCCTAAGGTGTAAGCATGTAATCACACTCTTATAGGTGGCTGGATGGGTCTCTCTTCTTCCTTGAACGCCGGCGTCGCCGGCCTCGCGGTCAACGGCGTCAAGCTGGCGGCGATCGCAGACAATATCGCCAACTCGCAGACCAGCGGCTACAAGCGCGTCGATGCTGAATTCGCCGACCTCGTCATTCAGCAGCAGAGCGGCGCCTATTCCGCAGGCGGCGTGCGCGCGGCGACCTATCGCGACGTCGGCGTGCAGGGCGCGCTGATCACCACGGCCAACGCGACCGACATCGCCATCAGCGGGCGCGGCCTCATTCCGGTAACGGACATTGGCGGGCTCTCGGCGGCGCCCTCCGATCGCACCTTGCTGCTGACCTCGACGGGCTCCTTTACGCCGGACGAGAACGGCTATCTGCGCACGCTGAGCGGGCTCTATCTTCTAGGCTGGCCGGCCGATGTGAACGGCGTCGTGTCGAACCAGCCGCGCGACACGGTCGCGGGGCTTGAGCCGGTGCAATTGAACCTCAACCAGTTCGCAGCCTCGCCGACGTCCGAGATCAGGCTCGGCCTCAATCTGCCCGCCGCCGACACGCAGGCGGGTTCGGCCGGAACGCCCTACGATCTTCCCATCGAATACTTCGACACGCTCGGCCGCTCGCAGTCGCTGAACCTCAATTTCACGCCCGTCGTGCCGGCCAGCGGCGCCTCGAACGAGTGGAACGTCACCATCACCGATTATGCGGGCGATCCGCTTGCGCCTGTCGGGACGTTCAACGTTGTGTTCGACACGTCGGCCGCGGCGGGCGGGTCTGTGCTCTCGATCGCGGCTGGCGGCGGCGCAAGTTACAATGCGGCGACGGGCGCGCTCACCATCGCGACGGCGAGCGGGCCTGTCGATGTGGTGGTCGGCTCTCCCGGCGGCTTCTCGCCGCTGACGCAGCTCTCGGCGACTTTCGCCCCGCTCGCCATCAGCAAGGACGGCGCGCCCATCGGCAACTTGTCGACGGTCGAGATCAATCAGGAAGGCTATCTCGAAGCCGTCTACGACACCGGCTTTCGGCGGACGATTTACCAGATTCCGGTGGCCGACGTCGCCAATTACCGGGGCCTGACGGCGAAGGGCAACCAGTCCTACGCCGTGAGCCAGGAGAGCGGCGACGTCTATTTCTGGGACGCCGGCGACGGACCGGCCGGTCTCACCATCGGCTTTGCGCTCGCCGAGTCGACGACCGACGTCGCCGCCGAGCTGACGGACCTCATTCAGACCCAGCGCGCCTATTCGTCCAACGCCAAGATCATCCAGACGATCGATGAAATCCTGCAGGAGACGACCGACATCATCCGGTAGCAAATGAATACTGGAAGGAGCTCGCGCGATGTCCATCTCGCAAACCCTCGCCAACGCCAATTCCGGGCTCGTCGCCGTGGCGCGGCGCGCGAGCGTCACCTCGAACAACATCGCGAATGCGCTGACGCCCGGTTACAGCCGCCGCGACGTCGCGCTCGCAGAGCAGACGATCGCCGGGACCGGCGCGGGCGTGCGCGTCGCCGGCGTATCGCGCGCCACGGCGCCGGCCGTCACGGCCGAGCGGCGCATCGCCGATGCGAGCCTTGCGAACAACGCAGCGCGCGCCGAGGCCGCCGCGAGACTGAGCGGGCTGATCGGCGGACCGGAAGACGCCGGCGGGCTCGTCGCCCGCTACGCGGCGTTCGAGACCGCCTTGCGCGCGCTCGCTGACAGTCCCCAGAGCGGCGCCGCGCAGCTCCACGCGGCGGCGGCGGCGCGCGAACTGGCGACGACGTTCAATCGCATCGCCGACCAGCAGCAGGCGATCCGCCAGGGCGCAGACGCTGAAATCGCCCGCGGAGTCGCCTCGGCGAACGCCGCGCTTGCCGAAATCGACGCGCTCAACCTGTCGATCGTCAAAGGCCGGGCCAGCGGCGCCGACGTAGCCGCTCTTGAAGACCAGCGTCAGAAGCTGATCGACGGCGTCAACGAGTTCATCCCGGTGCGCGAACTTGCGCGCGGCGATGGCGCGCTCGACCTCATCACGTCCGAGGGCGTCTATGTCATCGCCGGGAGCGCGGGGCCGATCGAGTTCGCCGCTGCGGGACTGATGACCGCTCAGGCCGCCTATGACGGCGGCGCCGGTTCGCTTTCCGGCCTTATGATCGGCGACGTCGATGTGACGCCGCGCGGACCCGGCGCCCAGCAAGTGAAATCGGGCGCCGCCGCGGGCCTCTTCGCCGTGCGCGACGAAATCGTTCCGCAGGCGTCACGCCAGCTCGACGCGCTTGCCGCGGACCTGATCAATCGCTTCTCCGATCCGTCCGTCGATCCGACGCTCGCGGCCGGCGCGCCGGGCCTTTTCACCGACGCGGGCGGATCGCTGAACGCCGCCCCGGGGCTTGCCGGGCGGCTCTCGCTCAATGCGCTTGTCGATCCCTCTGCGGGCGGCGACGCCGCCAAGCTGCGCGACGGTCTTGGTTCTACCGCGCCGGGCCCGGCGGGCGACGACACGCTGATCCGCAATCTGATCGGCGCGTTCACCGCGTCCGCAACCCAACCAGCCGCTCTCGGCGCGGCGCGCGATCTCAACCCTGCAGAAGCCGCCGCCTTCATCGCATCGACCGCCGCCGTCGCCCGCGCAGACGCGGAAGCCGCGCAATCCTTTGCCGCGGCCTTCGCACAAGGTCTCAGTGAGGCCGAACTCCTTCAGACAGGCGTCGATACCGATCGCGAACTCCAAAATCTCCTCATCATCGAGCAGGCCTATGCGGCGAACGCCCGCGTCATAGAGGCCGTCAGCGAGATGATGGACGCGCTCATGAGGATCTAAATGGCGGCGACCGCTTTTCCGACGCTTCTCAATCACCTGCAGATGTCATCCGCCATCGGCAGACTGCGTGCGCAGCACGCGCAAGCGTCGATCGAGATCGTCACGGGACGGATCGCCGATCCCGCCCTGGAGCTGGGGGCGGCGCTGGGCTCGGCCTCCCTGACGCGCAAGGCGCTGGGCGACATCCAGTCCTACCGTCAGACTCTGGCGCTCGCTTCAGCCCGCGCGGGCGCTGCGCAGGCAAGTCTCGCGGCCATGTCGCATGACGCCGCGCCCTTGAGCGCAAACATCCAGAGCGCGGTCGCACGCGGCGATGAGACAGCGATGGCGATCTTCGGCGAGAGCGCCGAGGCGCGCCTGCGCGGCGCTGTTGGCGCGCTCAACGCGCGCGTCGGCGATGCAACGCTCTTCAGCGGCGACGGCGTCGATGGACCTGCGCTCGCTTCGGCCGATGCGCTGCTTGCAGACATAGAGGCGCTCTATGCCGGGAGCGCCACGGCGGCCGATTTCGAGATGGCGCTCGACTTCTACTTCAACGATCCGGCCGGCGGCTTCAACCAATCGATCTATCTCGGCGGCTCCGGCTCCGCCCCCCGGGCCGACCTCGGCGACGGCGAGATGGTGAAGCCGTCCGCCAGGGCCGACGAGCAGCCGATCAGGGATCTGCTGCGAGGTCTCGCCGCCGCCGCAGCGGCGGGGTCGGCCGCGCCGGGCGCCATGCGCGATGAAGCATTCCGAAGCGCTGCAACGAGCATGCGTTCCGGCGCCGACGGCATCGCCGTCGTCTCCGCGCGCATCGGCGTCG
This sequence comes from Parvularculaceae bacterium, assembly GCA_040081755.1. Classification (GTDB taxonomy): domain Bacteria; phylum Pseudomonadota; class Alphaproteobacteria; order Caulobacterales; family Parvularculaceae; genus Amphiplicatus. The sequence continues at coordinate 10,307 of JBEBFW010000109.1, forward strand.
CCGAGGAGCGCATCGAAATCCGCACGCAGCGCCTTGACGCCGAGGAGGCGGCGCTGACCAGGGTCTACAACGGAATGATGGCGCGCGACCCCTATGAAGCGGCCTCGCGCCTCCAGCAGATCGAGGCGGCGCTCGAGGCCTCCTACGCCGTCACGGCGCGGCTCACACAGCTGACGCTGACGCGCTTCCTCGCGCCATGACCTTCCGGGTGATCCTTGCGCTGCTCCTGGCGGCGGCGGT
>JBEBFW010000110.1:0-10542 GCA_040081755.1 Parvularculaceae bacterium
GCCTCACGGGCGGGGCCAGCGTTCTCGGCTCGCTCGCCGCGTCCCTGTCGGCGCCGATATTCAGCGCCGGCCGACTTGAAGGCGGCCTCGAGGGCGCCCGCGCACGCGTCGATCAGCAGATCGCGCGCTATCGTCAAACCACTCTCAACGCGCTGCGCGACGTCGATGTCAGCCTCAGTGCGCTCGCCGCCGCAGAGGAACGCGAAGCCCAGCTGATCGTCGCGCGCGACGCCTCGCAACAATCGCTGTCGCTTGCCGAAGTGCGCTACAAGGCAGGCAAGGACGACCTGACCAGCCTGCTCAACGCGCAATCGACTTTCTTCAACGCCTCGGACAGCCTCGTTCAAGGGCGCCTCGACCGCCTGTCCGCCGCCATAGATCTTTTTGTCGCGATTGGCGGGGGCTGGAAAATAACACGCGGATAAGCGGGCGGCAGAAGTCGGCTGCTTGCGCCCCCGAGACCAAAAGACTCCCCCGCGTGCGGCTTGGCGCTTGGCGGGCCCCCAACGCGCTGAGCCTCAACCGGCAATAAGCGGGGAGAAGGCAGTCGGCGGACGGTGGGGCGCGACTGCCCGATCATGCCGTCCAAGCAAGAGAGCGGCGGAAGATCCGGGACGGATTCGAGGCGGAGAGGAGGTCCCGCCGCTCTTCAAGCGCAACGACGCGCTTCCCATCGTCCTCATCGTCTTTTCAGGCTCCGGCGGAGGTCCGAATGATCCCCCATTGCGGACATTCAACACTGAGGCCCGAGGCGCCCGGAAACCGACGCTCTGCGCAGGGCGCTGCGCTCAGCCCGCATGATCGCCCGGGACTTGGCATCGGTCGGCGCCCATTGGTGATGAAACGGCCCGGCGGATCACGATGGACGCGCGTGTCTTGCGATGTCCTCACCGCCGCCCGGTGCAGGCTGACTTCAGCGATAGAGCGAGCATCCGAAATGGGCTCGGATGAATGACTGCGTGACGCGGTTGGGCGCCGCCAGGACGCCGCTGCGCATGTCGTCTTTCGAAGTTGACGCCTCTATGATTTTGACAGCTTCACTTTGTTCGCTCTCGGAAAGCCACGCCGCGATCTGGTCGGCGTAGCAATCGCTTTGTTCAGGCGAGGCGCCAAGACGCATCATGCCGGCGCTGATTCGCGCCGAGGTCTCGGCGGCCATAGGGCTCAGCAAGGCGGGCGACGGCGTGCCTGAACACGAGGACAGGCAGATGACGCAGATTGCGCACTGAATTGCCGCCGCGGCCGCGAGCGCGCGATGACGTCGTCCGCTTCGGGGCCCGACTTTCGCCGACGCCATCCGGATGGCGCCCCTCGTCGGATCAGAGCACGGGGCAAGACGGGCCGCGATACTTGCCGCGCCCGCCGCCGGGAGGCCAGACGAAACGGACCTGCTTTCGAACCGCGATGGCGGCGGGACAGTCGAGCCTCGGCCGTTCAAGCGCCGGACGAGAGGGAGCGGGCCTGACACGATCGGGATTGTCATCAGTCCCTCCAGCGGCGCGAAAACGAAAAGGGAATTTCATGTGCTCTCCGTGCGGCCCCTGCCGGCGAAGGCGAGGCCGGCCAGCGCTGAAATCACCAGCACCGCCGCCGCGATTGGCGCCGACAGCGCCTCGGTATCGTGAGCGGCGGGGTTTGTCGAGCTTTCCGCGAGACTTGCGCGCGGTCGCGCCGCGCCCTCATCGCTCCCGATACTGATAATTCCGATAGCCTTGCCGGCGAGACTGGCGGCCGCGCCATGCTGCGTGGCCGCCCAAAGGGCCAAGGCGGCCGCAGCTTGAAATATCAGGCTCATGGTATCACAAATTGTTCCGAGAGGTCCTTCGCGTTTCAGCGAGGGCTGGGTTGCTCGCGGCTTCGTCTGACACTCATGCGCTTTCGACCGAAACGCGGCAGCCTCGGAAAATACGCAGGAGCGGTACGGCATCCTTCGCGCCCGCCAGGGATTGCCGTTGCCCGCGATCGCGCGCTGTCGGCCCAGCCATGGACAAGCGCCCCAATGGAACGAACCGGCGCGCGGTCGTGTTAACCCCGGGACAAAGTGGAGACTTGGATGAATTCGACAAAAATGCTGGCCGCGGTCGGGATCGTGGCGATCATCGGGTTCGGGGCGTATTTCATCAGCCAGTCGCAAAAAAGCGACGCTGAAAAGCTTGGAGACAGCATCGAGGAGGTCGGCGAAGAGATCGAGGACGCCGTCAAGGACGCCACCGACAAGTAACCATCGAGAACGACGTTCGCTGGACGTCCGTCGCGTTCCGGGATTTTTCTGCAAACAGGAGGAGACTTTTATGGGCAAGATAATGGCGATCATCGGCGTCATCGCCGTCGCCCTCGTCGGGTTCTATCTTTACAAGGACAGCCAGCACGAAGACGCAGGCGCCGCCATCGAAGAAGCGGCAGATGATGTGGCGGACGCAGCCGACGAAGTCGCCGATGACGTGACTGAGGCGGTCGATGACATCGCAGACGACGTCGAGGACGCGACCGACGGGGATCCCGACCAATCTCTCTGATCTGCTGGCTCTCTGATCTGCTGGCCCTCTGATCTGCTGGCCCTCTGATCTGCTGGCCCTCTGATCTGCTGGCCCTCTGATCTGCTGGCGCCGGCGCGGAACGCGAATATCGTGGTGCGCGTCAGGTCGCGCCAATCGCCAGTCGCGCCAGAGCGGGAATCGAATGCGATCCCGTCTTTTTCATGATCGCGGCGCGATGGTTCTCGACCGTGCGCTGACTGATCCCGAGATCGGCGGCGATATTCTTGCTGGGCTCGCCGGCGAGCACGCGCGCCATGATGTCGCGCTGACGCGGCGTCAGAAGCGCGACCAGAGCTTGCGCGTCCTTCTTTCTTGAAGACGCGGCGTCCTTGTCGCGCGAATCCGCTATGGCGCGTTCAACGCTTTGCACGAGGTCGCCGCGGCTGACGGGCTTCTCCAGAAAATCCGACGCGCCTTCCTTGATGACTTGCACGGCGATCTTCGTGTCGCTCCTGCCGGTGATCATGATCGCCGGCAGCCAGTCGCCGGAGGCGCGGAGGCGCCGCAATAATTCAAAGCCGTCCATTGCGGGCAGGTAGGCGTCAATCAGGAGACACGCTCCCCGGCCTGAAACATGTGATTCAAGGAATGTTTCACAAGTAGCATGCGCCTCAACGGCATATCCTGAATCCTTGAGCACTTTGCCTGTGGTGTCGAGCATTTCGATATCGTCGTCCACAATGTAGACGAGCGGAAGCACCGCTGAGTTCGCAGCCGCGAGCGGAAGGGGCAATGCGGCGGCGGCCGGTGGAAGCAGTCTCTGGATAACCGTCGTCAGCCTGGCCGGATTGACAGGCTTGTTCAGGCGCACGCAGTTCTTGGCTTCGATCTCGCGCAGGGTCGCCGGCGTGATGTCTCCGGTGAGCACAATGACCGGAATGGACGCGCGCAGCTTTTCCTGGAGCGTAGAGGCGGTCTTCAGGCCGTTTTCTCCCCTGCCGAGATTGAAGTCCGCAATGATGAGGTCCGGTACGATCGCCGCCTTGGCGATCCGATCGAGCGCGGCCTCGCCGTGCTCGGCCGTCACGACGGAATAGCCTTCCTTGGCCAGAGTGAGACCCAGAAGTTCGCACACGTCTGGATCGTCATCGATGACCATGATGGCGCCAGTCTTGCGCGGCTGTGGCGCGGGTTTCCGTTCGACCTCAACCGGTATGACGGAATCGATCCTCGGCCGGGCGATTTCGACATCGATCGCGAACACCGACCCCCGCCCCAGAATGGAATTCACGGAAACGCGGTGCCCGAGCAGCTTCCCGAGGCGCTCCACGATGGCGAGCCCAAGCCCAAGCCCGGGGCCTGGTCCGTTGACGCCGTCAGCAAGCTGGTAATGCTCGTCGAATATCGCCTTTTGCTCGTCTTCGGGAATCCCGACGCCGGTGTCCCACACCTCTATGCTGAGCTTGCCTGCGCGGCGGCGGCATCCGATCAGCACGCCGCCGCTCCTTGTATACTTCAATGCGTTCGACACGAGGTTGCGCAACATCTGTTCGAGAAGGCGCGGATCGCTGTCAATGCGGAGGCTGCAGGGCGCGATGCGCAAAGCTAGTCCGGCCGATTTCGCCTGAAGCTCGAACTCGTCCCGCATCAGGGCGAGAAGATCGTTGACCGGTAGCGAGACTTTTTCGGGCCGGACGACGCCCGCCTCGATGTGGTTCAAATCGAGAAGGGCGTTCAGCATGCCGGACATGCCGTTCAGGGCTTTTTCAGAGCGCGCCAGAAGGTCTTTCGCGGACCGGCTCGTCACTTCGCTCTGGAGTAGCCCCATGAGCAAAGTGAGGGTCTGCAGCGGCTGACGCAGATCATGGCTCGCGGCGGCGAGGAACTTCGATTTTGCGATGTTGGCGAGGTCGGCCTGACGCTTCGCGGCCGCCAGCAGGTCAGCAACATGCTTGCGTTCGGTGATGTCGGTGTAGGTGATGACGACTCCGGCGACGCGATCGACGCCGTGTTCGGTCTCCCGGTAGGGCAGGATGCGCCGGACGAACGATGCGCCGCTTTCGACCGCGATCTCCCGCGCGATCGATAGGTGATCCTTGAGAACGGCGCGCGCATCTGCGACGAGGTCCAGATCGGCGGCCAACGAACTGAGGTCCGAAAGCGGACGTCCGACATCGGCGGCGATCACATTGAACAGGAGCCTGGTCGCCGGCGTGAAAAAGCGAATGTTGAGTTGCGAATCAAGAAAGATCGTTGCGACGTCCGTGCTGTAGAGCACGTTCTGGAGATCGTTGGAGGTCGTGCGCTGGAGATCGAGCGCCTCGTGGAGTTGCGCGTTGAGGGCCGTCAGCTCCTCGTTAAGCGACTGAAGCTCTTCCTTCGACGTCAGCAGCTCTTCATTCGTCGATTGAAATTCCTCGTTGACCGACAGGGCTTCCTCGTTGATCGCCTTTTGCTCTTCGCCCGACATTTCGAGACTTCGAATGGCGCCAAGCAGCTCGGTGCGAGTCGCTTCGATTTCGCTCTCGAGTTCCGCGACGCGCGAGGTCTCCTGTGGCGAGGCTGCGTTGCTTTTCGGCGCATCGGCGGGCTCGTCGATGAAACAGACGAGAATGAGATCGCTGGCTTCATGGCGAACCGGGTGCGCCTCCATCCTGAACGCGCCAAGGCGCTCGACGGCAGCCATCGGCCCCCCGGGGGCGGCGACGCTGGCATTCTCTTCTGAGGCTTTGTGAACGATCGCCCGGAGCTTGGTGCGCAGTCCCGGGCGCGTCATGGCGAGCAGATCATGCGTAGGCTCGCCCGGCGCGACGCGCAGGAAGCGGTCGATCGGCCCCATCGAATACAGACATTCAAAGTTGCGGTTGATCAAGACGGCCGCCGGCGCATAGAGCCGGTTGATCATCCCAGCGCACAGGTCGGCGAGCGTGCCGTTGCGCAGCGGCGCCGGTGAGGGTCCGGTCTGCGCGGAAGGCCGCGCATTCTCGTGTGGAACGATTGCAAAGTCAAAAGCGGCGGGCCGGTTGCGGCCGACTTTTCGAAAGATGCGCTCGGGTTTGGAAATCACCTCGAAGCGGCCGTCAGCACGATCGAAAGTCTCGGATGTCCCGAGCACGAGAACGCCGCCCCTTCGAAGGGCGAAGTCGAACAGCGAGATCACTTTGGTCTGCGCCTCGGCGCCGAGGTAAATCATCAGATTACGGCACGATATGAGGTCAAGGCGCGAAAATGGGGGATCGGCCAGCACATCCTGGACAGTAAAAACGACTGAGGCGCGAAGATCGGGCGCAATCCTGTAGCTTCCAGCTTCCTTCCTGAAGAAGCGCGCGCGCCGCTCTGGCGAAACATCAGAGGAGATCGTCTCCGGATAGAGGCCGTCGCGAGCGCTCGCCACGGCGTCGGGATCGACGTCGGACGCGAATATCTGCAGTTTTACATCCTTCCCTGCGGCGTCGATCTGTTCGCGGAAGATCATGGCGAGCGAATAGGCCTCTTCGCCCGTGCTGCAGCCGGGAACCCATAGGCGCAGAACCTGTTTGGGCTGCGCAGCGGCGATCAGCTCCGGCGCAACCTTGTCCGCCAGCAGCTGAAAAACCTTTGGATCGCGGAAGAAGCTGGTGACATTGATCAGCATTTCCCGCGCGAGGAGTCCAAGCTCGTCGTCATCGACGCGCAGGATATCGACATAGCGCCTGATGTCGCCTGCGTTGACGCCCAGCATCGCCATTCGGCGTTCCAGCCGACGCCGCAGAGTGCCCTTTTTGTAGAGCGTAAAATCATGAGCCGTCTTTAGACGGAGCAGTTCCAGGATCCCGGGCGGAAACTCCTCGCGGCTGGCGCCTTCCGCCGCCTCGACCGTCGCGGGCGCGGCGGCCGTGCGCCGGCTCCACTTCAGCAGGGCTTCCGGGATTTTGCTGGCCGGCAGCACGAGATCGACCGCGCCCGTTTCTATTGCGCTCAGCGGCATCCCGTCGAACGCCGCTTCCTCCGGGTTCTGCGCGATGACGATGCCGCCCGCATCCTTGATCGCCTTGAGCCCGAGCGCGCCGTCCGATCCGGTGCCGGACAAGATCACGCAAGCGGCGCGGCGGCCGCAGTCGCTTGCAATCGAATGCAGCAGATAGTCGAAGGGCAATCGTGCCCCGTGCCGCGGTTTTGGCGTCGAGAGCCTGAGCGCGCCGTCGCTGACCGAGAGGTACGCGCCGGGCGGAATGACGTAGAAATGTTCGGCTTCGACGCGCATCCCATCGACGGCTTGCAGCACGCTGAGCCGCGTATGCGCCGCCAGCAGACCGGCCATCATGCTTTCATGAGTCGGGTCGAGGTGCTGGACCAGAATGAAGGCCATGCCGTGGCCGACGGGCAGCCCCGCGGCGAGCTTTTGAGCGGCCTCGAGCCCGCCGGCCGAGGCGCCGATGGCGACGACCCGAATGGCGCGCTCGCCCGCGATGGGCGGCGCACGAGCGCCGCTCATGCGCTTGCTCTCTCTCGCCGGAACTGCATCGCCGGATTGCGCCCGGTCTGTGATTTTCACTGGCTGGCCTGATCTGGCCCCCAACAGCAAGGGCTCTCGGCAAATCATAACATCCTTTGGGCCGTGGATGCGAATCGCCAGCCTTTGATCGGTGCCTCCCGCGAGCCGTTGAGCATGAGTAGTTTCCGAGGCTCTTCGCGCACGCGCGCCTCAGGTAGCAGAGACTGTCCCGTCCCAGTTCGCTGCCCACTCTTCGGAATGCTCATCTGGGGGAGAGTTCCGCAGACGGTCCCGCGGCTTGCCGCCTTGCATTTGTCGGGCGGTCGGTCGCGGGACGCCTTCGCGCTCTGAAGACCCAAGCGTCGCTATCCAGGATTCGACCTTCCAGAGATTTTCACCTGAACACGATCCCTCAACCGCCGTGGACTGACAGTGCGACGCCCGAACACGCCGACCTGGCTTGTCGAGATTCCGAATCTTTTGCGTTGCGCGACCTCGAACTCCGCATGCAAATCGCCAGATGGGTCGATGAAGGCGGCGCCGGCGGCGAAGCGGCGGCTTATCCGAATACGGACGTTCACCCGTGAAGCGCGCCGTCCCCGAAGCGCGGCGCGGCCGACTGAACGCGCCCCCGGCGGCGCTCGCCAGATAATGCGATAGCCGCTGATCCGTACGCAACAGCGGATCAGCGGCTTGCATGGCGGCGATCTGCGCGGGAGTGGGCGGTGGGTCACAGTGTCGTCGCCAGATGCGGAGGGGCGTCCGCAGATCAGAGGCTATTTGACCATCCGGCGGCTGACGAGGCTCGGATTCTACTCACCCGCAATAGAAGCTTGGCGCATGTCCTGGTCGGCTGAGTAGACTCCGACGCTCCCGTCCTTCCCCACGCAACGATACTGAGAAGGGGACGACAAATCGATTGCCGCAGCGCGACGAGAAACCCTGCCGAAAAGCGCAACGGATCATCCTTGAAGGACGTCATGAAACACATTCGACAAATGGTTGCTGCCAGCGCTCTCACGCTCGCCTTGAACGCAAGAGGGCGACACGGCCGGCGCAAGCGTCGCGGGTGCGTAAACTTCAAGAATGAAAACTGAACTCAAGATAATGGAGACTCACATGGTCCAGACGCTCAACGCGTCCGAACTGACAAGCTCACTTCCTGGCTTGCAGCGTTACGCGATCTCACTCACGAGGAACAATGACCAGGCCGCTGACCTTGTTCAAGATTGCGTCGAACGCGCCCTCAGAAAATCCCACCTCTTTGACGGGGCGAATTTGCGGGCGTGGCTGACAACGATCTGCCGTCGCATCTTCCTCAACGGAGTGCGAAGAAGCAAGGCGCAAGGCGTTTGCATCGAGCTGGACGACGCGCCGCCCCAGCGCCTCGCCGTCGGGGCCAATCAGGAAGACCGGCTCCAGATCATGGGCGTCGCCGCGGCGTTCTATCGACTTTCGGCGGACGACCAGCTGGTGCTGTCGCTGATTGCGCTTGAAGGCATGAGATACAACGAGGCCGCTGAAATCCTTGGCGTCCCGGTCGGCACGGTCCGATCGCGGCTCTCGCGCGCCCGCGCAAAACTCACGGCGCTTATCGACGGCGCATCCGCCCCACCCGCCGCAAGACCAATTGTTCCGAGCGGTCGCCTTCAGCCCGGCTTGAGATAGGCACTGCTCGCCCCTCGCTCCCGGCGTGCATGGGCGCGCCGGTCTTGTGAAACCGGACGCCGCTCTTCTTACCGCCCTATGCCCGGCGGAGAACGCGAATGACCAGCAACAGCGCGACGGCGCCGACTGTCGCGCCGACTACGGAGCCGAGGAGTCCGCCGCCGCTCGACAGACCGAAGACGCCGAACAGCCATCCCCCGATGAATGCGCCGAGGACGCCGATGACAATATTGCCGCCGACGCCGAAGCCGTAGCCTTTGACAATGACGCCGGCGAGCCAGCCTGCAATCGCCCCGATGAGGAGCCAAACTAGAATTCCTTCGATGCTCATGACCTGTTTCCTGAAGCTTCCATTCCAGTGACAACTCAATAGCCGCGATTTGGTTCCTCCCGCGGGGAGTTCGGCGAAGCCGCACCCGATCTGACTCGAATGCTGACGCCTACCCCGACGGCTTCCAACAGCGCTTTCGAGGGGAACGATTCATCACCGCCGCGCGTTTACTCGTTGAAGCAGCAGAAGGCGCCCTTCGGCGTCGAGGAAATCAATATGCAATACACCCCAAACGACAAACTCGGCGGCGACTTGCACCAGCCCAATCGCGACTCCGACAGCATCCCGAACGGCGTTGCTGATCCGATTCATGACCTTGGCGTCGCCGCAATGGAAACCGGCAAAGCGGCGATCCGGGAGGTTCAGGCGAAGACTGATGAAGTGACGAAAGACGTCGCCACGCTGTACGCGGACGGCGCCGCCATTTTGCGCAAGCGAGTCGCAAGCCAACCGATCGCCGCCATCGGCATCGCGCTCGCGGCCGGCGCCGTGATCGCCGCATTGACGTTCCGCAAATAGGTGCGGCCGTTCGGCAAGGCGCCCCCATAATGAATAATCTCAGCGCCCATGTTGTCGCTTATCTCGGCGCCGCCATCTTTCTTGGCAGCTTCAGCCTGACCGGCGCGGCCCTGCTGGGCTACGGCCTTCAAGCTGAACTGGCGAAATGGATGAGCGGCGGCGCGGCTGCCATAGTGGTTGGCGGCGTGCTCATCGGCGCGCCCGCCGTCTTTGTCCTGACCCGCAACGCCAACGGCAAGAAGCATCTTCCGGAAACAGCGGAGGCTAAACCGCAAATTGCAGGTTCGACGATCAGCGCAGCTTTGAGCGCGCTCGCGCGGACTGCTTTCATCGGCCTTGCGGCGCGTCGCCCGATTGCGATGATCGGGCTGGCGGCCCTTGCTGGCGCGTTCATCTCGACCAAGGCCGATGCGGAGATGAGTGCTTCGCCGGATCGCCGGCGCAAAAGCGCCGACGCGCCGACGTGACCGGACGCGCGCACGCGGCCCCTCTCGCGTTGCCGGGAGAGCGGCGCTCCAAGTGAATAGCAATCAGGTCTCCTCGTCGCAGGCGCAAGCCGTTACGATTTCGCTTGTCGTCATCGCAACGATTTGCGCCGTGGCGGCGGCCGTCGCGGTGAGGTCGGTGCTGGTGCCGACCCTCCTCGCAACGCTTCTGGCTCTGGCGTTGGCGCCGGTCGTGAGCCTGCTTGAACGCATTCGCCTTCCGTCGGCGCTGGCCGCGGCGGTGACTGTCTTGACCGCTGCAGGCGCGATCGTCGCGGTCAGTATTGTGGCGGCGCCCCGATTTGACGCCTTTGTCGAAGAGATTCCGGGTTTTCTTGAGAAGCTCGGCCGGAATGTCCGGTCCTTCGAGGCGAGTCTGCGCGAGGTTGGCGACGCGACCGAGGCCATTGGAACGATGGTCGGCGATCACTCCGGCCAGACCGACGCGCAACCCGTCAAGATCGCCGGCGATTCTCCGGCGCGATTCCTTCTGAAGTCCGGCCCGGTCGCCGCGACCGTCCGTGTCATCAAGGCGGCCCGTGCCGCTGAATGGGTCATCCTGGCGTCCTTTGACCCCCGGCTGGTCGC
>JBEBFW010000317.1:0-2736 GCA_040081755.1 Parvularculaceae bacterium
CTCTCCTCGGCGAAGGCCGATCTCGGCGAAGGGATCCAATGGATGGGCGCCAACGCCATGGCGAATTTCGACAATGCCGGCGCCGGCTCGATGGACCTTTTGAACCTTTTCGCCCTGACCGCGATCGCCGAAGGCTGGGCGCGCATGGCCAGGGTCGCGGTCGATCGCCAACAGACGGCCGATCCCTATTACGCGCGCAAGCTCATCACCGGCCGCTATTTCCTGGCGCGCATTCTCCCCGACGCCAAGGCGCATCTCGCCAAGCTGAAGACCGGCGCTGAGCCGGTGATGGCGCTCCCGGCGGAGGCGTTTTGAGCCAGCCGGCCAAGGTTTGCGGAACTGGGGAATCGGGCGTAGCGTCGCCGCTTTCGCGCTTTGAGCGCGTTCAGAGGGGTTTCCGCCATGCGCCGTCAAAAGCTTGCGTCCTTGACGCTCATTCTTCTTGCTTCTGTCTCGATCGCCGCCTGCGGCAAGAAGGAGAAAGCGACGGCGCCGGTTCCGGCCGCGCCTGCAGCGGCCGCGCCTGCCGCGCCGACGGCGGAAGAGATCGCCGCCGAAAGCCAGCGCATCAATGACTGGTTCAATGCGAAATACGAAGAGCAGCTCGCCTTCTCGCCGATCCAGCGCACTTTTCTCGGCGACAAGAAAGACTACGACAAGATCGACGACCTCTCTGAGGCGGGCGAAGACGCGCAGCTTGCCTGGCAGAAGGGAACGGTCGATGATCTGAAAGCGACTTTCGATCGCGCGAAGCTGTCTCAGGAAGCGCAGACCTCTTACGACATCTGGCTCTATCAGTACGAGCGGGCGATGAAAGCGCTCCCCTTCCGCCGCGATCAGTACATCTTCACGCAAATGCAAGGGCCGCAAGCCTTCCTGCCGCAATTCCTGATCGCGTTCCACGAAGTCGCCGACGGCGCCGACATGGACGCCTATGTCGCCCGCATCGGCGGCGCCGCGCGCGGGATCGACCAGCTCCTTGAGCGCGCCAAGCTTGGGGCCGCCGAGGGCGTGCGCCCGCCGCTCTTCGCCTATGAAGGCGTCATCCAGCAGTCGCGCGCGATCGTGGCGGGCGCGCCTTTCGCCGGCGCCGGCGACAGCCCGGCCGATAGTCCAATCTGGGCCGACGTCCAGTCGGAAATCGACAAGCTCGTCAAGGACGGCAAGATCGATGCGGCGAAGGCGGATCAGTTGCGCGCCGGCGCGAAAGCGGCGCTCGTGGAAAAACTCGGGCCCTCCTATCAGTCCCTCATCGACTGGTTCGAGGCCGACAAGGCGAACGCCGACAAGATCGCGACCGGCGTCGGCAAGCTGCCGAACGGGGCCGCCTTCTACGCCGAAAGGCTCGCCGCCTCGACCACGACCGACATGACGCCCGAGCAAGTGCACCAGCTCGGCCTCGATGAGGTCGCGCGCATCAAGGGCGAGATGGAAGCGATCAAGGAGAAGGTCGGCTTCAAGGGGACGCTGCAGGAGTTCTTCAAATTCGTCCGCGAGGACAAGCAGTTTTATTATCCGAACACGGATGAAGGCCGCGCCGCCTACATCAAGGCCGCGGACGACAAGCTCGCCTTCATCAAGGGCAAGCTGCCCGAATATTTCGGCCTGCTGCCGAAAGCCGGTCTCGTCGTGAAGCGCGTCGAGGCGTTCCGCGAGCAGCCGGGCGCGGCCCAGCATTATTTCCCGAGCACGCCCGACGGCGCTCGTCCGGGCGTCTATTACGCGCATCTCTCCGACATGGGCGCGATGCCGATCCCGCAGCTCGAGGTCATCGCCTACCACGAGGGCAATCCCGGCCATCACATGCAGATCGCCATCGCGCAGGAGCTGACCGGCGTGCCGAAGTTCAGGACGCAAGCGGGCTTCACCGCCTATTCGGAGGGCTGGGGGCTCTATTCGGAACTTCTCGCCAGGGAAATGGGCGCCTACGCCGACGCCTATTCCGATTTCGGACGCCTCACCACCGAAATCTGGCGCGCGATCCGCCTCGTCGTCGATACCGGCGTTCACGCCAAAGGATGGACCGAAGAACAGGCGGTCGCCTATTTCACCGAGAATTCACCAGCGGCGGCGGGCCAGATACGCTCAGAGGTTCAGCGCTATCTGGTGATCCCCGGCCAGGCGACGGCCTACAAGATCGGCATGCTGAGGATTTTGGAGCTGCGCGAAAAGGCGCGGGGCGAGCTTGGCGACAAGTTCGACATTCGCGGCTTCCATGACGCGGTGCTCGGCGGCGGCGCCTTGCCGCTCGACATTCTCGAGCGCCGCATCGACGAGTGGGTCGCGGCGAAGAAGGCCGCCTAGAGGCTTCTACGCCCGCAGCGGCGCCCATTCAGGCATGAAGTCGAAGACGCGCGCCACGTATGGACAGTCCGGCGCGATCTTGAGCGCCTGCGCCTGCGCCTCCGCCACCGCGCGGCGGACGAGGCGCATGGCGACATCGCCGCCGCGCGCGGGAACCGGCACGAAGGTGTGGTCGATCGTCATGACGCCGCCCTTGAGGCGATAAGTGATTTCAGCCTCGCCGCCCTCGACGGCGAGGTGGAAGCGCCCGCCCGCCTTGTCCTTTTGGTGCCCGATGTCTTCCGTCACGCGCGCTCCTTGCCTCAGCGAGCCACTTCGCAGCCCGTTGCGAGGCGCGGGTGATATCCTTCAATTCGCATTCCCACAAGACGAGCGCGCGCCAAGATCTCTCGCAACCGCGAGCGGGACGCGGAGACTCTGGCTGCGCTGAAA
>JBEBFW010000111.1:0-10364 GCA_040081755.1 Parvularculaceae bacterium
GGCAACTTCCAAAAGTCGGCAACCGGCAACCGGCAACCGGCAACCGCAGGTCCGAGTGAGTTTTCGAAGATGCGCCAGGCTCCAGGCCGACGGTTGCCGGTTGCCGGTTGCCGGTTGCCGAATCTTGACCCATCCGCTGCCTCCTTCATCCCGCCACGATATTCACAATGCGGCCCGGCACGACGACGATCTTCTTCACCGCGCCGGACCCGATATGGCGCTTTACCTCGTCGAGCGCCAGCGCCGCCTTCTCCGCGTCGGCGTTTGTCGCGTCGGCGGCGATCTCAATCTCGCCGCGGCGCTTGCCGTTGACCTGCACGCCGAGGACGACGGTCGATTTGACGAGCAGCGCCGGATCGGCCTTAGGCCATGGCGCGTCGCAGACGAAACCCTTGCCGCCGATGTGTTCGTGCGCCTCTTCAGCGAGATGGGGCGTGAACGGCGCGATGAGGCGCACGAGCGCGTAGAGCGCTTCGGCGCGCGCCTCCTTCGAGACGCCGCTTCGCGGCTCCTCAGGATGAGGCTCAATTTTACGCTCGGCCTCACCCTGAGGAGCGGACCGAAGGTCCGCGTCACGAAGGGCCGGCGTCGCGGTGAAGGACTTCAGCGCATTCAAAAACTCATAGATGCGGGCGATCGCCTTGTTGAAGCGAAAGTGCTCGATGTCGTCGCTGACGCCGGCGATCGTCGCGTGCGTCGCGCGCCGCAAATCGATGTCGGCGTCCGCGGGCGCCTTGCCCGGATCGGCGCGCGCGAGCAGCCCTTCATGAGGCTCGGCGAGGTCCCAGATGCGGTTGACGAGCTTCCAGGCGCCGCTGACGCCGGCCTCGGTCCACTCGACATCGCGCTCAGGGGGAGAGTCCGACAGCACGAACCAGCGCGCCGCATCGACGCCGACCGAGTTCGCGATGACCTCCGGCGCGACCACGTTCTTTTTCGACTTCGACATTTTCTCGATCGAGCCCACGAGCAACGGGAGATCTTGATCGTGAGAGCCGGTTTGGACAACGCCAACGTAGAGATACTTGCCCAGGTAGTTTGTTTGCTCCTCATAGCGCTCTACGAACTCGCGAGGAGACCCTTCAAGGTTGGCGAGAATTCCTTGGATTGGATTATGTCCGAAAGAGTCTTCCGCGGCACTTTCGTACGAGACGTCGATCTCCTGTTTCTCTTCCGGCGGAATCCACCGACCCCTGCTGTCCTGATACGTCGCGTGCGTCACCATCCCTTGCGTGAACAACCGCTGGAACGGTTCGTCCACGGAGAGGTGCCCGGTCGCCTTCATCGCCCGCGCGAACCAGCGCGCATAAAGAAGGTGCAGGATCGCGTGCTCGACGCCGCCGATATACTGATCGACGGGGAGCCAGTAGTCGGCCGCGTCCTTGTCCAATGGCTTGTCGGTCCGGCCGGCGGCGAATCGCGCGTAATACCAGCTTGAATCGACGAAGGTGTCGAAGGTGTCGGTCTCGCGTTTGGCGGGCTCGCCGCACTTCGGGCACGGAACATTGAGCCAGGGGGGCGTGCGCGTCAGGGGATTGCCCGGCGTCGCAAACTCTGCCGCCGGCACATCCGGCAGCTTGACCGGCAGGTCCTTCTCCGCGACCGGCACCACGCCGCAGGACGGGCAATGGATCGCCGGGATCGGACAGCCCCAGAAGCGCTGGCGCGAGACGCCCCAGTCGCGCAAGCGCCATTGCGTCTCGCCCTTGCCGAGGTCGAGCTTTTCGAGACGAGCGATCGCCGCCTCGATGCCGGCGTCAACCGAAAGACCGTCGAGGAACTCAGAATTGTATAGCTTGCCGTCGCCGGTGAACGCCTTGTCCGCGACGGAAAATGCCTTGGCGTCTTCGCCTTCGGGAAGCACGACGGGCGTGATGGGGAGGCCATACTTCGTCGCGAAATCATGGTCGCGCTGGTCGTGACCGGGGCACCCGAAAATAGCGCCCGAGCCATACCCCATCAGCACGAAATTCGCCGCCCAGACCGGAAGCTCCCTGGAGGGATCGAACGGGTGTTTGACCCGCAGCCCGAGATCGACGCCGAACTTTTCGGTCTTCTCTATATCGGCTTCCGAGGTGCCGCCTTGCGCGGCGCGCGCGACAAAGGCCGCAACCTCCGGACTATGCGCCGCGACGGCCGCCGTCAGCGGATGATCGGCGGCGAGCGCGAGAAAGCTTGCGCCGAACAGCGTGTCCGGGCGCGTCGTAAAGACTTCGACCGGATCGGCACCGTGATTGGGTCCGCCGCCTCGGCCCCCATCTGGCGTCGCGCGCGGCAGAAAGGACGGGACTGACGCGATCGGCCACCAGATCGTCGCGCCCTTCGACTTGCCGATCCAGTTGCGCTGCATGGCGCGCACATTGTCCGGCCAGTTCGCAAGGCGCCCGTCGTCGATGGCGGCGAGCAGGTCCTCAGCCCGGTCGGTGATCTTCAGGACCCATTGCGTGAGCTTCTTGCGCTCCACGGCCGCGCCCGAGCGCCAGCCCTTGCCGTCGATCACCTGCTCATTGGCGAGCACGGTCATATCGACCGGGTCCCAGTTCACATAGGATTCGCGGCGATCGACGAAGCCGGCCTTCCAGAAATCGAGGAACAGCTTCTGCTGCCAGCGGTAATACTCGACATCGCAGGTCGCGAACTCGCGGCTCCAGTCGATCGAGAGCCCCATCTCCTTCAGCTGGCCGCGCATGTCGGCGATGTTCCGGCGCGTCCAGGTTTCGGGATGCGATCCGGTCTGCATGGCGGCGTTCTCGGCGGGGAGCCCGAAGGCGTCCCAGCCCAT
This sequence comes from Parvularculaceae bacterium, assembly GCA_040081755.1. Classification (GTDB taxonomy): domain Bacteria; phylum Pseudomonadota; class Alphaproteobacteria; order Caulobacterales; family Parvularculaceae; genus Amphiplicatus. The sequence goes on from JBEBFW010000111.1 coordinate 2,783, forward strand.
GGGGTGGAGTACGTTGAACCCTTGCGCGCGCTTGAAGCGGGCGATCACATCGCCCATGGCGTAGTTGCGCACATGCCCGATATGGATGCGCCCCGACGGATAGGGGAACATCTCGAGGACGTAGTATTTCGGCCGCGACCCGTCCTCGCGCGTTTTGAAGACGTGCGCCTTTTCCCAGCGCTCGCGCCATTTCGGTTCGACTTCTTTCGGATTGTAGCGGGCCATGGGGAGCGGGTTTTCCGGAGCGTCAGCCCCCGGGTTTAACCCGCATTGTGCGCCGCGTCATCCCGCGTTGCGCAGGATGCATCGGCCGAGGCATAGCGCGAGATTCGTGCGGGCACCGCCGCTCATTGTCGCCGGGCGCCGGTCGCAGCCCCCTCATGCCCAGGCCGCCGCAGCGCACCGTCATTTGTAACGAGGGTCACAGCAAGGCGAAAGTTCAAAACTTACGCTCGCGCCGTTAGCCCTGAAATCTCACTCAAATGGGGAGACCCTTATGCCTGATGTGCCTTCCGGCCCGAACCCGAACGATAGATCCGATAACGGGAGCGGCTACCAAAGCCCCGGCGCCGGATCTACAACTTCGGACGATTCCGGCGGTTTTGTTGCGCCGTCTACGGAGGTTCTTGGCGTTCAGTCCGCCGATCAGATAAGCGAAGCGTTCGCATCAGAGTTCGGCGAGGACCTACTGTCCCTCAAGGCGGAAATTGAGACCAAGCTCTGCGCAAATGCGACTTCGGCTTCGGACGACGGCGGCATTCAGGCCATCGGCGGGGACAACATCGTCGGCGTTGGTCTCACTGCCCTCGATGCAGAAGATCTTGCCGCTGGCGGCGGCGGTCTGCCGGGTCAACCTGGATTGGCGGTCTTCACGATTGAACGTTGCACTGAGGATGGTCTGCGCGCAGAAATATCCAAATCCGCCGGCACAAGGGCGCTGTCAGAAGCCCCGATCGTCCAAATCCCGGTCGGGATTGTCGATGCTTTTTCGCATCGTATGCGGATGCGGCCGGCGCCGGGCGGGATTTCAGTTGCGCATTTTCAAGTGACCGCCGGCACGCTCGGATGCCTAGTGATCGGGAATAGCGCGCCGCGCCATCAGCGGTTGATGGTCTTAAGCAACAACCATGTTCTCGCGAACAGCAACAATGCGCAACTCGGCGCCTGCATCGCCCAACAGGGTCCTTATGATGGAGGGAAATGCCCAGCCGACCAAATTGCAATCCTCGAGCGCTTTGTTCCGATCAAATTCGGAAGCGGGTTCAATTATGTTGACTGCGCCACCGGCTGGGCGTGGCCGGATCGCGTTCGGCGCGAGCTCATGTACTTAGCCGCCGGTCAGCCCAAATACTTCCGAATTGGAGCGAACCCCCTCGCGCCTGTTGTCGGCATGCTAGTCGGCAAGACAGGGCGTACGACCCAATTGAAACAGGGCCGTATTTCAGCAATCGGCGTGACAGTCAACGTGAATTATGGCGGCGGTAAGGTGGCCCAATTCCGGGATCAATTCTCCATCCGCGGTCTCGCAGGCGACTTCAGCGCCGGCGGAGATTCCGGATCCGTCATTTGGCAATGGGCGAGCGGCCTTCGTCCAGTGGGACTGTTGTTTGCAGGCGGCGGAGGGACTACGTTTGGCAATCCGATCTTGCGCGTCCTACCGGCGCTTGACGCGCGGATATTCAATTAAGCGCGCCAATGCAAAATCGCCATGCGCGCGGCGAGGCGTGCATGGCGATTGAAAGGCAGAGCAATGACCGCGAACCAAGACAACCAATTCCTGCCGCCCGATCCACAGGCATTGCGAGCAAGCGGCGGCGGAGCCGAACCACAAGGGACGCCGCCGCGGGCGGCCGAGGCCCTGCAAAAACATCATGACGCCCTTATGGGCCGAGAAGGCGTGGTGATGATCGGCGAAACGATGGATGAAGTAGGCCGGCCCGCGATTCTTATTGGCGTCAAGACCCGCAAGCACTTACGTAATCTGCCCAAGGATATCGACGGGGTGCCGGTCGTTGCCGAGGTCATCGGCGACGTCGATGCCCAGCAGCTTTGACGTTGCTCGGCTTTGACTGTCGTAGCTGTCTGCGAGTTAAGCGCTTCTGTCGTTGAAAAACGGCGCAAACGGCCCTCACGCAAATGGCAAGTCGATAGCGCTCTGCCCTTTGGGGTCGGCTCTGAGTGCGCCCGGAATTAGTTGGGGCTCGACGCCGGCGTCGCGGCCGAATTCGACCGGGACACCGGCAAGGCCCGAAAGAAAGCCCAGGGGGCCTTCGCTCCTTCAATTCCTTGCGATCCCGCACACCCCTGCCTTCGCCGCGCGCCCGGCGCGGCCGAGCGCGCCCTGAACCGCGGCCGGGCGGTCGGTGGCGATGAGATCGACGCCGTTCGCGGCGAGTTCCGTATAAAGACTGTCATCGCCGGAGCGCGCCATTTCGGCGTCCAGAGATTGGCGCCCGCCAAGCGTGCCGAAAATGACCTCGACATCGCGCTCGTTGAGAAGCCCGAAGAGCCGCGCATCCGGCTCTTCGACGCCGGTGAAGGCGACGATCTTCTCGGCCGGCACGCCCGCCGCGACGGCGGCGTTGAGTTCCGACTGCGAGGCGACATTCAAGGAGATCATCGCCTCGGGCAGGAGGCTGTGCAGCTTGCGCGCCTGGCCCGTCGAGTAGGCGATGAGGAGCACCCGGTCTTCCGCGCCCTGCCGCCGCACTTCGTCAGCAACGGCGTCGTAGCGGGTCGATGCCTTGATATCGAGAGCGAGAATGGTGCGCCCCTCGGCCCATTGAAGCGCCTCATCGAGCCTTGTCGGGGCGAAGGCGGTGATGGCGCCGCTCTCGTCTTTCAGGCGCAGCTTCGCGATCTCAGCGAAGGCGAGCGCGCCGGGCGCGCCCGAGCCGGTCGTTTTCTCGTCGAGCGTATCGTCGTGATGGAGAAAGAGCACACCGTCGGCGGAGGTCGCGATGTCGATCTCGAGGATCGCCGGGGCGATCTCAAGCGTCGCCGCAAGGGTCGCCAGTGCATTTTCGGGAAAGCCGGGCCGCGGCCCGCCGCGATGAGCGTCCACGAGCGTGATCTTCTCCGCTTCGAGACATTCGAAGAAGGCGTTGAGGTCGCCCCCGGCGTCGATCGACCAAACCGGCGCCGACGCGGCAGGCAGGCCGCCAGCGGCCGCCGGCGAAGACCCGCCGTCGCCAGCGGTCTCGCCGGTGCACGCGGCGACAAGGAACAACGCGGAAGGGATCAGGGGGCGCATCGCCGGGACTTTCGAGATTGCGCGCGAGCAGTAGCAGGCTCCGGCCCGCAGGTCAGCCTCGATCCGGGTCCGCCGGCGGCATCCACTGTGCGCCTTGCGGCACGCCTTTCCACGCGTGCAGGCGCAGCCTTTCGGCGACCTCGGCCGGATCGCCCTGCAACGCCGACGCCGGAATCGGCTTCCCGAAAGTGATGTGGAACGGCGAGCCCTTCTTGTTCAGGAGTTCGTTGAACAGCGTGATATCGCGCAGTTCCGGGTTGAGGCCCCGGAACCAGTAGTAGAGCCACGAGTTTCGCGCCTCGATATGCGCCGGCACCACCGCGCAATCATATTTCCGTGCAAAGATCGAAATCGACGGCTGCCATTCCTGTTCGGTCAGCACTCTCTTCTCATCCATGAAAGCGAGGCGGCCCGAAGGAAACAGCACCACGCAGCGCTCCGCATCGAAGGCGGCGTTCGCTGCGAGGAGCGTCTCGCGCGAGCGCTGGCGGGTGCGCTTGGCCGCCACCCATTCAACCGGGATCAAAACGTCGGCGAGCCGCCCGGAGACGCGGATGGCGTCGCGGTTGGCGAAGTAGATCTGGTCTGGCCGCAAGGGCTTCAGCGCCTCGTACATCGCAATGCCGTCGGCGATGCCTGTCGGGTGAACCGGAGCGACGATGAGGCGGCCCGCGTGCGGAACATTCTCCGCGCCGGAGACGGTCAGCTTCAGCGCGAGGAGCTCGCTCATGAAGTCCATGACCTCGCGGCCGGACTTGCCCTCTATCGCATCGGCCATGCGCAAGGCCGCAGGGGCGCGCAGCAGCGGATAAAGGACAGCGCGGTACAGCGGCCAGAAGGGCGAGGCGACGAGTTTCGGCGCTCGCTCCTCGATCAGCACTTCGACGATGTGCTTCTCGCCGACAGCCGGCGCCGTCTGTGCCGCCTTCGCTTCCATAACGTCCTTTTCGCGCGCGATGTCTAACGGGCTTCGCGGATGCTATCAAACCTCCATGAATGAGCTCGCCGACCTCAAGGCCCAGGCCGAGAAGGGAGACGCCGCCGCGCAGTATCGCCTCGCGGCTGTTCTCGATCGCGCCGGCGACCGCAAAGCGGCGGATGTCTGGCTGGATCGCGCCGCCGCGGCGCATTATCCGGCGGCGCTCTATTCGAAGGCGGTTGGCCTTCTCGAGAAGGCGCCGACGAGCGTAAGCGCCGCCGAAGCCGCGAGGCTCCTCAAGCATGCCGCCGAGGGCGGCAACGGCGCAGCCGGGAGGCGGCTCGCCGTCCTCAAGGCCTTAGGTCTTGGTACGGATGAAGACTGGGCGGGCGCCGTCGCGCTGGTCGAGGACGCCGCCGCTTCCGGCCGTCCCGACGCGGCGCGCGAGATGAAGGCGCTCCGGGCTGTGTCGGGGGCTCCCAAGGTTGGCTCTGTCGGCGCCGGAACAGTGCGCCGCGAGGCCCCGCCGCGCCTCATTCAGTTCAGCGGCGCGCTCAGCGCCTTTGAGTGCGAATATGTGATGAACGCCGCAGGGCCGCTCTTGCGGCCCTCCGCCGTCGCCGATCCGGCACTCGGCGCGGCGCGCACGGCGCAATTCCGCACCTCCGACGGCGCGGCGCTCGGGCTCCTCGCTCTCGACCTGCCGCTCATCGCCATCTGGAGGAAGCTCTGCGCCATGGCGGGGGCGCCCCCGGGGCATTCGGAGCTGATGGGCGTGCTGCGCTATCGCCCCGGAGAGGAATATCGTCCGCATCACGATTACCTCCCTGAGGACGCCGTCGATTATTCGGACGTGCGCCGGGCCGGGCAGCGCCGGGCGACTCTGCTGACGCCCCTTAGCGCCGCCTATGAAGGCGGGGAGACCGTCTTCCCGCGGCTTGGGCTCCGCTTCCGGCTCGCGGCCGGCGACAGTCTCCTGTTCGAGAACACGGCCGACGGCGAGCCCATCGCCGACAGCCTCCACGCCGGCGAGCCCGTCGCATCGGGCGAGAAATGGATGCTGACCTTGTGGTTGCGGGAAAAGCGCTTCTGGTTCTGGCCCTGATTCTGGCCCTGATTTTGGCTCTGAGCCGGCGTCAGCAACCTTCGCCGTGACGGTGAATGACGTCGCCGACCGGCTTTTGATAGCGCTGGACGACGGGAACGAAATCGCCCGCCTCTTCGTCATGGGCCAGCACCTCGCCGCTGGCGATGTCGTAGTACCAGCCGTGGATCTGCACCTTGCGCATGGCGAGTCGCGCGGCGACGTAAGGGTGCGTTTTCAGATGCGCAATCTGAAGAAGCACATTTTCCTTGGTGATCGTCGCCAGCGGATCGAGTTCTGGCGCGACAGCAAGCTTCTCCTCGGCGATGAGGCGCGCCGCGCGCGCGAAGTTCAGCCATTCGCGCACATGCGGAAAATCGGTGAGGCTATCGACGTTCATCGCGCCCTGCATGGCGCCGCAGCCGGAATGTCCGCAGACGATGATGTGCGGAACATGCAGCGCCCCGACGGCGAACTCGATCGAGGCCGTCATCGCGCCTGTGTGATTGGTGTGCGGGGGCACGATGTTGCCGGCGTTCCGGCAGATGAAAAGCTCGCCCGGCGCTGTCTGGGTCAAGAGGCTCGGGTCGATGCGGCTGTCGGAACAGGTGATGAAGAGCGCCTCCGGCGACTGCCCTTCGGCGAGCTGGCGGAAAAGCTCCTTGCGGCGCTCATAGGCCTCGCCCTGAAACTTCACGACGCCGGCTGCGATCTTGTCCATGACGCCTCTTAGCATGCGTCCGGCCGACTTGGCACATCCCGCCCGGGGGACGGAAACTCCCGGCCCAGGCGCGCGGCGTGACTTGAGGGCGCCGACAGGTGTAAACTCGCCCGAGGAGACGCTCAGGTGTTCGACGACAAGGAAAAGGCCGTCCTCAGCGTGCGGGTCAAGCGACTGCCGCATGGCGAAGGCTTGCCGCTGCCGCGCTACGAGACCGCGCTCGCCGCCGGCTGCGACATTCGCGCCGCCGTCCCGGCCGAGGCTCCCTTGCGTCTCAAGCCCGGCGAGCGCGCCATGACGCCGACGGGCATCGCCATCGCGCTCCCGCCAGGCTGGGAAGCGCAGATGCGGCCGCGTTCCGGGCTCGCCGCCAAGAACGGGATCGCCTGCGTCAACTCCCCCGGCACGATCGACGCCGACTACCGGGGCGAGATCAAGGTCATCCTCATCAATCACGGCACGGAGGATTTCGAGATCCGGCGCGGCGACCGCATCGGACAGATGGTTTTCGCGCCGGTTTTCCAGGCGTCGTTCGCCGAGGTCGAGGCGCTCGACGACACCGCGCGCGGGGCCGGAGGGTTTGGGTCCACAGGGGTATGATCGAAGGCGTCAGCTGGCGTGAAGCTCTCCTTGCCGTCGGCCTCCTGTGCGCCGCCGCCGGCCTTGTCGTGCGCGAATTGCACTCGGACGTCAGGGGGCTCGGGCTCGCCCTCTTCATCGTCGGGGCCATGATGTTCGTCATGGGGCCGGTCGGCAGCATTCTCGGCTGGTGGTGAGCGCGCCGGGCGCGCGGGACGTCGTGCTGAGCGAAACCCGGCGCGAGCGCTATCTGCGCCACATATTGCTGAAGGAAGTCGGCGCGCAGGGCCAGCAGAAGCTCCTCGCTGCACGCGTTCTCGTTGTCGGCGCCGGCGGGGTCGGCGCCACGGCGCTGCTCTATCTCGCCGCGGCCGGCGTCGGCGTCATCGGCGTCGCCGACGACGACGAGGTGGCGCTTTCCAATCTGCGCAACATCCGATGTCGGCGAGCCGAAAACGGCGCGCGCGAAAGCAGCGCTCGCCCGCCTCAACCCGGATTCGCACATCGTCGAGCACAGGGAGAAAATCGGCGACAAGAACGCGCGCGCGCTCATCGAGGGCTACGACCTGGTGCTGGAGGGGATCGACAATTTCGAGGGCCGCTACGCGCTCAACCGAGCGGCGATGGCGGCGCGAAAGCCGCTCGTTTCGGCAGCGGTCGGGCGCTTCGAGGCGCAGCTGTCGGTCTTCAAGCCGTTCGCCGGCGCCGACCTTCCCTGCTATCGCTGTCTGGTGCCGGCGCCGCCGCCGCGCGAGTCTCAAATCAATTGCGCCGAGGAAGGCGTACTCGGCCCCGTCGCCGGCGTCGTCGGCGCCGCCGCAGCGCTGGAGGCGATCAAGGAGATTTTGGGCCTGAAGCCGTCGCTCGCGGGGCGGCTCTTCCTCTACTCGCCCCTCGCCGTCGATGCGCGCGTCGTGCGCCTGCCGCGCGATCCGGAATGCGCCGAGTGCAAGCAGATCGAAAGAGACAAGCATGAATACCCGTCATAGGCTCGCCGTCGCGCTCCTCCCGCGCATCGCCGCCGGC
>JBEBFW010000112.1:0-10339 GCA_040081755.1 Parvularculaceae bacterium
GAAGGCGGACGCCGACCGCCGCGCGAAAGAAGAAGCCGCAACCCAGTTGGCGGCGAAAGCTGAATCCGAACGCCAGGCGAAAGCGGAATCAGAGCGCCTCGCCAAAATCGAGGCGGATCGCAAAGCGGCCGAGGCGGAAAAACCGTCGCTCGTCGAGCGCGCGATGAAGCCGGTCGCCGACGAACCGCTCGATCTCTCCAAAACCGTGCGGCCGGCCAAGAAAGCTGAAGGATACAAGACGCATGGCGGTGGGGGGCGCGGCGCCGGGGCTCACGGAAATGGAACCCCGGGAAATGCCGCGCACAACGATGGCGCCGCCGCCAAGAGCCCCGGCGGTCATCAAGGCGGCCGAGAGGCGCCGCTGACGCTCTCGGAAGAGAACGTCGCCACCGGCAAGCGCGGCAAGGAAAAAGTGAGCTGGCGCGAAATTCTCGACAAGACCGATGAGGCCGAGCCCCTCGACCTCGGCGCCGTCAACAAGAGCGGCGACACAGGCAGCGAAGCGATCCGCATCATCGGGGATCTGCAGCGCTTCACGCTCGGCCTCGAAACGCGCCTCTATGGCGACCCCCCGGCAGCGCTGAAAGAACGCTTCGACCGCGGCGACCGCAACGTCTTCGCCAACCGCATCCTGCGGCTCAACGAAGCGGACGTGAAACGCCGCATACGGATGGAAGCGGACCGCGACCGCGGCTTCGAGAAAGACATCCAGGGCTTCCTGCAGGGCTTCGAAAAGCTCCTTGAAGACGCCACCACCTCCGAGACGGCCGACGAAGACCTCGAGGAATACCTCTCCTCGCCCCTCGGCCGCGTCTACCTCCTCATCGGCGCCATGGTCGGCTATTTCGCCTGAAAGGCGATCTTCGACGGAATCTGACCGCCAGCGAACCTCTTGCCCGCGAACCGCGATGACTGGCGGAAATAATGCTCTGTAGGCCGGCGATCGTGGCGACCTTCAAGTCATTGATTTTATTGAAGAAAATTGGGTGCGGGGGCTGGATTTGAACCAACGACCTTCAGGTTATGAGCCTGACGAGCTACCGGACTGCTCCACCCCGCGCCAACGGGCCCGCAAGTCAGGTTCCGATACTGAACACCTGCGGGAAGAGCGCGGGATATAGAGAGGTCCCCGAGCCGTTTCAAGCGTTTAATGGCTGGCGCCTGAACGCCTTGCGGCGCGCGGTCTATTCGGCGGGCGGCGTGCGGGGCGGAAGGCCGCGGCCGGCCCTTGCGGCCGCGTCGTCATCGGCGACGGCTGCGTTCAACGCATCTCGGACAGCGGCGAGCGGCGCCGGCGCGTCGATGACGCCCGGCAGGGCGATCGCAGCCGCCTCGCCTGCCGCTACATCTGTCCGATCTACCGCGACCGAAGCGTTCAATGTCTCGCGCGCGCCGGCGAGGTCGGTTTCAAGGCTCGCCTGAACCGCAGGATCAAGAGTTTCGGGCGGCGCCTGCGGGGCCGCCGACAGGTTCGGAAACTCCGCCTCGCTGGAGCCGCGGATCTCGGCGGCGCGCGCCGTGATCTGTTCGTTCTGCGGCTTGTCGCCGGCGAGGTCCTCGTATTTGACGATCCCCGGCGGGGCGAAACGCTCAAGGCCAGCGCATGCAGGCGCCAAGGCCGGCGTCAGGGCGAGCGCGGCGACGAACGCGATCCTGTAACATTTTGCGCGGACTGCGGCGGACATCTATAACCTGCTGCCTGACGCTCCAATAACCCCCAATCGGCCCCTTTATGCAAGCTGAAGACAAATCGGCCCCGGCGAAAAAACGCGCCCGCGCCAAACCCACGGCGCCGTCCCAAGTTCCGCCGCCAGACCGTGCGGCCGCCATTGGCGCGAGCCCGGGGATTGGCGCTAGCCCGGCCAACGGCGCGAGTCCGGCCAATGGCGCGAGCCCGACACATGGCGCGAGCCCGACACACGGCGCCGACCCCAAGAACATGATGGACGATTTCGACGCGCTCTCGGAATACCTCGTCGAGATCACTGGCAAGAGCCAGGAGGTGATCAAGGACTACTTCGGCAAGGCGCCGGGCGGCCTCAAGATGACGGGCGGCGAAAACGCGGCCGATCCGTTGAGTGTCGGCGAGGCTTTTCAGGAAATGATGAAGGGCCTTGCCTCCGACCCCGGCACGGTCATGCAGCGTCAGTTCCAGCTTTGGGGCGACTACGCGAAGATGATGGCGAACATGTCGCGCAAGATCGCCGGCGAGGAGGTCGCGCCCGCGATCGAGCCCGAGGCAGGCGACAAGCGCTTCACCCACGCCGCCTGGCGCGAAAACCCCATGCTCGACTTCGTCAAGCAGTCCTATCTGACCTACGCCAAGTGGCTGAAGGGCACCGTCTCGCACCTCGACGGCATGAGCGATCACGAGAAGAAGCGCGCCGAGTTCTACACGCAGCAATTCCTCGACGCGATTGCGCCCTCGAACTTCCCTGTGCTGAACCCGGAAGTGGTCGAGGCGACGATCGCTAGCCGCGGCGAGAACATCCTGAAAGGCGTCCGCAACCTGCTCGACGATCTCGATCGCGGCGACGGCCAGTTGTCGATCCGGCAAGCGGATCTCGATTTCTTCAAGCTTGGCGTCAACGTCGCGACAACGCCGGGCAAGGTTGTCTTTCAGAACCCGATTTTCCAGCTCATCCAGTATAATCCGGTGACGGAGGACGTCGCGAAGCGGCCGCTGTTGATCTTCCCGCCCTGGATCAACAAATTCTACATTCTCGATCTTCAACCCGCGAATTCCTTCATCAAATGGATGGTCGAGCAGGGCCGCACGGTGTTCGTGGTCTCCTGGGTCAATCCCGAGCCGCAGCTCGCCAGCAAGTCGTTTCAGGATTACATCCACGAAGGGCTCTACGTCGCCCTCGACGCCGTCAAAAAGGCGACCGGTGAGAAAGAGGTCGACGCCATCGGCTATTGCATCGGCGGCACGATGCTGGCGACCGCGCTCGCGCTCATGGCCAAGCGCGGCGACAAGCGCATCCGTTCGGCGACCTTCTTTACGGCGCAGGCCGATTTTGAGGAGGCGGGCGACCTCTCCCTCTTCGTCGACGACGCGCAGCTCGAAGCGATAGCCAAACAGATGGATCAGGCCGGCGGCGTCCTCGAGGGCCGCGCCATGGCGAACACCTTCAACATGCTGCGCTCGAACGACTTGATCTGGCAGTTCGTCATCGACAATTACATGAAGGGCAAGGAGCCGGCGCGCTTCGATCTCCTTTATTGGAACTCCGACGCGACGCGCATGCCGAAAAACGTGCATCTCTTCTATCTGCGCGAGTTCTATCAGAAGAACCGGCTCGCCAAGGGCGAGATGCTCATCGACGGCGAGCGCCTCGCCTTAAGCGACGTCGATATCCCGATCTTCATGCAGGCGGGCGAGACGGACCATATCGCGCCCCATAACTCCGTCTACAGAACGGCGCAGCTCTTCGCGGCGAAAGGCAACGACAAGGTCACCTACATGCTGGCGGGCTCCGGCCACATCGCCGGCGTCGTCAATCATCCGGCCAAGCACAAATATCACCACTCGATCAACGCCGCCCTTCCCGCCGCGCTCGACGACTGGAAGGCGGTGGCCGAGCGTCACGCCGGCTCGTGGTGGCCCTACTGGATCGCGTGGCTGAATAAAGTCAGTCCCGGGAAGGTTCCGGCGCGCATTCCGGGAGACGGCGGCTTGTCCGTCATCGAGGATGCGCCGGGGAGCTATGTGAAGGTGAAGGCCTAGCCCGAGCACACGGGGGCATGATGAAAAGGCAAGAGACTTTGCCGACGGGCGAACAATTATTGGAACGATGCCAAACCTCGGCATCTCCGTCGATAATGTGTGGAACGGACAAACGGGAACCGTTACGCGCCATACACAGCGGGAATTGCAGCAACTTGTTCTGAACGCTGAGGCTGCAAATCGAGCGAAAAAGACGTGGTGGTTCGCCGTTTCCTCCGCAGTCGCATCTATCCTTTAGCGCCTTGGACGCGTGGGCCGCCGTGCTTGCAGGCGGTTGCTAATGAATCTTGACTGATCGGCCTCCCAGCAACTATCTAGACGATGTTTCTAGAAAGGTGCCGCATGGCCCTGAGCATTAAAACCGAAGAGGCCGACCGTCTGGCGCGAAAGCTCGCCGCCGCGACCGGCGAGACCATGACCGAAGCCGTCACGAGAGCGCTCGAGGAGCGGCTCGAACGCGTGACGGCGCGGGGCAAGGCGAGCAAGCGCGATCTAGCCGCCGACATCCTGAAGGCCGCCGCGCAACTGAGGAAGGAGCTCAAATTGCGCACGGTCACCAAACAGGAGTGGGACGACCTTTGGGGCGCATAGGCTCGTTTGGGCGTCTTCGTTGACATGCTGATTATCGACACCTCAGCGCTCGCCGCCATTTTGCTCGGAGAGGCTGCCGCAGACTCATTAGCCGCATGTATGGCAAGCGCCGACGCGCGCGCACTTTCAGCCGCCAATTATCTCGAACTCGGAATTGTCATGGCCGGCAAGGATGCGGTCTCGGCTCGGACAGCCGCGAAAGCAGTTGACCGATTTCTCGCCGCATCCGACGTCGCGGTGACGCCGGTTTCCGAAGCTCATGCGCGAACGGCGCTTGAAGCGCATCTGAAGTTCGGCAAGGGACGCGGTCATCGCGCCAGACTCAATTTCGGCGACTGCTTCGCGTACGCCCTGGCGAAGGCTCTTGGTGCACCGCTTCTCTTTGTCGGCGAAGATTTCGCGCACACGGACATCCAGTCGGCGCTTTGAGCCTATCCCGCGCGAGGCCGGGGAGCTCCGGATCTACGCGAGCGCCCGATTGCCTACAGATACCGGCGCCGCTGGGCCCGCCGCAGCGAGCCGGCTGAGCGCGGCGCCGAGGGCGGCGCCTTCTTCGTCTTTCAAGGCCGCCGCTTTCAGCTCAGCGAGCGCCTTGGCGGGCGCCGCGCTTTTCCTGACGAGGTCCATTGCAGCGAGGATGCGGCCGACGTTGCGCATGCCGCGCTCATGGGTGTCGCCATAGCCCTTGATGAGCCGTTGAAGGCCGGCGGTCTCGACGCCGAGTTCATAATCAGCCGCCGCCTCCTGCATGATCCGCGCGAGAAAAGCCTCGATCCGCTCGTGTTCCTTCTTGAACCGCGACGAGGCGCGGCGCACGACCCTCAACGAACTCAGCGCGTAAAGCTGCAGGAAGCCGCGGAGCCTTGTCGTCGGCACGCGCCGCCCCTCGCCGAGCAGCGTCTTGAGGAGGCCGCGAATGGGCCCAGACTTCAGAAATTGCGCAGCGAGTGCGGGCGGCATCAGATCGCACGCCTCCTCAACGCGCGGGTGCATGTATTCGAAGACCTCGACGATCTGGCCGGGCGCGGCCTTCACATCTTCGCGGAAACGCGCAAAGCGACCGGCGCGCGTTTTTAGATCAGCGACGCGGATGGCGTCTTCATAAGTCATCGCCAGGGCCAGATAGCGGGCGGCTTCGGCGGTGAGACGCCAATCGCGCCTCTCCCCGCCGGCCGCCCTATCGGCGGCCAGAACCCGCGCCATCCGGTCGAGATAGAGCGCGGCGTAGCGCTCGTCCTGATAGTCGGCGACGCGGCGCAGCCCTTCCGCCAGAAAATAGTGCGCCTGCGGAGGGAATTCGGAAAGCCGGGGGTCGGGACTTTGGACTCGGGACTCGGGCGCGCGCGCCGCTCGATCCTGACCGATTCCCGATTCCCGGTTTCCGCTTCCCGCCTCATAGCCTCGCTTAAAGCCCGCGAGGTTGCGAGCGACCGCCTTGCCCCCTTCGCGAATGACGGCTTCGAAGTCGGCCTTGTCGATCGCGAGGGCCCCTGACCCGCAAAGCGCGCCGAACAGAACCGCGCTGAGCGGGGCATTCACCGCTTGCGCCTCAACCGCCATGTCGGCGAACAGCGCGCGACCGGCCGATCTTCGCGCGGCGGCGATCACTCTCTCGCCATCCCGTCGCCCGTCGCCGGGAGCGATTTTCTCCACCACAGCGTAGTCGCGGTGGGTCGAGGCGATCATCGTCGTCGCCTTCGAGACGAAGCCGCGCGTCATGGCGCGTCCTGCTTCCATCAACTCCGAGGCGATGACGATATCGACGTCGCCAGACGTCGGCATGAGCGCGAGCACCGGCGCCTTGCCGCGTTCGATCGCCTCCATGAGCGGGAACAATTCGACATAATAGATCGTCGCGCCGGTGCGTTGCGCGACGCCCGGGACGGATGTCGATTGCGCAATGAACCCGCGGCGTTCTCCCAGCGCGACGATCCACTCGGCGAGCACGCCGCCGCCCTGCCCGCCAAGCGCGGCGATGGCGATCTTGATCGGCTTTGCGGCCTCGCCCGCCGCATTTATTCCAGCCGCGAGCACGGGGCTGTTCCCCTCTCCACCGCTGTTGCGGGGGAGAGGGGAGAGCACGCGGCTCTGGGAGGTGTGATTGCGATGGGGATGAGCGGGATTGGCGGCGCCGTTGTTGAGAGCCCGGCATTGCAGCCAGCCGATGACGGCGCCGCGCATTCTCGCCGCAGCTTTGTCCCACCAGCCCGGATTGTAGATCAGCTCGGCGCGGTAGAAGGACGGGCAGAGGATCGCCGCGTGGGCGTTTTCTCCGCATACGCTGCAACCGACGCAGTCATTGTCGATCCATGCGACCGGATCCTCGCGCAAGGGGTCGGGGTTATCGCGCAGCGTCAGCGAAGGACACCCCGAGAGTCGGATGCAGGCGTGATCGCCCGTGCAGGTGTCCGGATCGACGCCGTAACGCGCCCGCACAATGCGTTTGCCGTCCTTGATCGCCGCCTCGCGCTGCGGCCGCTCGCGCCGCTGACGATTCAGCATGCACTCGGATTGCGCAATGATGACCTTCGGCCCTTTCACCCCGGTCGTCATCGCCTCCTTCAGCGTCTTCTTCATCCGGCCGATGTCGTAGGTGTTGACCTCGCGCAGCCATTCGACGCCGACGCCGCGCACGGCTTTCGCAATCGGATTATTGGTCGCTTTTGTCTTATTCTCGGCGCGCGAAGAGAGGATGTCCTGACCGCCGGTCGCGGCGGAATAGCCGTTATCGACGATGACCAGCACATTGTCTGACTTGTTGAAGACGGCGTTGCCGACGCCGCTGGTCAGCCCGTTGTGCCAGAAGCCGCCGTCGCCCATGACCGAGAGCGTGCGCTTCTTCGATTTGGCGTTGAGGGCCGAGGCGCCGGACCAGCCGAGGCCGTAGCCCATCGTCGTGTTGCCAATATCGAAAGGCGGCAGGATCGAGAAGAGATGGCAGCCGATGTCGCAGCTGACGTGAAACGCACCGATCTCCTTCTGCACCAGCTTCATCGCAGAGAAGACCGGCCGTTCCGGGCAGCCGATGCAGAATCCGGCCGGCCGCTGGGGCACGACGGCGGCGAGGCTCTTCAGTTCGTCCGGAGACAGACTGCCATCGTCCGCGGCGCCGCCGCGGGGCTTCCCCGAAGGAGGCGTAGTCGCTCCGGCGCCGCCGCGCGGCGCCCACGCTTCGAAGAACCGCTCCAGCGCCTGCCCCATGACGGCGGCGGCATATTCTCCGGCGCGGGGGAACAGATCCTTGCCAACGATTTTTGTCTGGAGGTCGCCGCGCCGCAAGATCGCGTTCAGCGCCTGTTCGAGGTAGTCGGGCTGGCCCTCCTCGACGATCAGCACGGCGCGCTTGTCGAGGCAGAAGCCGCGCACCTCGTCGTCGATCAGCGGATAGGCGACATTGAGACAATAGATCGGGATGTCGGTTTCGCCGAAGCAATCGGCCCGGCCGATCCGTTCGAGAGCCCGCATCAGCGTGTTGTAGAGCCCGCCTTGCACGATGACGCCGACATCGCCAGTCGAGCCGCCCAGAAATTCGTTGAGGCGGTGCTTTTTGATGTAGTCGATCGCGGCTGGCCAGCGCCGCTCGATCTTCTCGACTTCATGCGTGAAATTGGATGGCGGCAGCACCACGCGGCTGTAGTCGCGCGTCGGATTCTCCATCGCATCGGAGAGGCGGAAGGCGGCCCGCTGATTGCTTTTCGCCGTGAACGATCCGTAGACGTGGCAGGCGCGGATCCGGAGCTCCAGCATCACCGGCGTGTTGGAGGCTTCCGAGAGTTCGAAACCGCGCTCCACCATATCGACAATGGAGGGCAGGTTGGGCCGCGGGTCGAGAAGCCACATCTGCGACTTCATCGCGAAGGCGTGGCTGCGCTCCTGCATGATGGAGGAGCCCTCGCCGTAATCCTCGCCGATGATGACGAGGGCCCCGCCCTTGACGCCGGAAGAGGCGACATTGGCGAGCGCGTCCGAGGCAACATTGGTGCCGACCGTCGATTTCCAGGTGACCGCGCCGCGCAACGGATAATTCACCGACGCCGCCAGCATGGCCGCGGCTGCGGCTTCGCTGGCGCTCGCCTCGAAGTGGACGCCGAGTTCGGAAAGAATGCCCTGCGCGTCCGCGAGCACATCCATCAGGTGCGAGATGGGCGCGCCCTGATAGCCGCCGACATAGGAGACGCCGGCCTGCAGCAGCGCTTTGGTGACCGCCAGAATGCCCTCGCCGCGGAAGACCTCACCCTCTTTGAGGCGAAGCTTCTCTACCTCCTCGGCAAACGATCTTTCGGCCATGACGCTAATCTTCCCGCCGCCGCACCTTCAGGCAGCGTCGGGCGAGACTAGCTGAATCTGCGCACAAAGGGCACGCCGGAGAACAACAGGCGTTGCGGGCGTCCGTTAATGAACCCGTCAAAGCGGAAGCGTTCGGGAGACCACTCCTCGCCGGGCCGCCATTCCCCGTTCGGCAGCTTCGTCAGGGGCTCGGCGTTGCCGATCCAGATCTTGCCCGAACGCGCGTAGACATAGAGCGGCCCCGCCCAGCGATCGTCGTTGTCGTAGCGCCCCGCCAGCGCCCTGAGTTCCGCAGGCGCCGGGGGCTGGTAGTTCGTCCGGCCCGACGCCAGAAACTCCTTCTCGCCCGCCCAGGCGCGAACCGCTTTCGCCGCGGCGCCCTCGCCCTCCGTCTCGATCACTATGCCAGTGATGGCGAGATCCGGATCGAGGCAGGCGAAGAGCCCGGGGGCGGCCTCCTGCATGGCGGTTTCACGACCTTTGCGCCGCAGGCTGATCTTTTTCTCTCCGGCTGCGATCTCGAACTTGTCGCCGTCGGCGGCCGTGAAGACGCCGGCGAAGCGCTGCGGATTTTCCAGCACGAGACGCGGCGCGCGCGGCGCGGGCGCGGCCAGGCCCTCACTCAGCGCGCGCAACAGACCGCATGCGTAAACTGTAATGTCGCGCGGCCGGTAATTCAGCGAATAGTGGATGTTGGCCGAGGCGAACGCGGCGACGCCTGCTTCGGCATCGACATGGAGCGCGGAACAGAACGACACCATGCCGCCGGTGTGATGCAGGTATTTCCGCCCGTCGATTTCGACGCGCGCCACGCCGTTGCCGTATCTGACGCTGGGGGCCCAGCCCGGCGCGTCGGCGGGCTCTGCGAGAAACCGTTTCGCCGTCTCGTCCGACAGAACCGCGCCGCCCTTCCCACCCGCGAGACCAAGGAGGAAACGCAGGAACTTCGCCATGTCCGCAGCGGTCGATGCGACGCATCCGGCCGGACTATCGGAATCGACCCACGGCGTCGGCGTCATCGGCGCCGGGCGCGGGTTGAGGCGATCCGTCAGCGCCGGCTCGTAGCCTGTCGCATAGCGAGAGCGATCGGCGACGCGCAAGGCGCCGACGGAGTCGTTCATGCCGAGCTTTTTCAGGACCCGCGTCTCCACAAGCTCCGGATACGGAACGCCGCTCGCCGCTTCGGCCATCATGCCGGCGAGCAGATAGCCGGAATTGCTGTAGGTCCAGCGCGTTCCCGGCTTGAACCCGGATTTCAGGCCGCCGTCGGGGAAGATCGCAGAATCCGCCGGCAGTCCGGACGTGTGATTGAGCAGGTCCCGCAGCGTAATCGACTCGCCGCCGGCGACGCTGACGCCTTTGAGGACATCCTTGAGCCGGGCGTCCGGCGAGAGCTTTCCCTCCTCAATGAGCGACCACGCCGCGAGCGCGGTCATCATCTTGGTGATGGACCCGATCTGAAAGAGATGCTGCGGGCCGACCGGAACGCGCCTGTCGATATCGGCCCAGCCCGAATGCACGATGCCTTCAAATCCGTCTCGGCCGACAAGCGTCGCCGTCATGCCCGGAATGCCCCACTCCGCGCGGTGGCGTTCCATATAGTCGCGCAGCGCCGCGAGCGGCTTCCTGTCGCCAGACTTCGCGACGGCGGGGCCGGACGCGGCGGCGCCGGCGAGCGCTGCGCCGCCGACAAAGAACCGTCGATTGAAATTCATTCCGCGCCCCTCGACC
>JBEBFW010000113.1:0-10315 GCA_040081755.1 Parvularculaceae bacterium
AAGGATCTTCGAGGGTGAAGAGTGGGCTCGACGTGATCGGCGTCGGCAATGCGATCGTCGATGTGCTCGCCGACGCCGACGACGCCTTCCTCGCCGCGCACGGCATCCCAAAGGGCGGCATGATTCTCATCGACGAGGCTCGCGCCCGGGAGATCCAGTCAAGCATGGCGCCGGGGCGCGAGATCTCCGGCGGGTCCGCGGCGAATTCGATCGCCTGTCTGTCGTCGCTCGGCGGCAGAGGCGGGTTCGTCGGCAAGGTCGCCGACGACCGGCTCGGCGAGACCTTCCGCCGCGAGATCAAGGCGATGGGCGTCGTCTTCAACACCTCTGCGCTGGCGGCGGGGCCGGGAACGGGGCGCTGCCTCATCAATGTGACGTCCGACGCGCAGCGCTCGATGTCGACCTATCTCGGCGCGGCGGGGCTCGTGGCGCCCGAAGACATCGACACCCGCATGGTCGCCGGCGCCGCCATCACATTTTTCGAGGGCTATCTCTTCGAGCAGCCGGTCGCGCGCCAGGCCTTCATCAAGGCGTGTCTCGCGGCCAAGGCGGCCGGCAAGCGCGCGGCGATCACGCTCTCGGATTCGAGCTGTGTCGATCGCCAGCACGACACCTTCGTCGGGTTTATCGGCGATCATGTCGATGTGCTCCTCGCCAATGAACGCGAAGCGCAAACGCTGTTCAAGACCGATGACATGAAGGCAATTGTGAAGAAGGCGCGCGCGCTCTGCCCGCTGACCGCTGTGACGCTGTCCGAGCGCGGCTCGCTGCTCATTCCGCGCGACGGCGATGTGGTGAAGATCGACGCGATCGAGCCCGACCGCCTCGTCGACACCACCGGCGCCGGCGACGCCTACGCCGCAGGGCTTCTCTTCGGCCTCTCGCGCGGCGCCGAACTCGAGCGCTGCGGCGCCTTGGGCGCGCTCGCAGCGTCGGAGATCATCAGTCATTTCGGCGCGAGGCCCGAACAAAACCTTGAGGCGCTCGCGCGCAAGGCGGGGCTGCTCTAGGCGCCGCGCGAAAAAGCGGCATCCGGGTTTTCGCGAAGAGGCGCGCCCCGGCGGAAACCTAGCTTGGGGCGCTTTTCTCGCCTATATCGCCCGCCCATGGAGACCGAGGTCATTTCGCTGGGCTGCCGCCTCAACGCCTATGAGGGCGAGGCGATGAAACGTCTCGCCGCCGAGGCCGGATTTGGCGAGGCGGTCGTCGTCAACTCCTGCGCCGTGACCGCCGAGGCCGTGCGCCAGACACGGCAGACAATCCGGCGCGCGCGCCGCGAACGCCCGAACGCGCGCATCGTCGTCACCGGATGCGCCGCACAGATCGACGCACAAGGTTTTGCCTCGATGGCGGAAGTCGATGCCGTGCTCGGCAATCGCGAGAAGCTGTCGGCGGACGACTGGAGGCGGCTCGCGCGAACGGGCGAGCGCATCCTCGTCAACGACATCATGGCGGTGCGCGACGCGGCGCCCCAGCTGGTCGAGGCCTATGGCGACCGCGCGCGCGCCTTTCTGCAAATACAAAACGGCTGCGACCATCGTTGCACGTTCTGCGTCATTCCTTACGGCAGAGGGCCGTCGCGGTCGGTTCCGATCGACGCCGTTGTCGATGCGGCGCGCCGTCTCGCCGACGCTGGCCACGCCGAGATCGTGCTGACGGGCGTCGATATCACTTCCTGGGGCGCCGATCTCGCGCCGCGCGCAACCCTCGGCGATCTGGTCGAACGCCTCCTCAACGCCGCGCCGGCCGTGCGGCGGCTGCGGCTCTCCTCGATCGACGGCGCCGAGATCGACGGGAAACTTGCCGACCTCATTTGCGGCGCGGCGCGGATCGCGCCCTACCTCCATCTGTCGCTCCAGTCCGGGGACGATCTCATTTTGAAGCGCATGAAACGGCGCCACAGCCGCGCGCAGTCCGTCGCGTTCTGCCAGGAAATGCGGGATCGCCGGCCCGAAATCGCCATCGGCGCGGACTTGATCGCCGGCTTCCCGACGGAGACGGACGAGATGTTCGAGAACAGCGTCGCGCTGATCGCCGACGCGGGGCTGAATTTTGTGCATGTTTTCCCCTATTCGGCGCGCGAGGGGACGCCGGCGTCCCGGATGCCGCAGCTTGACCCGGCCGTCGTCAAGGCGCGCGCCCGGCGCATGCGCGCGGCGGCGGCGGGCGCCCGCGATCGCTTCCTCGACTCGCAGATCGGCTCAACGGTCGAGGCTGTTGTCGAAAGCGGCGCCCGCGCGCGGCTCCCGAATTTCGCCTTAGCACGGCTCTCCGAGCCGCTCGGGCGGCCCGGCGCAATCGTCAGCTTGAAGATTGTCGCTCGCGAGGGCGGCGAGCTGATCGGCGCACGCCTTGACGCCGTGGCCGCGGCCTGATGGCGAACAACATCATCCAGAGCCTCTTCGGACGAAAGCCGAAAGAGACTGCCCCGGACGCGTTGGCCGATAGTCTGCAAGCGGAGCGACAGGCGCCGGAAGCTGGTTCGGAGAGCGCGGAGCCGCCGAAAAAGAATATTCTGGCACGCCTCGCCGAAGGACTCTCAAAATCGTCGTCGCGGCTCACGGGCGATGTGGCGGCGCTCTTCACCAGAAAGAAGCTCGACGCGGCGACGCTGCACGAACTTGAAGACCTTCTCGTCTCCGCCGATCTCGGGCTGCCGGCGGCGAAGCGGGTCACGGAAGCGCTGGCGCGGGACCGATTCGACAAGGAAATATCGGATAGCGAGGTGCGGGGCGCGCTCGCGGCCGAGATCGCCAGAACTCTTCGGGACCTTGAGCGGCCACTCGCGGTCGACGCCTCGAAGCGGCCCTTCGTCTTGCTGCTGGTCGGCGTCAACGGCTCTGGAAAAACCACGACGATCGGCAAACTCGCCGAGAAGTTTCGCCGCGAAGGGCGATCCGTCATGATCGCGGCCGGCGACACCTTTCGCGCGGCCGCCATCGAGCAACTCTCCGTGTGGGGCGCGCGGGCCGGCGCGACCGTCGTCTCTCGGGCCATCGGCGCCGACGCCGCCGGTCTCGCCTTCGACGCGCTGCAGTCGGCGCGCGCCTCAAACACGGACATTCTGTTGATCGACACGGCCGGTCGTCTGCAAAACCGGCGCGAACTGATGGATGAACTCGCAAAGATCGTCCGTGTGCTAAAGAAACTCGATGCCGAGGCGCCGCATGCGACGCTGCTCGTGCTCGATGCGACCGTCGGCCAGAATGCGCTGTTGCAGGCCGACGCATTCAGGGAAATCGCCGGGGTTACGGGCCTGGTCATGACCAAGCTCGACGGCACGGCGCGCGGCGGCATCCTCGTCGCGCTCGCGGACAGGCACAAAATTCCCGTTCATTTCATCGGCGTCGGCGAGGGCGTCGATGATCTGCAGCCGTTCAACGCCGGGAATTTTGCGCGGGCCCTCGCCGGCGTCGATGGCCGGACCGAGGCCGCGACATGAGCGACCAGCAAAAACGCCGCCTTTCGGGCCGGGCCAAATTCCTTGTTGATTTCGGGCCGCTTGCGGTTTTCTTCCTCGCCTATTTCTTCGGACGGCGTCTTGCTCCTCTCGTCGGGAATGTCGTCGGCGCGAAATGGACGGTTCCTGAAGGAGAGGAGATCTACATCGCGATGGGCGCTTTCATGCCCGTCTTCGCGATCGCCTTCGTCTATTGCGTGATCAAGGAGCGGCGCGTCGCGCCCATGCTCGGCGTCTCTGGCGCGGTCATCGCCGTGCTCGGCGGCCTCGCCCTCATCCTGCATGACCGCACTTTCATTTTCCTGAAGCCGACCATCGTTTACGCGCTCTTTGCGGTTGCGCTCGGCGGCGGCCTCGCGACCGGACGCAATTTCCTGAAGACGCTGTTCGACGGCGCCATTCACATGGACGACGGGGCCTGGCGCACGCTGACGAAACGCTTCGTCGGATGCTTTGCCATCCTCGCTCTCACCAACGAAATCGCCTGGCGCTGGCTGATGCGCGATTGCGACTTCGCAGCGGGCGCGCGCTGCCCCGGCGAACCGACCTGGGTCAATTTGAAGGTGTGGGGGTTCACCGCGGTCTATATTCTGTTCTGCATTTCACAGGCGCCGTTTCTCGCCCGGCATGGGCGTCAGGAAACGCCGAAACTTGAGGGCGCCGGGCCCCCTCCAGCGCCCTCCCCGGCCCATCGGGATGAAGATGGAAGGGCTGCGCCCTAGAGCCCTTCGACCGGATTCGAGAACGGTGCAAAATCCGCCTTCGCCATGCTCTGGCGGTGGTGTTGCAGCGCCCAGTTGACTGTCGGGAAGGCGATATCCGACCACGGAATGTCGGCCCACTCGAAGAGCGCCGCCTCCAGACTTTCGGCGCCGGGGGCGAGGGAGGCGGCATTGAGCCGGGCCCGGAAAATGATCTGCACCTGGCCGATGCGCGGAACCGAATAGACCGCCAGCACGCGGTCGATCTCGAGATCGGCGCCGGCCTCCTCGCGCGCTTCGCGCAGGGCGCCCTCCTCGGCGCTCTCCCCAAGCTCCAGATAGCCCGCCGGCAGCGTCCAGAAGCCGATGCGCGGCTCGATCGCGCGCCGGCACAGGAGGATGCGCCCCTGCCAATCCGCTACGGCGCCGACGACGATCCGCGGATTCCGGTAGTCGATGAAACCGCAGCGGACGCACACGGCGCGTTCGCGATCTTCCCCAGGCGGCGTTCGCTGTTCGAAAGCAGGCGCATGATCCGGTCGGTTCGTCATTCCTGTCGCCTTGATGTCGGTGTGGGCTTGCTGAATATCAGTAGGGGTCGCTTCGACCGCCCGCGATCCGCTGAAATTATCGATAGACGGACGATCGGCAATCAATTAAGTAGCCGCCCCAGCGCGCCGGGAGTTCCTTTACGGGCGCCAGCTTGGGGAGAAGGTCCATTTGCGGCCTCGCACTCTCTGAAGCGTTCTCGGGAAACGGCCGGGCGAGTGACGCCGCGGCGCTCTAATAACGGAGACACCCTACATGGCTTTTTCACTCAAGAACTCGCCTGGACACCTCCTGCGCCGGGCGCAGCAATACGCCAACGACCTCTATGCGAAGGAAGTGGGCGCCAGCGGTCCGACGCCGCGTCAGTTCGAAGTGCTCTATTCCGTCGCGCAGAATGAAGGATTGAGCCAGACGGATCTCGTGCGCGCGACCGGCATCGACCGTTCAACGCTCGCCGACATGATCGCCCGCATGCTGAAGAAGGGCCTCCTGTCGCGCAGCCGCACGCGTGAAGACGCGCGCGCCAACGCCGTCTCGATCACAGCTTCCGGCAAGCGCATGCTGTCGTCGGCGCAGGGCGCGGTGAACAAATCCGAGGCGGGCACGCTCGCCGTTCTGCCGGCCGCCCAGCGCGGCGCATTCATGAAAGCGCTCTCGGCCTACGCCGCCGCCCTCGACAAGATGGAAGACGGCGGATCGGGCGACGGCCGCAAGGGCGCCAAGAAGGCCGGCAAATCCAAAGGCAAGCGCAAGGCGAAGCGCCGGTAGTTGAGAGATTTCACAGCCGGTCGTTCCGGACGTGTCCTCGAAGGCGGCGCAATCAGCGCCGCCTTTCTTTTTCCACAACCCTCCATTCGTCCAGTGGCGGCGGACCGCCGGATCGCACAGGCCGCGCCGGACGGCCGCCCAGAGACAGGACGCGGTCGTACATGACCAGCGCGGCGGCGACCGAGAGATTGACGCAGAATTTGGTGGGGACTTTCACGAGATGCGCGCACTGCTTCCTGGCCGCGTCCGAAAGCGAGCCTTTCTCCGGACCCAGAATGTAGGCGGCGTTCAGAGGGTGCCTGAAGCTCGGGAGATCGATCGCCGCCGGATCGATTTCAACGCCGACCAGAATGCAACCCTTCGGCAGGCGTATGTCGCCGACGCCCGCCCACTCATAGAGCGGCACATGGCCCTCGGTTTTCGATGTGTCCGACAGGCGCACCTCCCTGGCGCGAAGATGCGATCCGACGGTGAACACAAAACTCGCGCCGAAGGCGTGCGCGGTCCTCAAGACCGCGCCGAGGTTCATGGCCTTCGAGATCCCCTCGGCTCCGACGCCGAAATAGCCGCGCATGCCGGTTGCTCCCAGAGACAGGCAGCCCAAAGACGTCGGCTTCCCGAAGAACGTCAAGTGGACGGCGCGGCGCCTTTCGGGGCATTCTCGGCCCGCCATGGCTTCAGACCGACAAGACGCCGCGCCCGCCGACGAGCGCCTCAGATTTCTTCTGATCGCCGATGACAGCCCGGAAGCGCGCCTCGCCGCCTATTTCACCGCCCGGCGCGCGCGCCATTCGAACTCCGCGGTGACGCTCCTCCACATCGTCGAACCGCCGGAACTTGGCCATTGGGCGACGGTCGCCGAGACTATGCGCGCCGAAGCCTATGAGAAGGGCGAGGCGTGCCTTGCCGAATTTGCGGCGCTCGTCGAGGCCGAGCGGGGCGAGCGCCCCCAGACCTGCATTCGCGAGGGTCGGCGCGCGGAAGAAATCCGGCGCCTCATCGATGAGGATCAGAAGATCGCCCTTCTTTTTCTCGGCGCCTCGACGGGGCCCGAAGGGCCGGGGCCCCTCGTCGCCGCGCTCGCGCAGCAGCCCGCCTATCTCGGCGCGCGTCCGATTCCCGTCGTCGTCGTGCCCGGGTCAGTGACGCGCGACGATCTGCGGAGCATCTCATGACCGCGCTCGACGCGCAGGCGGCGCGCGCAGCCTTTCATGCGCCGAAGGGGCGCTATTTCCTGTCGCACTCCGTCGGCCTGATGCCGCGCGCCGCGCTCGATACGCTGGGAACGGGCTTTGTCGCACCATGGCAAGACGCCAGCGGCGCGACATGGGACCTTTGGCTGGCCGCGATCGACCGGTTCCGGGGCGGGCTCGGACCCCTGATCGGGGCCGCGCCCGCGGACATATGTCCGCAGACGAATGTTTCGAGCGCGCTCACCAAGATCATTTTTTCGCTCCCGGAGCGCGCCCGTCGCAAGAAACTCGTTCTGACTGAGGACGATTTTCCGACCATCGGCTTCGTCGCAGGCGAGGCGCGCCGGCTCGGCTACGAACTGCTGCTGCTGCCGGGCGGCCCGCGCCTCGCCGACATCGACGCCTGGACGCCAGCGTTCCATGACGACGTCCAGCTCGTCATTTCGACGCATGTTTTCTCGAACACGTCGGTCAGGGCGCCGGTGGCGGAAATCTCGCGGCGCGCCCATGAACGCGGCGTCTTTTCGGTTCTCGACCTTGCCCAGTCTGCTGGCGCGGTTCCTGTCGATCTCTCCGGCTGGCGCCCTGACTTTGCCATCGGCACATCGGTCAAATATCTCTGCGGCGGGCCGGGCGCCTGTTTTCTGTGGACGGAGAAAGAGACGGCCGCCCGCTGCTCGCCCCTCGATGTCGGCTGGTTCAGCCACGAGCAGCCTTTCGAGTTCGACATCAGGAATTTTCGCTACGCCGAAGGCGCCATGCGCTTTTGGGGCGGCACGCCGTCCGTCGCGCCTTTCGCCATCGCCGCCAGCGGCCTCGAAACGCTGACGCGTTTTGGCGTCGATGCGGTCTTTGCTCACAACCAGCGGCTCCTTTCGCTCCTCATTGAAGGTCTTCCCAAGGGCGCGCTTCTCTCGCATGGCAAGGAAGGCGAGCGCGGCTCGTCAGCGGTGTTGGCGGCGCGCGATATCGAGGCGGCGTCCGCGGCGCTGACGGCGGCGGGCGTCCACCATGACCGCCGCAATGGGGGAGTGAGGGTGTCGGCGCATCTCTACAATACCGACGACGATGTTCGGTCGTTGCGCGAGGCGCTCGACGGCGGCGCCTAGAGCGCATTCCAAAAAGTGGCGTCCGCTTTTCGGAAGAAACGCGCGACAACTCAAGAATCCAGACCACATTCTCCGACTCGCACTTCGGAGAACGTGGTCTAGAGTTCGAGCTTCAACGTGACTGGAACGTGGTCTGACGGTCTTTCCCAGTCGCGGCAGGCGCTGTGGATTGCGAAAGCGTCGCGCCCGCGGGCGAGCGCAGCCTTCTTGAGCGCAGGGCTCAACCAGATATGGTCTAACCTGCGGCCGCGATTGGAGGCTCTCCAGTCGTGCGCCCGATAGGACCACCACGTGTAGACCTTTTCCGGCTCGGGAATGACCGCGCGAGCGACATCGGTCCACTCTCCCGCCGCGATCGCGGCGTTCATCAGACCGATTTCGACAGGCGTGTGCGAGACGACATCGAGGAGCTGTTTGTGCGACCACACGTCGTGCTCGCGGGGCGCAATGTTGAGATCGCCCACAAGCACCGTTTTCGCTTTCGGCTTCTGCTCGCCGCCCCACGCGCAGAGATCTTCCATGAAGCGGAGCTTGTGCGCGAATTTGGCGTTTAAATCCGGGTCCGGCTCGTCGCCCCCGGCCGGCACGTAGAAGTTATGGACGCGCACGCCGCCCGGCAGGCTCGCCGCGATGTGACGCGCATCCTCCTTGCCGGCGAAACTGCGCTTCTCGACGTCGTTGAGCGGCAGGCGCGAGACGATGGCGACGCCATGATAGCCCTTCTGACCCGACACCGCCTGATGGGCATAGCCCGCCTCACGCAAGGCCTTCGCCGGGAACTGATCGTCCCGGCACTTGATTTCCTGCAGGCAGAGCGCATCGGGTCGCTCCGCCTTGAGAAACCGCTTGACGGACTCGATCCGCAATCGGACGGAATTGATGTTCCAGGTGGCGATTTTCATTTGGGCATCTTTGGGACGCCCTAGGCTAGGTGGGCGGAGGTCGTTCCGTCAGAATGAAGACCAGCCAAATTGTCGCTCCCGCATAGAGCGCGACTGAGCCCCAGTCGATGACGTTGTCGATCCAATATTGCCTTGAAACCCAATCAGCCCTCTGAAATGTTGCCTCTTGTGACTTGCTAGGACACTTCGCCCCTCTTGAGATGGGGGGCGAAGGGTTGCCAGCAAAATCGTTCTTTTGGTGATACAGCTGCCACTGTGACCACTTGTGCAATTTCACATAGAAAACCTGCAGGAAAACGCCTGCGAGGAACAAGCTCACGATCCAAACACTTTGCCATGCGTCCGCAATTTTTTCAGAGACAAACGGCTGCGTCACAAATAGCGCTGGGCCACCTATCCCGTAACCTGTGAGCCACAGCCTCAGGTCCTGGGCGAAACGTGTATAAGACTCCAGATACGCCTTGGCTTCATCGTTCGTCGTCACTGTACCCCCTATTTGCCTTTAGAATGGCGATTCAGCCGGAATTTCGGGACTGAGGCCTAACCAGGCAAGGAAAGCGTCATTCCGAAGTGACATGATTCGTGAGTCTACTTAGTTTGAGCTCATGGCGGTCTTGGCTGCAATATCCCCTGACGGCCTCCCCCCGCTCATCGCCAGCGCGGTCATCGTCGCGAGTTTTTTCACGTCGGCGCTGACCGCCTCGTTCGGGCTCGGCGGCGGTCTCGCTCTCCTTGCGCTGATGTCGGCGGTCCTGCCGGCCCCTGCCGTCATTCCGGTGCATGGCGTCGCGCAGCTCGGATCGAACGCGTCGCGCTTTGTCCTGCAATGGCGCGATGTCGTCTGGCCCATCATCTTGTGGTTTGCGCTGGGCTCGCTGCTCGGCGCCGCGGTGGGCGGACGGGTTTATGTGGCGCTGCCCGAATGGCTGCTGAAGGGCGCAGTCGGCGCCTTCGTCCTGTTCACGGTGTGGGGGCCGAAACCGAGGGCGTTCTCGCCGGGCCCGGCCAGCTTCTTCGCGACAGGGGCCGTCGGCGCGTTCTTGTCTATGTTCTTCGGCGCCACGGGGCCCATCGCGGCGACCATGCTCTCCGTCGCCAGACTGCAGAAGCTCCAGACGGTCGCTACTCACGCGGCCGCCATGGTGTTCCAGCACGGCCTCAAGACGCTGACCTTCGGCTTTCTGGGCTTTGCCTATCGCGAATGGGCGGCGCTCATCGCCGCCGTCGTCGTCGCCGGTTTCCTCGGCGCGTGGTCGGGCACCAGGCTCTTGAAGCGGATGCCGGAGGAGACATTCAAGAATGGCTTCCAGGCGGTGCTGACGGCGTTCGGTGTTTATTTGATCGGCGCGGCGATCTGGTCGGTTGTGCGTAGCGCGTAGCCCATTGTGCATCGGCAAAAAGGCCGCCCTCAGAACAGATTGAAGCTCAATCCGACCACGCCGACCGGCCATCGTCCGAACTCGAACAATCTGAACTTCGCCGCGAATGGATGATTCTCGGCGTCGAAGGCCGGATCGTGCGCCGCGATGAGCGCGAGCGCCGACTGGTGCGCGGCCTGCACCGCCGATCCGACGGCGAGCTGCTTTGCCTCTTCGTCCACGACGTCGAAGATGAACGCCGCCTGCTCCATGCC
>JBEBFW010000114.1:0-10292 GCA_040081755.1 Parvularculaceae bacterium
GCATGGCTCGCGCGCCATGGCCTCGTCAGCCACATCCATCGCAGAAAGCCGAAGGGCCGGCCGATGCCGGAAAACATCCGGCGCGGGAACGCGACCAAGTCAAAGGTCCGCTCACTTGTCGAGCATGTCTTCGCCGATCAGAAGCATCGCATGGCGATCAAGGTCAGGACCATCGGCCTCGCCCGCGCCCGCATAAAAATCGGCCTCGCCAACATCGCCTACAACATGCGCCGCTTCGTCTTTCACAGCCGACAGGCCGGGGCGCCGGCATGACCCCGGGTCAAAACATCGACGCCGCGCAGATCAGAACACGGACGAAACAACCGCTTCACCGGCAAAGTTTCAGCCGCCGAACCCCTTCCCGACGCCATCAGCCCCGAAAGTTCACGGGTTGTTGGAGGTGTCCAGCTGACTTGGCATCGCGAAGAAGCTCAGTGAAAAAGGGCCAGAATTGCCTTGGGGAAGCGCATTGGCTTTGCTCATCCCATTTCTCAGTGTACAGCATATGATAGGCTCGGCCGTCGCGGAAACCGGAACGTCGCCTTCTTTCATTATGGTCACCGGCGTTGGGATTGCGCAGTTGGCTTACGTGGTGCTGGCCTTTGGACTGTGTGTTGGCCGCTTTCGCATTTTCGAGCTCCGGCAGAGATGGAGCACAATTGTAGCGGCGTTCGCGATGTTCGTGTTAGGAACAATACTGGTCAACTTCCAGGCGATCTTCCAATGAACGCCTGAAGGCTTCGGCGAGGCGTCGTGCAGCGAACGGAAGGCGGCATCCTCAACGCGGCGATCGCCGCCAACCGCTTCGGCCTCGGCGCGAGGCCGGGCGATCTCGAATATATCGGCGGCGACGCGCGGGGCTGGCTGAAATCGCAGATCGGCCGCGCGGACGCCTTTCTCCTGAACGATCCGGCGCTGCCTTCGCGCGCTGAGGCGTCGCAGAGCCTTCGGCGCTTCATCAGGGGCGCGATGGGCGGCGCCGCCAACACCGCGCCGGGCAAGGAAGCGAACCAAACCGAGGCGATCCTGGGATTCGAGACATTCACGGCCGCTCTCCGCGCCGAGATCGCCGCGCGCGCCGCGCGCGCGCTCACGACACAGACGAGCTTCGCCGAGCGGCTCGTGCGGTTCTGGTCGAACCACTTCACGGTTGCGGCGAACAAGGCTGTCACCGTCCCCTTCGCGGGGCTCTACGAACGCGAAGTGATCCGTACCGGGATGACCGGCTCTTTCGCTGATCTCCATCTCGCCGTGATGCGCCATCCCGGCATGCTGCTCTATCTGGATCAAGCGCAGTCGATCGGGCCGAATTCGCTCGCCGGCAAGAGGCGCAACCGAGGCCTCAACGAAAACCTCGCGCGCGAGGCCCTGGAACTCCACACCATGGGCGCCCAGGGCGGCTATGGGCAGAGCGACGTGACGGAGTTCGCGAAAGCCCTGACCGGCTGGACGGTCGTCAGCGAACAGGTCCGCCGCTTCGCTCCGGAGGCCGCGCTCGGCGATTTCGTCTTCATCGAGCGCCTGCACGAGCCTGGCACGCGCACCGTTCTCGGCAAGCGCTACCCGGAGGGCGGCGAGAGCCAAGCGCGGGCCATCCTCGCCGATCTCGCGCGCCATCCCGCGACGGCGCGGCGCGTCGCTTCAAGCCTCGCGCGCCATTTCATCGCCGACGAGCCGCCGATCGCCGCCGTCGCGAAGCTTGAGAAGACATTCCGCGAGACCGAGGGCGATGTGCCGGCGCTGCACGAGACGCTGGTCGATCTCCCCGAGACGTTCGACGAGCGCCAGCGCAAGTTCAAGACGTCGGACGAATTCATTCTCTCCGCGCTCCGCATGACCGGCGTCGAAACCGTCGAGCCGCAAGCGCTCTATGCGGCCTACGCGCTGCTGGGCCAGCGCCCGTTCTCGGCGCCATCGCCCGAGGGCTGGCCCGACAACGCCGGAGAGTGGGCCGCGCCCGATGCGGTCATGAAGCGGCTTGAATGGAGCGAGGCCTTGGCGCGCCGTCTGCCCTTGCGTACGGCGCCGGCGGCGATGGCGGCGGCCGCGCTCGGATCTATGCTCTCTGCGCGGATGGCCGAGGCGGTCGCGCGCGCCGCCAGCGGGCCTCAGGGCCTCACGCTCGCGCTGATGAGCCCGGAATTTCAGCGGCGATGAACATGATCGTGGGCGGTTCCATCACTCGACGCGCCGCATTATCAGTGGGCGGCGGCCTTGTTCTTACGGCGGCGGGCGCCGGCGCCGCTTTCAGCGCGGCGGCGCGCGACCGGAAATTCGTACTGGTCATTCTGCGCGGCGCGCTCGACGGCCTCGCGGCGGTTCCAGCCTTTGGCGATCCGAATTACGCGTCCTTGCGCGGACGTCTCGCCTTGCCGCCGCCGGGCGCGGCGGGCGGCGTCCTACCGCTCGACGCGACGTTCGGCCTCCATCCGAGGCTTTCGTTCCTGCATGAGGAGTGGAAAGCCGGCGCGCTCGCCGTCATGCATGCCGCGTCCTCGCCCTATCGCGAGCGCTCGCATTTCGATGGACAGGATGTCCTTGAAAGCGGCGGCGCGGCCGTCTTTGCGCTGAACGACGGCTGGCTCAATCGCGCGCTCGCCGCTTCGCCGCCAAGGAAGGCCGTGGCGATCGCGAGCGCGTTGCCGCTCGTGCTGCGCGGTCCGGGCCCGGCGTCGAGCTACGCGCCGTCTTTCGCAAGGCCCGCCAACGAAGACACGATCGTCCGGCTCATGGACTTGTATGCGGAGGACGCCTTGCTCGGCCCGGCGCTGGCGAGCGCCGTTGAAACGCAGGAGATAGCCGCCGCGAGCGGCATGGAGAACGGCGCGAAAACCGGCAACCCGCGCGCCGAGGGGGAATGGCCGGGCCTTGCGCGCGCCGCTGCGAAACTCCTCGCCGCGCCGGAAGGTCCAGCGGCGGCCGTGCTCGCCTTCGACGGGTGGGATACGCACGCCAATCAGGGCGCGGCGGAGGGGCTCCTCGCCAACCGCCTTGCCGGGCTCGATGCAAGTCTCAAAGCCCTGAAGGAGAGCCTCGGCGCGATCTATGCGCAAACCGTCATCGTCGTCGCCACCGAATTCGGCCGCACCGTCGCCGTCAACGGCACGAACGGCACCGATCATGGAACCGGCGGCGCCGCCTTCGTTCTTGGCGGCCCGGTCAAGGGCGGGCGCATCCTCGGCGACTGGCCGGGTCTCTCCGCGCTTCATCAGAGCAGGGATATTCAGCCAGCGAACGATCTGCGCGCCTTGTTTGCGGCCGTTCTCGAGGAGCATTGGGGCGTCGGGAAATCGGCGATGGCCTCGAAAGTGTTTCCGGGCGCTGGCGCAACGCGGATAAGCGGGCTCTTGAAGGCGTAGCCGCAACGCCGGCGGCGTCGCTCGCGAAAAACCGGATTCTGCTTTTACGCCCGGCGCTCACCCCCCCGGCGCCGTCTCCGTCCGCAGCGGCGGCGCCGGCACATCGACATCGCTTTCGTCCTCGACCGGGAAGTAGACGACCTCGCTTTGCTCCTTGAGACCGACGACCGTTTTCTCGATGGTTTTCAGCGTGAGGAAGCGCCGGATCCCGTCCGCGACCTCTGGGAAGGGAACGCCGCCCGTGCGGCGCCGGTCGATGACCTGCAATATGTTGAACCCGGCGTCGGTGAAGAAGATCGGCGCGATCTCTCCTTCGCGGGTTCCGAAGGCGGCGTCGGCGAAAGCGGGCGTCAGCTGGTTGCGGGTCAAGTATCCGGTCTCGCCCCCTTGCGGCGCCGTCGTGCGGTCGAGCGATCTGGCGCGCGCGAGATCGGCGAAATCGCCGCCGAGTTCGATCTCCGAAACGATGAGCGCTGCTTCCTCCTCGGTCGCGACCACGATGTGGCGGCATTTGACCGCCTCGCCGAGCTGGGTCACGTCCTTGTTCTTGTCATAGAGCTTGCGCACCGTTTCGTCGGTGACGACGCCGACGAGTTTTCGCTCCATGAATTCGGCGGCGAGGATGCGGTCGCGCGCGGCCGAGAGTTTGCGGGCGATCTCGGGCTGGCGCTGCAGGCCTTCCTCAGCCGCGGCCCGCGACAAGAGGCGCTGCTCGACAAAGGCGCTGACGAGATCGCGCTTGAACGCCTGGGCGGGCGTCAGGATTTCACCTGGCTGGAGCGCGCCCGACGCGAGCGCCGCCGAGGCGACTTCGGAGAGATGGACATAGCGCCCATCGACGCGCGCCAGGATCGGATCGTCATAGTCGATGGGCGCGGCGAGGAGCCCGTCCGACGCCGCCGTCGTCAGCGCCGAGGCGCCGCGCAGTTCATCGACGATCCACAACAGGGCGATGATGAGTATGACGCCCGAGAAAGCGCTGTAGGCCCGGCCCGAGCGGCTCGGCAGCCAGCGCAGAAGGTCGGCGACGGCGCTGGCGACGATCCGCGTGACCGCCCTGAGCCAGCGGCCGAGCGTCCGGCCGCCGAGCTTGACGCCCCGCCACAACGCGGCGTCGAGCGCGCCCGTGAGCCGCCAGATTGTGGCGACCGTCTTGGCGAAGGCGCGCCAGATCATGGCGATAAGTTTCCACAGGAGGTCGGCGCCCGCGCGGATCGTCGCGGCGGCCGCCGACAACGGGCTGCCGGCGAGACTGTCGCGCAGCTTCCTCAAGTCCCACGCCGTCATGGGCGGTCCGCCTCAGCCTTCGTTGACAGTCCCATAGGCCGACACTATCTCTCCCGAGCCTTTCTCGTCAGGCGATCCTCGCCGACGGACGTCAGCAGGCCGCCGAAAGGCCCAACTCGAACAGTCAGGCCCCGGCCCGCACATCAGCAAGGTTCGCCGTCCATGGTTCTCGGCCTCGCAAAAAAGCTTTTCGGCTCGTCAAACGAGCGTCGCATCAAGCCTCTATGGCGCCGCGTCGAGGCGATCAATGCGCTGGAGGCCGGGCTCGTCCCTTTGTCCGACGAAGACCTCAAGACCGAGACGGGGAAGCTGAAGCAGCGCTGCGCCGACGGGGCCTCCCTCGAAGACCTCCTTGAGGAGGCCTTCGCGCTCGTCCGCGAGGCGGCCAAGCGCGGCCTCGGCCAGCGCCATTACGACGTGCAGCTGCTCGGCGGTATGGTCCTGCACGAGGGCGATATTTCAGAAATGAAGACCGGCGAGGGCAAGACTCTTGTCGCGACGCTGCCCGTGGTCCTCAACGCCCTCGCCGGCCGCGGGGTCCACGTGGTGACCGTCAACGACTACCTCGCCAAGCGCGACGCCGAGTGGATGGGCCGCGTCTATGAGCGCCTGGGGCTCAGCGTCGGCTGCATCGTGCACGGCCTCACCGACACCGAGCGCCGGAAGAATTACGCCTGCGACATCACTTACGGCACCAACAACGAGTTCGGCTTCGACTATCTGCGCGACAACATGAAGGCCTCGATCGAGGACATGGTCCAGCGCGGGCATCACTACGCCATCGTCGATGAAGTCGATTCGATCCTGATCGACGAAGCGCGGACGCCGCTCATCATCTCGGGGCCGACCGACGACAAGTCCGAACTCTATATGGTGATCGACGCCTTCATTCCGCGGCTCGAACCCGCCGACTACGAGATCGACGAGAAAGCGCGCTCGATCGTCCTCACCGAAATCGGCAACGAAAAGATCGAGCGGCTGCTGAAGGAGGCGAACCTCTTTCACGGCGACCATCTCTACGACGCCGCAAACGTCTCCGTCGTCCACCACATCAATCAGGCCCTCAAGGCCCACAAAATCTTCCACAAGGACAAGGACTACATCGTCCGTCAGAACAAGGTCGTCATCATCGACGAGTTCACCGGACGCATGATGGAGGGGCGGCGCTGGTCGGAGGGGCTGCATCAGGCGGTCGAAGCCAAGGAAAAAGCCCAGATCCAGCCCGAGAACCAGACCCTCGCCTCGATCACCTTCCAGAACTATTTCCGCCTCTACGAAAAGCTTGCGGGCATGACCGGCACGGCCATGACCGAAGAGGCCGAATTCGCCGACATCTACAAGCTCCACGTCGTCGAGATCCCGACCAACCGGCCCGTCGATCGCGCCGACATGGACGACGAGCTCTACATGGGCGCCGAAGAAAAGCACAAGTCGATCGTCGTGCAGATCGCCGATTGCTACAAGCGCGGCCAGCCGGTGCTGGTCGGCACCGTCTCCATCGAAAAGTCGGAGACGCTCTCGAAGATCCTTCAGGACAAGGACTATTTCCGCAGCCTCGCGAAAACCTTGCGCGAGCGCGCGAAGTCCCTGAAGGAGAAGGAAGCCGACCTGAAGAAGTCGCTCGAAGAGAAGGCGGCATGGATCGAGGAGCTGTCGGGCAGAAAGACGCCGATCACCCACAACGTCCTCAACGCGCGCTTCCACGAGCAGGAGGCCGAGATCGTCGCGGACGCCGGCAAGCCGGGCGCCGTCACCATCGCGACCAACATGGCCGGCCGCGGCACCGACATCCAGCTCGGCGGCTCGGTCGACAAGCAGCTTCTGGATCATCTCGAAGAGGGCGACACGCCCGAAGCGATTGCGCGAAAGCGCGGCGAGATCGAGACGCGCGTCGCCGACGCCAAGAAGAAGGCGATCGAGGCGGGCGGCCTTTTCGTTCTCGGTACGGAGCGCCACGAAAGCCGGCGCATCGACAACCAGCTGCGCGGTCGCTCCGGCCGTCAGGGCGATCCGGGCGCCACGAAGTTCTTCCTCGCGCTCGATGACGACCTCATGCGCATTTTCGGCGCCGGCATGGAGAAGATGCTGAAGCGCTTCGGCATCCGGCCCGACGAATCGATCGAGCACCCCTGGTTCACGAAGGCGGTCGAGACCGCGCAGAAGAAGGTGGAGCAGCGCAACTTCGACATCCGCAAGAACGTCCTCAAGTTCGACGACGTCATCAACGACCAGCGCAAGGCCATTTTCGAGCAGCGCATCGAGTTCATGTCGTCGGCGTCCGTCGACGACATCATCGCCGACATGCGCGCCCAGCTCGTCAACGATCTCGTGGCGACACATGTGCCGGCGAAATCCTACGCCGAGCAGTGGGACGTTCCCGGCCTCGAAAAGGAAGTGCAGATCATCTTCGACGTCACGCCGCCGATCGCCGAATGGGCCAAGCAAGAGGGCGTCGCCGACACCGAGATTATCGACAAACTGACCGCCTCGGCGAACGAGGCCTATGACAAACGCGCGAGCGAGGTCGGCGCCGACGTCATGCGCAAGGTCGAGAAGGCGTTTCTGCTGCACGTGCTCGACACCAATTGGCGCGAGCATCTCCAGCAGCTCGACCATCTGCGCTCGGTCATTGGCCTGCGCGGCTATGGCCAGCGCGACCCGATCAACGAGTTCAAGACCGAGGCCTACGCGCTCTTCGAAACACTGATCGACGGCCTCCGGCGCGATGTCGTCCGCATGCTGATGCATGTGCAGGTGGCGCCCGCCGCGCCGTCCCAGCCGCTGGCGCCGGGCCCCGCACCGAAGCGGGCGATCCCCATGACCGAGACCCATGTCGATCCGGTCACCGGCGAGAACGAGATGGAAATGGCGGACGCCGGCGCCCGCTCGCGCTTCGGCTCGGCCGGCCTCGCCACCCTCTCAGCGAAGAAGCGCGCGACCCATGTCGATGCGGGCGACCCCGCCACCTGGGGCGCCGTTCCGCGCAACGCGCCCTGCCCCTGCGGCTCCGGCGAGAAGTTCAAGCACTGCCACGGCGCGATTTGAGGTGACGACGCCGCCATTATTGTCGCGGTCGCCGAAGAACATGGCGAAATTGGCGAGCGTCGTGATCGCGCCGGCAATGGTCGCGGTCACCGTCATGGTGAGCGTGTCGCGATGCTTCACATGCGCCAGTTCATGCGCCATGACGCCGGCGAGCTCTTCCTCGCTCAGCATACGGAGGAGCCCCGTCGTCGCGGCGACCGCGGCGTTTTCGGGGTTTCGCCCCGTCGCAAAGGCGTTCGGCTGGTCGCTCTCGATCAGATAGACCTTCGGCTGCGGCAGGCTTGCGCGTTCCGCCAGCATGCGCACGATTCCGGCATAGCGGCGCACGGGCCCCGAGGCGTGAGATTCGTCCGCCGGCTGCGCCCGATACATGCGCAGCACAATCTTGTCCGCGTTCCAGTAGGCGAAGAGGTTGCCGGCGGCGGCGAGGGCGAGCGCGAAGATCATGCCGCCCGATCCGCCGATCGCGGCGCCGACCGCGCCAAACAGAGCCGTGAGAGACGCGAGAAGAACATAGGTCCGAAGGTTCGTCATTTTTCCGTTCTTGAATGGCGAAAGCGCCCGAGCGGCCTATATGTGAAGGGCGACAGAGAGCTTCAATATGAGCGCCGGTCCGGCGGAAAAACGCGATCTCCCCGCGGCGGCCCGGCGCGCGCTCGCCGAAGCGGAGGCGCGCCGGCAGGCGGCGCCTGCTGACAAGCCGCCTCCCGAGAAGGGCGGCCCCAAGGGTCTTGAGCCCACCCGCTATGGCGACTGGGAGCGGAACGGCCGGGCGGTCGATTTTTAGCGCGGCAACTTATGGTTGCGAACATTTGCGGAACGTGCTACTTAAGCGAGCATGCGTTGCCATCCCCTCTTTGCGGCTTTGATCATCGCAGGTTCAGCGGAGGCCGCCCCTCTGCCGGGTCCGATCCGGGCGAGCGTCGAGCGCGTCATTGACGGCGACACCTTCAAGGCGCGCGCCACGATCTGGATCGATCAGCAGGTCGCCGTGTCGGTGCGCGTCGTCGGCGTCGATGCGCCGGAACTCTCGCGGCCGCAATGTGCGGCGGAACACGAGCGGGCGCGCAAAGCGCGGGATTTCACCGCGGCGTTTCTGAACGGCGGCGAGGCGATCCTCAGCGACATCCGCCACGACAAATACGCCGGGCGCGTGCTGGCTCGCGTCGAGAACAGCGCGGGCGCGGATCTCGCCGAAGCGCTCTTCGCCGCCGGGCTCGCCGCGCGAGGCGACAGCGGATCGTGGTGTCCGCTTAGTTGAAGCGCATCGCGTCTCTGCCGGGAGCTAGCGGTAGAACGACGTCTCGTTGCCGGAAAAGCGCCAGGGCTCGTCGAGGTCAAGGCAGTCGCGCGTCTCGCCGCGCGCCTCGATCTTCAAGAGCCCCGATGCGCCCTCTGCGCCCTCAAGCCTCAAAAGCATGACGCCGTTCAGCTCGGGCCCGCCGAAACCGGCGCGCACGCCCTCATAGCAATAGGTCTCGTTCGCTTTGATTTCGTCGAAGGGCGCGTTGAGCCGCCCGTCGCCGGCCGGCGCCGTCAGCACGCCCTTGAAGGCGCTCTCGCGCTCGCCGCCGAAAACCTCGAGGGTTAAGGAGGCGAGCCGTCCGTGCAAGGAGAAAATGAGAAGGCCGGGGTCGATAAGGTCGTCCGAAAGCGCGATCGCGCTCACCTTGTTGGTGCGCCCGTTATGCGAGGAATCGGTGAACCAGTCTCCGCCAGCCGCGCTGGACGGCGCGGATCGCCTGACAAGGCAGGCGCTGTCGCCTTTCGGCCGGCGCACGCCCGATGCATCCCCGAGCTTTGAAGCCCAGGGCCCGCCGATCTCGGCCGGCAGATAGTCGATGATGCAGCGCGCGCGCGATTCGTCGAACGACAGCGCGCGCGTCAGGAGAGGCGAGGCGCCTGCGGGCGCTGCGGCGCTCAAGACTCCGCGATTGAAAGACGCGTGCGCGTGCTGGACGACCGGCGCATCGAGGTCCGATAGTCCGACATCGAAGGCGCGGGCCGCGCCGATCGGGTCGCCTGCATCGAGCTTGAGGCGGACGGCGACGGCCGAGCGGCCTTCGTCCAGATTCTCGAACGCCTCCAGACCTCCGGCGCGCCGCATCAGCGCGGGCTCGATGTTCTCAAGGCCGTCATAGAAGACCGTGATCTTGCGGCAGGGCTTCAGGCGCACGGACCAGACGTCGCGCTCCCCCGCGCCGGTGCGTTCCTTGCGTCGCTCGATCGCGACAATCTCGCCTTTTCCTGGCGCCAGCGCGGCGATCGGCGCGGCGCGGCCGCCCTTCGGCTTTCCCGTGAGGCGCAGATAGGGCGCAGGCGGAGCTTCGCCGGCCGCGGTTACAGCGCTGAGCGGCGTGACGCTGAGAACGTCGTCAATTTCTGCAAAGCCCGCGGTCAGCGGCGCTTCCCCGGGGGCGCAGGCGCGCTCTTCAGCGGTCAAGCGGTCGATCTTGGCCAGGGCCGACCGCTCAGCCGTCCGGCGGCCGACCTGCGGATTGGCGATGGCGGCCCCCAGGGCGGCGGCCACGAACACCGCCGCGGCGAGGCGGGTGTAATATCCGATACCCGACACTTCTCATCCCGCTCTTCGAGGCTGAG
>JBEBFW010000006.1:0-35683 GCA_040081755.1 Parvularculaceae bacterium
TCTCGCGCGCGCCCGCCTGCCGGTAGGCGCCTTCGGATGCGCGAAGCCCTTCCTCGCTCGCGCGAATGATCGGCGCGGTTTCAAGGGCGCGCGCAACCGCGTCGTCAATCGTCAGCGCCGCCGGCGCACCTTGCGCATTGACGCCTCCCGCCAGCGCGGAAACGAGCACGCATGCAGCAACGCCTGCTGCGAGGCGCGGCGCGTGCGCGCGCCGCATTCGGGACAAAGACACGGGAATCCTCCTCGGGCTGACATCTGAACGGCAGCGGCGCAAAGCCGCGCGGGCGTCAGGTCAGGCGCGAGGGGGGCGAAAAAGTCCGTCGAGATGACTGGCGGGCGTATAGCGATCGTCGAAAGCGACGAATAGCGCGCGCGACGCCGAATAGACGACTGCTAACGCTGAACGGGCGTCGGAAAGCTGAATGTGGCAGGCCGCGCCGCAGTGGGAGTGGCCGGGCGTATCCGGGTGCTGATGTTGAGGAGCGCCACTGTCTGGCGCGTTTGCGACTTGCATCGCCGATGACGCATCGTCGTCAGCATGCGCGGCGGCGTGGTGCATTTCCTCGGTGAGTTCGGAAACCGGCGCGACAACGCTCGCCGTCGCCACAAAGAGGGCGGCGACGAACGCCAAGGCGGCGCGCATGAAGATCATTCCAAAACTCATCGCGATGCTGTCTAGACCCCTTTCACCAATAAATCATTAGAAAATCCGCAAGGCGCGGCTAACGGCCCCGTTTAACCAACGCTCTACCTTTTGCCAGCGACATATCGGATGGTGCGGCCATGCTGAAGATGATCCCTATCTACGCCCTCGCCGCGATCACTGAAATCGCCGGGTGCTTCGCCTTCTGGGCATGGCTTCGCCTCGGCAAGTCGGCTCTCTGGATCGCGCCGGGCATCGCCTCGCTGGCGTTGTTCGCATGGCTTCTCACCCTCATCGATTCCGCTTTCGCCGGACGCGCTTATGCTGCCTATGGCGGCGTCTACATCGCCGCCGCGCTGCTTTGGCTCTGGCTCGTCGAGGGTCATCCGCCGGATCGCTGGGACCTTGTCGGCGCGATTATCACCCTCGTTGGGGCCGCGGTCATCATCTTCGGGCCGCGACCGTAGAAGAGAGCGACGCTCGGCCAGCGCCTGGCGAATGATCTGGACCGACGAACTCATGAACAGCGTGGCGAGCGCCATCGCGACGATCAGGTCGGGCCAGCGCGAACCGGTGGCCCAGACGGCGGCGCCCGCAGCCATGACCGCGACATTGCCGATCGCGTCGTTGCGCGAGCACAGCCATACGGAGCGGACGTTTGAATCGCCGTCGCGCCAGCGCAACAGAATGAAAACGCTGGCGACATTGGCGGCGAGCGCGAGCGCGCCGACGCCGCTCATGATCGGCGCTGAGGGCGCTTCGCTGGTGAAAAAGCGCAAGCCTGTCGCCGCGATCACAAAGAACGCGAACGCCGCAAGGCTCGCGCCCTTGACGAGCGAGGCCGTCGAG
Organism: Parvularculaceae bacterium; assembly: GCA_040081755.1. Taxonomy (GTDB): domain Bacteria; phylum Pseudomonadota; class Alphaproteobacteria; order Caulobacterales; family Parvularculaceae; genus Amphiplicatus. The sequence goes on from JBEBFW010000006.1 coordinate 1,493, forward strand.
CGAACGCTAAGGCTCGCGCCGATGACCGCAAGGCTTAACGCGTAAGTCGCGGCATCGCCGCCAAAGTCGAGCGCGTCGGCTTGCAGGGCCTGCGACCGGCCCATCGCCCCAGCCGTGATCTCGACCAGGAACATGCCGGCATTGATGGCGATAACGGCGATCAGCGCGCGCCGATAGTCCGGCGAGACGCCGTCAAACCTTGTTTCCTCGCAGCCGCAGCCGAACATGCTCGGCCTCCTTGCCTGGCGACGACGGCATACCTAGGCTCTACAGTAACTGTAGGGTCAAGAGGGAAAATGCAGGGCAGGAACGAACAGCGCGCGACGACGATCGGCGGCCTTGCGAGGGCGTCCGGCGTCAAGGTAACGACTATCCGCTATTACGAGAGCATCGGCCTCATCGATCCGCCGGAACGATCCGAAGGCGGCCAGCGACTCTATGACAGGAACGCCGTCGAGCGGATGAATTTCATCCGTCACGCGCGCGATCTTGGATTTTCGCTAGAGGCGATTCGGGAGCTGATCGCCCTGGCGTCGAACAAGGACCGGTCCTGCGCCGAGATCGACGAAATCGCGCGCCGTCACGCCGCAGACATCCGCCATCGCATCAGGCGGCTGAAGGCGCTCGAACGCGAAATGGAGCGGATGATCAAGGCCTGCGCCGTCGATAAGGTAGCAGACTGCCGCGTCCTCGCCGTGCTCGCCGATCACCATCTGTGCGCGACTCCAGACCACGGGCGCAAAGAGGAATCGGTACGCGCAAGGCGCCGCTGAAAACCACCCTTGACCCTACAGCGGCCGTAGGGGCTATCGAACGCAGCATTCGATCGCAAAAGGAGGAATATATGCCGCCCGCTTGGCTTCCGCTCGCCGCCATTGTCGCCGTCATTGCGGTTTCCGCCGTGCGACTTTTGTCCGTCCAATCGGATCACGGCGTCAAAGCCTACGGCTTCGGACGCCACGCCGACATCCAGCGTGTCGCCGAGCGAAATTGGCGGCTCGCGGTCGCGGCGATCCTCGCGTTCGCAACGATTGCATGGGTCAAACCTGAGTGGGAATTACCGCTTGGTCGTCCTGATTGGGCGCCGAGCGTGGCTTTGCGGTGGGCGGCGAGCACGCTGTTTCTTGCCTGCTTTTTGATCATTGCCGCCGCGCAGATCCAGATGGGCGCTTCATGGCGCATCGGCGTTCCGAAGGAGGGCCCGGGCGCTCTCGTCGCGCATGGCCTTTTCCGCTGGTCGCGCAACCCGATTTTCGTCGGCATGATCGGCACACTGATCGCCCTCTTTCTTTGGTCGCCGCATATCGGAACCGCGGCGGTTCTTGCAGCGACGTGGACGCTCGTTCTCATTCAGGTGCGCATCGAGGAAGAAGCGCTGATCGAGAAGCATGGCGCGGCGTATCAAGAGTATTCAGCGCGGGTTGCCCGTTGGTTCGGCTGGCGTCGCCGCAAGTCAGCGAAGGCGTGCTGAAGCGAGGCCGCCAGCGGCAAGCGCTAACAGTCCTCCAGCGATGAACGTCGCGTCTGGTCCCCACTGATCCCAGAGCAAGCCAGCGATCACGCTTGCCGCCAGCATGGCGAAGCCGGTTGCGAGGTTGAACAGGCCGAACGCCGAACCGCGCAATTCTTCGGGGGCGCGATCGGCGATGAGCTTGGCGAAGAGGCCCTGCGTCAGCGCCATATGGACGCCCCACAGCGCGATGCCGGAGAACGCTCCCCAAATGCCTGGCGCGAAAGCGAGCAAGAGATCGGCGGCGATGAGCGTCGCGAGACCCCAGAGCAACAGCGTTCGCGCCGCCATACGGTCCGCCGCGGCGCCCGCCGGGTAGGCGCCGAGCGCGTAGATGACATTCATGACGACCAGCACCGCTGGCGCGAGCGTCAGGGGAAGACCTTCGTCGTGCGCCTTCAAGATGAGAAACGCTTCGCTGAACCGCGCGAGCGTCATCACGACGCCGACGATAACGACGCTCCAGAAAGCGCGATCGAGGCGGCTAAGATCACCCAGCGCAATTGGCCCCTTGACGGAACTTGCACTGCGCGGCTCGTGTTTTTCTTCAACGCCGGCCAATACGAGCGCCACCGCAATCAAGGCGGGGATGACCGCGACCCAGAATACCGCGCGGAAATCATTCGCGAAAAGCGCCATCAGGCCTATCGCGGCGACCGGTCCTATAAACGCGCCTGATGTGTCCATCGCCTGGCGAAGACCATAGGCGCGGCCGCGGAATTCGGCGGGCGTCACATCGGCGATGAGCGCGTCGCGCGGCGCGCCGCGCAGACCCTTGCCGATACGGTCGGCAAACCGCGCGCCAAACACGAGCGCGGGCGATGTCGCCAGGGCGAACAGCGGTTTCGTCAGCGCGCCAAGTCCGTAGCCGAGAAGGATCAGCGGCTTTCGACGCCCAAAGCGATCGGAAAGATATCCGGAAAAAACCTTCGAAATCGACGCTGTCGATTCTGCAACGCCGTCGATGAGGCCGACCAGCGCGACGCTCGCTCCAAGGGTTGTCGTCAGGAACAACGGGAGCAGCGCGTGGATCATCTCCGAAGAGATGTCCATGAACATGCTGACAAGACCCAGCGCCCAGACGGTTTTCGGGAGTGTGCGCACGCCTTTTCCTGCGTCGGGCGGATACGCCGCCGATCCTTTGAGGTTTTATGCCGCGGCGCCCGAAGAGGCGAGCGCGACCGTCCCGATTATCCGCGTTCGTCTTTTCTCGGCTGGCGGCTGCCACGGAGACAGACGGAACCACCGGCACTGCCAAGGTCAGGTTTGATTAACGCTCCCCCGATACTTTAGAATTGATCGGGATGCGACGGCGGCGCGGATTGCCGCGGCGCCTCGTGCGGGATTACATTGATATCTTGACGCACCAACATGGCATATTGGCGTTTGTCCTGGCGGTCGTGATCGCGGTCAGCCCCGCCATCGCCTGCGCCGATTTCTGCCCCGATGCCGCTGCGATTGAGGGCGAGAGAACGGCGGCGACTTCCGGCACATCCGACGTTTCGATGCCGGCGGACTGCGAAGAGTCGATGGGCGGTTCGGCGCAATCTAAGCCAGACGCTCACGACCCGAATTGCGACGGCTGCGCTGACTGCCCTGCGGTCGCCAGCGTGAAGAACCCGGCGCTTGCCGCTGCGAGCGCGCTTGGCGTCGATGCGCCAACGGTCATCGCCGAGATTATTGTCGCGCCGGTCGCAGATTTCTACTGGCCAGCGCGACATCGATTGACGCCGCCGGCCCACGGACCGCCTGTCATCGCCACGCCCGTGATATTGAAAGACATACTCCGCCTCTGATCCGGGCTTGCGAACCGCGCGATTGAAGCGCGATTTTTTCGTTCGTAACAGGATCAATCCTCATGACCCATCCATTTCTGTCGGCCTCCGGGCCGCTCCATCGGCGTCGCCATGCAATCCTTGCGGCGATCTGCGCAGCGATCGCTGTCTCCGGCGCTCCATCATGGGCGCAGCCTGCGCCGCCGTCTTTTGAAGAGCTCGAATCAAGGCTCGCCGATCATCCCTCGCTTGCGGCGCTCCGCATGGAGGCGGAGGCGAGAGAAGAATTGTCGGTCGCCGAACGGGCGTTGCCCGATCCCGTCCTGACGTTCGGCGTCGGCTCCATCCCGGTCCGAAATCCGGGCTTCGAGCGCGAGCCGGACGCCAACAAGGCGTTCGGCGTCGCGCAGGCGATACCCAATCCGGGCGTCAGGCGAGCTCGCTCCGCGCGCGAACGCTCGGAAGCAGCGGCCGCGAGTGCGCAATTCTCCTATCGGTTCACGCTGTTGAAGGCCGAACTCATTTCGGCGCTCGCCGACAAGCGCAGGATCAAGGAGCAGATTGCGTTGACGCAAAGCCAGCTAACTAAATACGGCCAGCTCCAGGAAATCCTGCGCGGCGAGATCGAGGCCGGCAGGCCCGTGTACTATCGGCTGAGCCAGATCGATGTTGAACGCTCGGACGTCGAGCGCACAATCATCGGCTTGCAGACGGCGCTCGTTCAGACAGACGCCGCTCTCATGGATCTCATCGGGGAAACACCGGACACAGCGCCGCCCGCAATCACGCTAACGCCGTGGGATGGCGGCGCCATGGCGCTTCAGGCAACGCGCATCGCCGATGCCGGCGTCGATATCGCCAAGGCGGGCGTCCGGGAGGGAAAAGCCGCATTCGGCCCGAATGTCGGCCTCTCCTTCACCTATCAGCAGCGCGAGGATGGAATCACTGACGGAGGCGCGCCATTTGCGGGCGACGACTGGTTCATGGCCGGCGTGTCGATCTCCGTGCCGCTCTGGGCGCCCAAGAGCCAGTCGCCTCGGCTTCGGGCGGCGCGGGCACGCCAGGCGGGCGCCGAGCTTTCCTATCAAGCCGTCTATCGCGAGATACGAGAGCGGTTGACGTCGCTCATCGCCGAGCATGGCGCATCTGAACGCAATATCGTCGTGCTCGCTCAAAAAGCAAAGGCGCTCGATGAAACCATCGCCGCGCTGAGGCGCAATTACGAAGCCGGAAACGGCGATTATGCGCAAGTGCTCGATGCCGAGATCGGCCGCCTGACGCTGCTCTCTCAAATCGCGGCGGAGAAAGCGAATGCGCTTTCCCACGCCGCGCATTTCAACAGCGAACTGGTGACCCCATGAGACGCTCCATCCTTCTCACTCTGATAGCGCTTGCCGCCGCCGGATGCGGCGGCGGGACCAAATCACGGACGTCGGAGAATGCGGACTCCGGTGAAAAAGCAGACTCCTCCGAGCGCGGAGAAATCCTCTACTACCGCAACCCGATGGGCCTCGCCGACACGTCGCCCGCGCCGAAAAAAGACTGGATGGGGATGGACTACATTCCTGTCTATGAAAACGACGATGCAGGCGGGGGTTCGGCGGTCGCGGTGCCAGCCGAAACCATACAGACGCTCGGCGTCAAGATCGCGAATGCTGAAGAAGTTGACTTCGGTCGAACGATCCGCACCTTCGGCGCGGTCGCCGACAATGCGAGACTGCTGACGGAAGTCACCGCGCGCGTCGACGGCTGGATCGACGACCTCGCGATCACCGCGGTCGGCGACGAGGTCCGCAAGGGTGCGCTGTTGTTCCGTCTGCGAAGCCCCGACCTCATCGCCGCGAAGCGCGATTATGTAACCGCCCTCAAATCCGGATCGGCGAGCTGGGCGGCGTCATCGGCGACGCGGCTAGCATCGTTGGGTCTGCAGGACCAGACGATCGCCGAAATCAAGGCCAAGCGGATCGTCGAAGCGCTGACGCCATTCTATGCTGAGCGTGACGGCATCGTCTCGATGCTGATCGTTCGCAAGGGCGCTTTCATCAAATCCGGAGACCAGATTGCAACGATCGCCGATTACGGCGAGGTCTGGGTTCTCGCCTCGATCGCCGAACAGGACCTTTCGCTGATCGCGGCGGGCGCGCCGGCGATGGTGACTTTCCCGAACGCTGCAAGCAATCAGTCGGCGATGATCGACTACGTCTACCCGACAGTCGATCCGAAAACCCGCACGGGAAAGGCGCGGATCGTGCTGCGCAACCCGGACCTGGCGTTGCGGCCCGGCGCTTATGCCGACGTCACGTTTGAGATCGGATCGAAGGCGCGCCTCGCCGTGCCGTCCGAAGCGATCCTCCGCGATCTCGATGGCGCGCACGTCATCATGGCGATGGGCGAAGGCAGGTTCATGCCCATGTCCGTCAAGACAGGCGTCGTCGCGGGCGGCTTCACAGAAATCGTCGAGGGTCTCAACGCGGGCGATCCAATCGTCGTCAGCGGCCAGTTCCTGATCGACTCCGAGAGCAATCTCAAAGAGTCGCTCGCCAAGCTGAATGCGGGTCATGCCGGCCGCGGCGCGGCGCCCGAAGCAAGCAACCCGGCGGGTATGAGATCCAAGCCTCAATCTGGCGAGCCTCAACACGATGACGATGGGAAACTCTGATGCCGGAGCATGACGTCCAAAGTCTTGCCGGTCACGATCCGGCCAAAAGCTGGGTGGCGCGCCTCATCGCCTGGTCCGTTCGCAATCAGCTGATCGTCGTCATGCTGGCGGCCGCGCTCGGTCTTGCCGGCGCCGTCTCGATGCAAAAGACGCCGCTCGACGCCATTCCGGATTTAACCGACACGCAGGTCATCATCCGCACCGATTTCGAGGGACAGGCCCCCAAGATCGTCGAAGACCTCGTCACTTATCCCTTGTCCCGCAGCCTTCTCGGACTGCCGCGCGTCAAGGATGTGCGCGGCCAGTCGATGTTCGGCGTCAGCTTCGTTTATGTCGTGTTCGAGGAGGGCGTCGATCAATACTGGGCGCGCTCGCGCGTGGTCGAGGCCCTGTCGACCATCGGCGGCGTCCTCCCCGCTTCCGCCGTCCCGCGCATCGGTCCGGACGCGACCGGCGTCGGCTGGATTTATCAATACGCGCTGGTCGACAGGACCGGCAAACGCGATCTCGCCGAATTGCGCGGCCTGCAGGACTGGTTCCTAAAATTTGAACTGACCGGCGTTCCCGGCGTCGCCGAAGTCGCCTCGGTCGGCGGCTTCGTCAAGGAATACCAGGTTTTGATCGACCCGAACCGCTTGCGTGCTTACGATGTCTCGATTGAGCACATCGCCGACGCGGTCAGGGCTGCGAGCGGTGAAGTCGGCGGCCGCGTCGTCGAGCAGGGCGAAACCGAATACGTCATAAGGTCGTCCGGCTATGCCGACGAGGTCGGCGATCTGCAAAAAGTCGTCATCACCGCCGACAACGGAACGCCGGTGACGCTCGGCGACGTCGCGAGGGTCATCGAAGGGCCGGCGCTGCGGCGCGGCGTCGTCGAACTTGACGGCGAGGGAGAGACTGTCGCCGGCATCATCGTCATGCGCGACGGCGAAAACGCCCTCACCGTCATCAAGGCAGTCAAGGAAAAAATCAAATCGCTTCAGGCGGGGCTCCCCGAAGGCGTCGAGATCGTGACGGCTTATGACCGGGCGCCCCTCATCGAAGGCGCGGTCGACTACCTCACCAAGAAGCTCATAGAGGAAGGGATCGCCGTTGCGCTCGTCTCGCTGATCTTTCTCCTGCATGTGCGCTCGGCCTTCGTCGCCATCGTCACCCTGCCTTTGGGGATTCTCGGCGCCTTTATCATCATGTCGGCGCAAGGCGTCACCGCGAATATCATGTCGCTCGGCGGCATCGCGATCGCCATCGGCGCGATGGTCGACGCCTCGATCGTCATGGTCGAAAACGCCAATCGCAAACTCGCCGCATTGGGCCCAAGGCCCAATCCAGCAGAGCGACGGGCGGCCCTCATCACGGCGGCGCAGGAGGTCGGGCCCGGGCTCTTCTTTTCGCTGCTGATCATCACCGTCTCGTTCCTGCCGGTCTTCGCGCTGACCGGGCAGAGCTATCGGTTGTTTTCGCCGCTCGCCTTCACCAAAACCTACGCTATAGCCTTCGCGGCGGTCCTGTCGGTCACCGTCGTTCCGGTTCTCATGGTGTGGCTCATTCGTGGACGGATCGCCGCCGAAGACAGAAATCCGGTCAACCGCTTATTCATCCGGCTCTATGAGCCCGTTCTTCACGCAGCGCTGAGGCGCAAATGGATGACGATCGGCCTCGCCGGCCTCCTGCTCGCCAGCGTCGCCTGGCCGCTGTCGCGCACCGGTTCGGAATTCGTGCCCGCGCTTTATGAGGGCGAGCTCCTTTACATGCCGATGACCCTGCCCGGCGCTTCGACGACCAAGATGCGCGAGATTCTCGGCCAGACGAACCGGCTTTTGAAGACCGTTCCTGAAGTCGAGCACGTCTTTGGGAAAGCCGGTCAGGCGGAAACGGCGACTGATCCTGCGCCGCTGAACATGATCGAAACATGGGTGCGGCTGAAACCGCGATCGCAATGGCGAGAAGGTCTGACGCCCGATGCGCTCATTTCCGAATTGAACGATCGCCTGAAGATTCCGGGCCTCATCAACAGCTGGGGCTATCCGATCAAGATCCGCATGGACATGGTCTCGACCGGCGTCAGGACGCCGGTCGGCATCAAGATCACCGGCGATGACCTTAACGAGATCGAACGCGTCGCCGCCGATGTCGAGCGCGCGGTCAATGGCGTCAGAGGCGTGCGCTCCGCTTTCGCCGACCGCGTGCTCGGCGGCAAATATCTCGAAATCGTTCCCGATCGCGCCGAGCTTGCTCGGCGCAATATCGACATGCTGGCGTTCCAGGATGTCATTTCAACGGCGCTTGGCGGCATGAAGCTCGCTGAAAGTGTCGAGGGCCGCGAGCGCTACGATATCATGCTGCGCTACGACCGGCCCTATCGCGAAACGGCGGAAGCGATTGGCGACGTTCTGGTGCCGACGCCGGAGGGCCAGCATATCCCCTTGGGCGAACTTGCATCGGTCGAATTCACGGAAGGCCCGCCGATGATCCGCTCCGAGAATGCGCGGCTGACGGGATGGGTGTTCGTCGATATCGCCGGGCGCGACCTCGGCGGCTTCGTCGCCGACGCGCGCCGCGTCGTCGACGCCTCGGTCTTGCTGCCGATGGGTTACGCCATCGAATGGTCGGGGCAGTACGAGCAATTGCAGGAAGCGGGCAAGCGACTGACGATCGCCATTCCGGCGGCGATCGCCATCATCTTCCTTCTCCTGATGCTGCATTTTGGGCGGCTCGATCGCACGCTGATGATCATGCTCTCCCTCCCCTTCGGGCTCATTGGCGGCATGTGGGCGGTCTATCTCGCCGGCTACAATATGTCGGTCGCCGTCGCCGTCGGCTTCATCGCGCTCGGCGGCATCGCGGCGGAAACCGCGGTCGTCATGCTGCTCTATATTGACAAGCAGGTTCGCGATCATCCGCCTGCTGATCTCGACGCGCTTTTCGACGCGATCGCGCATGGCGCCGTCCTGCGCCTCAGGCCGAAGCTGATGACGGTTGCGACCATCATGGCGGGCCTAACGCCGATATTCCTCACCGAAGGGCTCGGCGCCGACGTCATGCGCCGCATCGCGCTCCCGATGCTCGGCGGCATGGTCTCGACGACGCTCCTCACCCTGATCGTCATCCCGGCGATCTATTTCATCTGGGTCGGCCGGGGCCTTTTAAGTCTTCGCGCAGCGAAAGACTCAATTTCTGTCTCAGCGAAGCCAGCAGGAGGATAGGTCATGTAAGACAACCTCCAGGGAGTTCAGCCATGCGCGTCCATATCACGGCCCTCAGCGGAAACGCATGGGCTTGCGGGGCGCCGCCCGAGGAACAAGATATTTCGTCGGCGCCTACCTGCGGTACTTGCCCATGAGATCGACAAGCTCGGTGAACTTTTCGCGCTGGGCCTTGGCGTCGCCGTCGCGGATCGCTTCTTCGACGCAATGCGCGGCGTGGTTTTTCAGGAGTTCGTCTTCGACCTTTTTGAGGGCGGCCTTGATCGCCTGCACCTGCGTCAGGATGTCGATGCAATAGCGGCCTTCGTCGACCATGCCGGCGACGCCGCGGACTTGCCCCTCGATCCTTCGCAATCGCGTGATGACGGCCTTTGATGGGGTGTGCTGCATTTGACTTATACCTCTGAGGGGTATAGATAGGGTGCATCGAAGGGATGGTCAACGCCCGTGTCCGGCGCCGCAAGGCAGATGCTTCTGGCGATCGCCGCGCTCTTTTTGAGCGCCGGTCATGCCGCGTGCGCGTGCCTCAGCGCCGCGCAGGATGCAGCGCCGATTGTTCAGACTTCGATGAGCGACGCAGACCATGCGCACCATCATGGCGGCGGTAACGTTGGCGATACGCCGGATCATCGGGCCCCTCCCCCAAGCGAATGCGGGCACTGCGAGAGCGTCGCTCTGGCGGGCGATGGAACCTTGGCGGCTGGTTCGTTGCCGGCGTTGCAAAAGAGTTTTCCGATTGCGGCATCGCCCGCGATCGTATCGACGCCTGGTGATCATTTCGGCGCGCTGGCGCGCCGGCTTCATTGGGCGGCGCCGCCGCGACGAACCCCGGTCAACCTGAAGATCAGATTGCGGATCTGAGACGGCGAAGCGGCGCCCGGACAACGGGCGCTCCATCGTCGTGTATTCCCGCAACTCTTAGCCGCGCGAGCGGCGCCATCTTCAGGAGACCTCACCATGAAACAATTCCTACTGGCCGCAGCGCTTTTTGCGAGCGCGCCCGTCTTAGCCGCCGAGCCTGCCGCGCCATCAGCGCATCCGCCGGGCCATCAAATGGAGCCCGCAGGCGACAAGGGCGCCAAGGCGATGGATCATTCCGACCATTGCGGCCTGCCGATGGGCGACGGCGTCATCACCGCCGTCGATGTCGCGAAGGCGCGCGCAACCATCAACCACAAACCGATCCCGGCGCTTGGCTGGGATGAAATGACCATGCCGTTCGCGGTCGATAAAGCGGTAGACCTCGCCGCCTTCGCAGCAGGGGACCGCGTGCATTTCCTGCTCGCGCCCGACAAGAAGTCGAAGGGCCAAAAGATCGCTGCCCAAACCATCGCGTCCATGTGTTCGCCGGATGCGGAAGCGGGGGCCCATGAAGCGTGCATGGCCTCAATGCACAAGGCGGCGATGAAGATCTCTAGCGACGCGGGCAAGCCTTGCGCGATGGAAGGCATGGACCACGGCGCCATGGATCATGGGTCCAAAGCGAAGGACGGCGCAGAGCCTGTCAAAGAGCATAGCCAGCATTAGCCGCGCATGAGGCCGGCGCGAGGCTGATGCTGCGCCGGCAGTTTCCTTTGCAGTCCAATTGGAGCTGTTGATGTTCACGAGACGAAGCATGTTGAAGACAGCGGCGGGCGGCGGCGCCCTCGCCGCCGCGAGCGCGCTCCTGCCCGCCTGGGCGAGAAGCGCCGCTGCCGGCAATAAAGGCATCTTCGAACTCGCCGGAACCGAGTTCGATCTGACGGTCGGCCACAGCGCCGTCGAAATCGGTGGCCGGGCCGGTCATGCGATCACCACCAACGGAACATTGCCGGGCCCGCTCATCCGCTTCCGTGAAGGCGAAGAGGTGTCGCTCCGTGTCCGGAACATGCTGGAAGAGGACACCTCGATCCACTGGCACGGGCTTCTTGTGCCGTTTCAGATGGACGGCGTGCCGGGCGTCTCCTTTCCGGGGATTAAGCCTCGCGAGACCTTCACCTATCGGTTCGCGGTGCCGCAGAGCGGCACCTACTGGTACCATTCGCACTCCGGCCTGCAGGAGCAGATGGGGCATTATGGGCCGCTCATCATCGACCCCGCCGGCAAGAGCCCTGTAGCGTCGGACCGCGAGTATGTGCTGGTTCTCTCCGACTGGTCGTTCCTCCATGCGCATCAGCTGTTCGCGAAGCTGAAGAAGAACAATGAAGTCTACAATTTTCAGCAGCGCACCGCGAAGGATCTGCTGCGGGACGCGAAAGCGAACGGGCTCGGGGCGACAATCGCCGACCGTGCGATGTGGGGCCAGATGCGCATGACCCCGACCGACATCGCCGACGTTTCGGGCGCCGCCTACACCTATCTCATCAACGGCCATGCGACGGCCGACAACTGGACGGCGATTTTCGACGCTGGCGAGCGCGTCCGCCTTCGGATCATCAACGCGTCGGCGATGACGATCTTCAACTTCCGCATTCCGGGCCTCCCCATGACCGTCGTTGCCGCCGACGGACTTTACGTGCAGCCGGTTGAGACCGACGAGTTCCAGATCGGCGTCGCCGAAACCTATGACGTGATCGTCACGCCGCCGAAGGCCCGCGCTTTCGCGCTCGTCGCGGAATCGATTGACCGCTCGGGCCAGGCTATCGCGACATTGGCGCCCGAGATCGGCCTCGTCGCGACCGCGCCGCTCCTGCGCGAGCGGCCCCTCCTCACGCACAAGGATATGGGCATGGCGATGGACCATGGCGCGATGGCGGGTATGGATCATGGCGCCATGAGTGATGGCGAACCGCAGGCGCACAATCACAAGACAGGCGCCGGCGTCGATAATCTTGCCGAGGTTACGACCAACCGCCTCGGCGAACCTGGCCTCGGTCTCGAAAACGTGCCGCATCGCGCGCTCAATTATTTACAACTCAAAAGCATCGAGCCCAATCCCGATACGCGCGAGCCGGAGCGCGAGGTCGAGATTCACCTGACCGGCAATATGGAACGCTTCATGTGGTCGTTCGACGGCATGAAGATGTCGGACGCCAAGGCCCCGCTCGTCACGCTGACCGAAGGCGAGCGCGTGCGGTTCGTCATGGTCAACGACACCATGATGACGCATCCGATTCATCTGCATGGGCAGTATTTCGAACTCGTCACCGGCGAGCGCGACTACAAGCCTAGGAAGCACACGATCAACGTGAAGCCCGGCGAGAAGATGGCGTTCGACTTCACCGCCAACGCCGGCGACTGGGCGTTTCATTGCCACCTCCTGTTCCACATGCATGCGGGCATGATGCAGGTCGTCTCCGTCATGCCGGGCGAAGGCGAACCGTTGCGCGATCATTTGGGCCGCCTGAAGAATTCGGCGCGGAGTTCCTTGGGCGAGAGTCCGAAAGCCGAGCCTGCCAGCGATATGGACCATGGCGGCATGGACCATGGATCGATGGGACACGGATCAAAACCGGCGAATCCGCCGCCGCCCGATAAGCCCCACGACATGAAAGCGATGGACCATGATGGCCACGGAGGCGGACGATGAGCCGCCACATTCTGGCTGCGCTTGCCGGGACTGTCTCGCTCGCCGCCGCCCCGGCGCTCGGCCAAGCGCCAACACCTGGCGCGCAAGCCGACGCCTATTGGGATAAGGACGAGCAGGCGCGGGCGCGGCGCGCGCTCTATAGCGAGCATGGCGGCGGCATCAACTGGTTCGTGCTCGCCGACCGGCTCGAATATCAGTCGGGTGACGGATCGCCGACGCTCCTCCTCGACGGACAGGGCTGGTGGGGAACCGATCGCAACAAGCTCTGGCTAAAGTCGGAGATCGAATATGATTTCCACAACAACCGCTTCGAAGAGGCCGAACTGCAGGCGCTGTGGTCGCGCCCGATCGCGCGCTATTTCGATGTTCAAGCGGGCGTCAGGCGCGATTTCGCGCCCGATCCCTCGCGCAATTACGCGGTCCTCGGCGTTCAGGGCCTCGCGCCCTACTGGTTCGAGATCGACGCCGCGATCTTCGTCAGCGGCCATGGCGATGTGACCGCGCGCATTGAGGCCGAGTATGATTTTCTGTTGACGCAGCGCCTCATTGCACAGCCGCGCACGGAGCTGAATTTCGCGGCGCAGGATGTTGCAGCGCTCGGCATAGGATCGGGTCTATCGACCGCCGAGCTGGGGCTTCGGCTCCGTTATGAGATCAAGCGCGAATTCGCGCCCTATGTCGGCGTCAATTGGGAACGGTCGGTCGGCGACACGGCGGAATTCGCGCGGGCGGCAGGCGACGATCCGGGCGCGGTCTCTTTTGTCGCCGGCGTCAGGCTTTGGTTTTGACCATGACGTTCAGGACCGAGGTTCAATTATTGGAATGGAGAAACGCATGCGCTTCTTGAAATGGGCAACGGGATTTCTCGTTGCTGTCGCTGCCCTGCTGGGCGTCGCCTTCGCCCATGTCAGTCTTAAAGCGTCCAATATCGCTGCCGGCGCGATCATCGAAACATTGCCTCAGACCTTCGTGATCGAGTTCAGCCAGCCGGTCGGCCTCGCCTTCTTTGCGATAGAGACCGACAAAGGCGCCGCCGAAAAGGGCGCGCCCGTCGCGCTCGACTACGCGCCGCCGAAGGGCATGCAAGCAAAGTTCGACATCCCACTGCCGCGGCTTTCAACGGGCGCCTATGTCGCGAAATGGCGAACGATCTCGAAAGACGGTCATGCAATGGCAGGCGAGATCCGCTTCACCCTCGCCGCTCCGAAAAAGCCCTGAGCGATGCTTGAGGCCGCCGCCTTCGCCTCGAAGCTGCTGCTTTACGCGGCAACGCTTGGCGGCGTCGGCGCCAGCTTGCATCGGGCGATGGGGATCACCCTGAACCGGCGGGTATTTGTGTGGCTCGGGGGCGCTGTCGCTGTCACAGCGCTTCTTCGCCTGCTGGTCGTTAACGCGCAAATGGGCGGGGCCCTCACCGCCGCGTTTTCGGCGGACCATTTTCAGTGGATGTGGGCCGGCATCGGCAACCAGACGACGGCGTTTCTCGCCGGCGCGGCGCTGCTGTTCGTTTCAGCGTACTCGGCGTCTCGGATCTCTGCAATCGCGGCGGCGCTCGCCATCGCTGGCGGCTTCGCTCTTGCCGGACATAGCGCCGGTCTGGAAATTCCCGGCCCCGCTCCGTACGTCGTCGCGCTTCACACGCTGATCGCGGGCTTCTGGTTCGCGGCGCCTTGGACGCTCTGGCCCAGGGCGTCGGAGGCCGGAGACCTGACGCTTCACCGTACGCGGATGTTCACCCGCATCGCCATCATCGTCGTACCAGCGATATTTGTCTCCGGCCTGTGGCTGTTGTGGCGGATCGGCGGCGGCATCGACGGGGTGATCTCATCCCTTTACGGCCGCCTGCTGCTTGGCAAGCTCGCGCTTGGCGCGGCGATCCTCGGTCTCGGCGCCCTTAACATGACTGTTGTCACGAAAAAGCTTGCGGCCGCGCCCGCTTCGGGCCGCAAGGCGCTGCGCGCGACGCTGCGCATCGATGCAGTCCTCTTCCTTGGCGTGCTTTTGTTGATTGCGTCCGCAACCTCGTTCACCGGTCCCAACGAATAGGAGAAGTTTATGAAGCTCATTTTCCTCGCCGCCACCGTCGCGTTTATGTCCGCCTCACCTGCCTTTGCTGCCGACACCGCGACGCCGGCAACCGTCGTTGACGCGTTCGGGGCGGCTCTGAAAGCCGGCGACGCGGCGGCGCTCGAAAAGCTGCTGGCGCCCGACGTGTTCATCGCCGAGAGCGGCGGCGCTGAACGTTCCTTTGCGGAATATGCGGGTCATCACATGCCGGCCGACATCGCCTTCTCGAAAGCGGTTTCGACTACCATCAACGACCGGCGCACTTTCGAAGGGGGATCGTTGGCGACGGTCGTCACCGAGGCGGTTTCAAAAGGAACCTGGCGCGACAAACCGATCCATAGCCGTCTGATGGAAACAATGACCTTGCAGAAGACCGGCGAGGAATGGCGAATTGTCCACATTCACTGGTCGTCGGCGAAGATCGAAGAGCACGGCGAGCACTGATCCCGGCGAGCGGTGTTTATACCCCAACTGGGTACTTGAATTATATACCTATAGGGGGTATATAGCCATCGTCATCCAATACGGTCAGGAGGCGCCAATGCGCGCCGCTACCCTTCCCAAGGTTTCCGCTCAATCTGACGCCGTCGATCCCGTTTGCGGGATGACGCCGAAACCGGACACACCGCACCGGACCAGGCATGCCGGCGCGGAGATTCTTTTTTGCAGCGCTAGCTGCAAGACAAAGTTTGAGGCCGATCCGGCGCGCTATCTCAGCGCGGCTGGCACAAGCGCTAATCTGCATGATCACGGCGCGCCGTCGCCGAAATCAGCGCAGCGCAGTGCACCAGCCGACGCCGATGGCGCATCCAATACCGCCGCCCAATGGACCTGCCCGATGCACCCAGAAATCGTGCGCGACGGGCCCGGGTCCTGCCCGATTTGCGGCATGGCGCTCGAACCGATGACGCCGGCGGCGACCGACGGGCCGAGCGCGGAACTCGCCGACATGACGCGGCGCTTCTGGATCGGCGCCGCGCTCGCGATCCCAGTCCTCGTCCTCGAAATGGGCGCGCATTTCCTCGGGCTCGACCGTCTTATCCCGGTACGGATCAATCCGTGGCTGCAGATGGCGCTGGCGACGCCGGTCGTCCTGTGGGCCGGATGGCCGTTCTTTCAGCGCGCCTGGGGCTCGATCGTCAACCGGAGCCTCAACATGTTCACGCTGATCGCGATGGGAACCGGCGTTGCTTGGGGCTACAGCGTCGTCGGCACGCTCGCGCCTTCGATGTTTCCAGCCGCGTTCCGTACGGCGCACGGAACCGTTGCGGTTTATTTCGAGGCGGCGGCGGTCATCACCGTCCTCGTTCTTCTCGGCCAGGTGCTGGAGCTTCGCGCGCGCGAAACGACAAGCGGCGCCATCCGCGCGCTCCTCAATATGACGCCTACCCTCGCGCGCCGTATTCTTCCCGACGGAACCGACGAAGAAGTCGCGCTCGACGCGGTCGCTGTCGGCGACCGGTTGCGCGTGCGCCCGGGCGAAAAGGTTCCAGTCGATGGCGTCGTGCTTGAAGGCCGCAGCGCGATCGATGAAAGCATGGTGACCGGCGAATCGATGCCGGTGACCAAAGAGCCGGGCGCCAAGCTCATCGGCGGCACGATCAACCAGACCGGCGGCCTCGTCATGGGCGCGGAAAAGGTCGGCGCCGACACGCTGCTCTCGCGCATCGTTCACATGGTCGCCGACGCACAGCGCAGCCGCGCGCCGATCCAGCGTCTCGCCGATCAGGTTTCCGGCTGGTTCGTCCCCGCCGTCATCGCCGCGGCGGTCGCCGCTTTCATCGTGTGGGCGATGTTTGGGCCTTCGCCCGCCATGACCTACGGCCTCATCGCCGCGGTCGCGGTCCTCATCATCGCGTGCCCCTGTGCGCTCGGCCTCGCAACGCCGATGTCGATCATGGTCGGGGTCGGCCGCGGGGCGCAGTCGGGCGTTCTCATCAAGAACGCCGAAGCGCTCGAGCGCATGGAAAAGGTCGATACGCTCGTCATCGACAAGACCGGCACTTTGACCGAAGGCAAGCCGAAGGTTGTCGCGCTCGCGCCGGCTCCTGGCTTTGCAGAAGAAGAGATGCTGCGCCTCGCCGCCAGCATCGAGCGCGCGAGCGAACATCCGCTGGCGCTGGCGATCGTCGGAGCGGCGAAGGATCGCGGGCTTAAGTTGTCGGAACCTCAAGACGTCGACTCGCCTGTCGGGAAAGGCGTCTATGGGACGGTCGATGGACGGGCCGTCGCGATCGGCAACACCAATTTCCTGAAGGAGCGGGGCATCGACGTCAGCGCTCTCGAAGCCCAGGCCGACGCCTTACGCGAGGATGGCGCAACTGCGATCTTTGTCGGCGTTGATAGCCGACCGGCAGGCGTGATCGGGATCGCCGATCCGGTGAAAGCGACGACGCCGCAGGCGCTCGCCGCGCTGAAAGAAGCAGGGCTTCGGATCATCATGCTGACCGGCGACAACCGCAAAACCGCGGAGGCCGTCGCGCGAAAGCTCGGCATCATGGATGTTGAAGCCGACGTTCTGCCCGACCGCAAAGCCGCCGTCGTGATGCGATTGAAAGAGGAAGGCGCGGTGGTCGCGATGGCCGGCGACGGGGTCAACGACGCGCCGGCGCTCGCCGCCGCCGATGTCGGAATCGCCATGGGATCGGGAACCGACGTCGCGATCGAAAGCGCCGGGATCACGCTTCTGAAAGGCGACCTCAACGGCATCGTCCGCGCACGCGCGCTGAGCCGGGCGACAATGCGCAATATCAGGCAGAATCTCTTCTTCGCGTTCATTTACAACGCGGCGGGCGTTCCGATCGCCGCTGGTGTGTTTTATCCTGTGTTCGGACTGCTTTTGTCGCCCATCATCGCCGCCGCCGCGATGGCGGCGAGCTCGGTGAGTGTCATCGCCAATGCGTTGCGGCTGCGGAGCGTCAAAATATGACCGTGTATCCCGAACCGCCGAGTGCCGAGATAAAGGCGTTCACGCCGGCGCTCGGCGTTCGCGCGCTGACGCCGCTATACGACTCGGCAATCGCGTTACTGACACGCGAGAATGTGTGGCGCTCAGCGCTGATCGAGGCGATCGCACTCCAGAAGGACGAGCGTTTGCTGGACGTCGGCTGCGGGACGGGGTCGTTAGCGGTGTGGCTTGCGGCAGCCGAGCCTTGTGCGGAAGTGCACGGCATCGATCCGGACCCTGACGTCTTACGGCGCGCGCGTTCGAAGGCCGCAGCGGCGGGCGCGAAGATAGAGTTTCACGAAGGGTTTCTGACCGGAGAATTTCTCGACGGAAAGAAGCCTTTCGATGTCGTGACGTCCTCGTTGGTGTTTCATCAGGTTCCGCTTGCCGGAAAGCGCGACCTTCTCTCGAAGATGCGCCGCACGCTGCAGCCGGCGGGAAGACTGGTCATCGCCGACTACAGCCTTCAGAGGACGCTGTTGATGCGGCGTCTCTTCCGCGGGACTGTGCAGTCCCTCGATGGCATCGATGACACGCAACCCAACGCCGACGGCGTGTTGCCAGAACTCATCAACGAAGCCGGGTTCGCCGGAATCCGGGAAGTGCGCGTAATTCCGACGGCGACGGGGTCGATCTCCATCTTGTCCGCGCATCGCTGAACGCGTTGTGCTCGATCACCTTCGGTGATCGAGGAGCGGTATGCCGAGGCGTTTGGCTTTGTCGGCGAGGTTGTCGGTGACCCCGGAGCCCGGGAACACGATGAGGCCGATGGGGAGCGCCTCAAGGAGTAGGTCGTTGCGCTTGAACGGTGCGGCTTTGCCGTGACGGATCCAGTCCGGTTTGAAGACGATCTGAGCGACTTTGCGATTGTCGGCCCATGCGCTCGCGATCTTCTCGGCGCCGCGCGGCGTTCCGCCATGGAGCAGCACCATGTCGGCGTGTTTGGCGAGCACGCGATCGAGCGCCGCCCAGATGCGGTGATGGTCGTTGCAGTCGACGCCGCCGGCGAAAGCGATCTTCGTTCCGGCAGGCGTCAACGGTTCGATCTCGGCGCGGCGCTTGGCGGCAATGAAGTCGCGGCTGTCGATGACGGTGGCAGTCAAGGCGCGATGGCTGACGCGCGATCCGTTGCGCGGACGCCAGCATTCGCCGAGATGGCGTTCGAACAGCGCCACGGCAGAATCGCGCATCAGTTCGTACGCATTGCGCCGTTCGATCAGCGAAAGTCCCTCGGCGAGGAGACGTTCGAGTTCAACGGAGCGGATTTCTGAGCCGTCCTGATCGCGCTGGCTGCGCCGCTGGTCGCCTTCGTTGCGATCGAGCGCACGCTCGACGCGTTGCAGTCCGAAATGAAAGACGTTGGTCAGCGACCAGAGCAGTTCCGTGAGGTCGCCTTCAAGGCGCGTGTCGGCGAGCGTTGCGACGAGCGCGTCGAACATGTCGGCGACGGCGCCCTCAAGCGGTCCGGCTTCCGGCATGGGTCGCGGATCAGGTTCGTCGCTGCCTTGCCGCCAGCCATAGAGCTGCAATTCGTGCAGAACGTGGGCGGTCGCCGATTCAGCGGGTTCGATGTCGTCGCGGGCGAATTCGTCGGTCATGATGGCCTCCTCATCGTCCCCGCGCGGGAGCGCGCGGGGCTCTTGTGAAGCGACCAACAGCCGGATCCGGCGCGGGGCCCGCACCCTCTCGGGCCGGAGCGAAGCGGAGGACGCCTGGACGAGGATTTCTTGTCTCGCGAGGAATGGCGGCTCGTCACAGTCGCCCGCGCGCAGCGCGACTGAGAACACTTCCGCCAGGGGAAGAAATCCTCGGACCGGCGTTGCGGGACGCGCGGCGCATCCGGCACTCTCGCCCGAAACTCGAGCCCCGTGCTCGCACGCATCGGACAGCTGAGGCCATCTTCGACGATGGCGTGACGACCATCACCCCTCGTTATCGGCCGCGTGCGCTGAGGAAGCGCTGTCGATCGTCGGCGGTAAGCTGGTCGGCGAGCTGCGCTACGAGCATGTCGGCGCCATCAGCGATGAGGTCGTCGTTGAAGTCCTTGCGCTGCGGCATCAGCGGCATGGTCTCGATGGCAAGGGCGTTCAGCCTTTCGGCGAGGCGGGCGGCCGCGTTTCGTCCGGTGGCGTCGCCATCGGCAGCAATGTAGAGCCGTCGTAATTGCGCCGGCGGGACAAGCGCCGCGAGATGCGCAGCCGACAAAGCGGCGATCATCGACATGGTCGGCAATGCCATGCGCAATGACAGCATCGTCTCGACGCCCTCGCCCGCGGCCATCACTTCAGCATTCAGGCCGAAGCGCACGCCATTGCCGGCGAGCGCGCCCATGGCTCGGCGCGGCGAATCGATCAGCGCCTTTTGCGATCCGTCGGCGCTGATATAAGTACGCAAAAGTCCGGTGACCCGTCCGTCGTTGTCGGTGACGGCGGCAAGCATCGTGGGCAGCGCCAGTCGCCGAGGCGCGACAGACGACCGATAGTAGCAGTTTGGATGAAAGGATAGCGCGTCACCCGCGACAGCGAGATCGATGCAGCGCGATCGAAGGTAATTTGCAGCCTGCGTTCCGGCGATCGGTCGGCCAGCAGCGAAGAGTCGGGCAGCTGCTGTACCGCGTTGCCGATCAAGCTTCGGGAGAAGCGGGCTGCACACGCCGAGGAATCGCTCGGCTTCGGCGAGCGCATCCGCGTGGCGGTCAGCATTGACGGCGCTGGCGATGATGTCGAGCAGGTCGCCGTACTCGCCGGTCGCTCCGTCCGTCCATTTGCCGCGCGCGCCCTTGCCGCTGGCTGGACCATTGAGACGCAGATAGAAGCTCCGGCCTTTCGCGTTGCGCCGGTCGCCGACGATCCAGTAGCCGCCGATTATTCGGCCGTTCGACAAATAATGGCGGCAGACTTCCTCCGTGCGCTCGGCGAGGCGCCGGACAATCTCCTCAGTTCGATCCCGCATGGCGCTATCTCCAGACGAAAGGAGCGCGCCTTTGCGGGCGCGCTCCAATCTTTTTGATCCAACGGCGACTATTCCGCCGCAATCGCGGGGGCGGCCGGGTCGACGACGACGATTGTATCGAGCACATCGGCTTTCGGAGTCCGCAGTGCGACCGGAAGCCAGTCGCAATCCTGAAGGAGCTCTTCGGCGGCTTGCGCCATCTCCGGTTTCTTGAAGCTCACGATGCGTTCGGCGGCTTCCTCCCCTTTCGCTTCGCGCACGGCTTCCAGAATTTGCGCCTTGGTGACGCGCCCGAAGTAATTGTCCGCCGTAAGCCGCCAGCCTGCGGCTTTCATGTCGAGCGCGATGGCGCGGGCGAGTCGATCAGCGTGCGCGAACGCGCCCGACCTGCAATCGTAAGGCCGGAAGACGGCGTCGACGCTAAGCGCCACACAATGCGCAAACAGCGCCTTCAGGACGGCGTCGTCCATCGCGGCGATCGCGTCCCAGAGGTCGACCGGGTCTGCCGGCAAGGCGTCGATGAAGGCCTGATGGCGGGTGTCGATTGAAACCGCTGCTGCGCTGTCGGAAAGTCCGGCGGCTCCGCTTTTGAGGACGCTCTGGCGCGCGGCGATGTCGATGCAGCTGTGCTGTCCGCGCATATAGAAGAGGTCGAGACAGAGCGTGTGAAGCGCAGCGATGAAGGCGATGTCGGCGCGCTGCGCTAAGGCCTCGCGCAAAGCGAGTGTCCGCCACTCGGTCAACTCCATGAGCAGGCGGTCCGGCAGCGGCCGGTCGGTTCCCTGATCGGCGTCGTCTGACTCTTCGTCTGTCCTCGGCGATGCGGCATGTTCCGAGCCGGCCTCATCGACGTGATCGGCGGCGTTTTCATCGAGGATGCCCGCGTCTTCTGTCGCCGCTTCGTCTTCGGGTTTGATGAAGCCGCGTTCGATGCGGAGCTGGCCGGAGGGATCGAGGTTGACGAAGACGCCAGCGCGGGCGACTTCTTTCAGCGGGAAGCGGCAGGGGCGCGAGTCGAGCGCTTCGATCTCGGCTTCGAGTTCGCCGAGCCGGTGGTCGATTTCCTCGGGCAGCTCATCGGCTCCGTCGTGCTCCCCTTGCAAGGTGTCGTATTCGGCCTTGAGCGCGTCATACGCAGCCTGCTCCGTTTCCGTCAGAGCATGTTGCTCGCCAGCGAGGCGGCGAAGGCCGAACGTGTGGCCATAGGGAAAGTCGCCGGCGGCCTCGATCCATTTCCAGCCTTCGGCGCGAAGCTCGGCGGCGCAAGCCTCAAGCTTTTCGGCGACGAGGCGATTGAGGAGCCCCGCATCCTGAAGCCAGCCGTCATCAGCATCGGAGAAGAGATCGCGAAGTATCACTCCGCCGGCTTCCTCGTAAGCTTCGACGCCGACGAAACGCGCCCGCTTGTCGCCGGCGCGGATGGCGCCTTCGGTCAGCAGGCGGCGAATGTGATAGGGCTCGCGATTGTAGCCATTCTTCAGCGCCTCCCAGACTTGGCATTGGCGCTGATGGTCGCCGTTCACCGTGAACACCATCAGCTGTTCGAGCGTCATGGCGTCGTCAGCGTAAAGATCGAGAAGCGTCGGCGCGACGGCGGCGAGCTTCAGCCGCTGTTTGACGACCGTCGGCGTCACGAAGAAGGCGGCGGCGATCTCCTCCTCGCTTTTGCCTTTCTCGCGCAAGGTCTGAAAGGCGCGGAACTGGTCGAGCGGATGCAAGGGCGCGCGCTGGATGTTCTCGGCGAGGCTGTCCTCCTCGGCGAGGCCGTCGGTGCGGATGACGCAAGGGATTGGCGCATCGGGTGCGAGGCGCTTCTGCTTCACCAGCAATTGCAGCGCGCGGAAGCGCCGGCCGCCGGCCGGAACCTCATACATGCCGGTCTCGGCGTCGGCGTCATCAAGGACAGCGCGGACAGTGAGGCTCTGGAGAAGCGTACGCCGTGCGATGTCCTCGGCGAGTTCCTCGATCGAGACGCCCGCCTTCACTTGGCGGACATTCGCCTGAGAGAGAAGGAGCTTGTCGAGCGGGATGTCGCGCGACGCGCTCAAGATCAGTTTCGGGGTCGGTTTCGGATTCGATTTCGACTTGGCCATGGAAAGTCTCCGCGACGGGCCGGCCGCGAGACTCTCTCTCGGCCTCCTAACCCGTCACAGAATCCTTCGCCACGCTCTCACTCGAAAAGGTGATCCGGCTCAGCCGGTTCGCAATTATCCGCAGCACGCTTTATCGGCCTGCACCGGCGGGCACTTCACGTCGCCATAAGAGCAGAACACGCAACAGTCGCCGGGCAAAGGCTTCATCACCACGCCGCAATTCGTGCAGTCGTAGAAATACTGACACGCGTCCTCTGGCATGGATTCGACAGTCGCATTGCCGCAGTGTGGGCAAACGATGCGCGACCGCAAGTTGATCGCTGCTCTCACGGTTTTCGGATCCAATTCAGAAGCTGCGGCTCGATATGAGGGAGCACGATCGAAAGCGCGACGAGGACCGTCGCACCGCCAAGCATAAAGAGCACGCGCGGTCGCGGACGCCGCCCGCCCCTGAATGCTGAAACAAAGCCGGCAGCGATCAAAAGAGCCGTGATGGCAAGCAGATAGGGTTTGGCGTGAGCGAACGCCCCAAGCTGCGCGACAAGGGCGGTGCTGACGCCGATCTGGACGAGGAGCACTGGCAACACGCAGCAGGAGGCACCGATCAGCGCGCCCAATCCCGACAGCAGCCCCCCGCCGGCAAGCCAACCGCCGACTCTCCGTTTTTTTGGTTCCGAGTCCATGATCCGGATGGTAAGTCCTGTAGCCGCTACAGGAGCAAGTCCCATGACGACTATCGGCGGCGTCAGCGCCCTCACCGGCGTCAACATCGAGACCATCCGCTATTATGAGCGCATCGGGCTCGTTCCAAAGCCGCCGAGAACGGAGGGAGGCAGGCGCGCCTACGCCGATGCTGACGCAAAGAGGCTCCGCTTTATCCGCCGCGCCCGCGACCTCGGGTTCTCGATCGACGACATTCGCACGCTGTTGCGGCTCGCCGACAGCGGCGGCGCATGCAAGGGCGCTCAGGAGATCGCGGTCCGGCATCGCGATGACGTGCGCGACAAGATCAAGACATTGAAGCGGCTCGACCGCACACTGACGGACGCCGCCGCCCAGTGCGGCCGCACCACACGCGGGTGTCCGATTATTGATACGCTCGTCGAGGGAGGCCTGCGATGATTGGCGAGAGCCATGCCGCACTGGTCTTGAGCCTGCTGGCGCACGATCTCGCCGAGACGCAGCGCTTTTACGAGGCGTTTGGATTCTGCCTGAGCGGCGGCGCACCTCAGTCCGGTTGGATCGAGATGACGCTTGGTTCCGTGCGCCTCCAGTTTTACGGCGAACCGCCTGTCGGGACGCCTGCGTCGCCATTCTTGAGCGGAACGATTTATTTCCATGTGGCGATCGTCGATGGCCTCGCCAAGACGCTGAACGCGAAATATGCGTTCGAGTGGGGCCCAGAGACGATGATGGCATGCGCGAGTTCGCCCTGCGCGACCCCAACGGATACTTGGTCGCCTTTGCGGTGCCGGCGTGAATCGGTTGACCGACGGATTGCCGGCGGACTGTGAGGCTCGGCACAATCGTCCGAATGATATAGCCGTTTGCAACGTCGATTCATCTCCGAAGGATTGATCATGCCCGCACCGATCCGGCGTCACCTCAGGGAAGCCAAGGTAAACTTGCAAAAGGCCGAAGCTGCACTGAAGAAAAGTGGATTTCGCGATCCGAGCGCCTATGCGGATTGGAAATGGGACCTTGAGCAGTCGTTGAAGGACTGCGCGCTGCAGCTCCGCGAGGCCCTCGAAATCATCGCCTACAAAAGGCTCATAACGCGGAGCAATATTGTCAACGACTACGAGATTAATCGCTGGCAACCCGGGAAAGTTATCAAAATCCTGGCCGATCTTGCGGATGAGGGCATTATACATGACTCGATAGTCCGTGTTCGGGAGCAAGCTGAGCCCGACATTCCGGAACTGACGACCGAACCTGTCATGACAATGGAGAAAAAGGGGCTTCGCATTCGAGAGATCGAGAAAGTCTACAACAGCCTCGGAAGCCTCTTGCACATCAAAGTGCCGACAAAGTCGGGCGACACCTTTCATCGGATGGAAAACCATGACGAGGCGATCAAAATCCTCAGTGAAACGATCGAATATGTCGCACCATTCGAGTCTGGGGGTGACTTTTTTATGAACCAGACGATCTCCGTTAGCTGTTGGGGCACGACTGCAGGCGGCTCGTGCAACGAGGTGATCACGCGCCCAGAATTCGCCCTCGAAAAGAACCCAATTGTAAGTTGCACCGTGTGCCGGACGGACTACGAGGCCAAAAAGGACGACAAGGGTTGGAATTTCCAGGAATCGACGCCGAGATTTCCATGCGGCTCTTGTGGAAACGCTATCACTGTTCCGATCGCGGATATCGCCAAGCTCAAGCGCGACTACGAACGCCAAGGTAATCCATTAGCCCTTCACGAAGCGGCCAGTTTGACCAAGGCTTGCTCGACGCACGGCTGCAAAGGCTCCGTAGTGATCAGTCTCGGGATCACTTTTCAATCTTCGGCTGGCGAGGCTGGAGGCGCTGAATAGGATTCTTCGTCGCCGAACGCAGGAGACTGCAATTTGCAAATGTCTGCAAACGTTCGAATGGACGAAATCGTGCTCTCGCTAGTCATGATCTACGCCGCCATCGTCAATAGCTTCTTTGCTCGTTCCTCCATCTCCAGCCGCGCTTCCTGATGCGCCTTGGCGCGGGCGACGGCGGTGATGCCCTGGACGAAGTCGAAGACGCTTTCAGGCTTCCTTCCTTCCTCGGCGAGCACGGTTTCGATAATGGTCGCGGCCTCGGCCTTGGAGAACCCGCGCTTCCTCAAGAATTCGGCGCGATCGGCATCGGTGCGAGCCACAATCGCAGTACGCACCGCCCTGATCCCGTTGACTAAAGGCTGCGGCGACGAATCTGCAAAACGCGTCAGCGCGGGTTCGGCTTCGCGCGCGAAGCGGTCGGGGGCGTATTTCGAGTGGCGAATGACGATCTCCTGAAAGTCCTCGACGCCCCAGAAATTACGGTTCTCGTCCTATTTTCGCGCCGCTGCGCAATGAAACCCACTCCAGCTTTCGTTGGGCGCAGCGAACCTTTAGACCACTACTGACAATCGCAGCCCGAGCGCCTGCAGCACGAGCGCGACGGTTGCAAACTCCGGATTACCGTCGGGGGAAAGCGCCTTGTAGAGATTGGCGCGGCCAAGCCCTGCCGCCGCCGCGATTTCGCTCATGCCCTTGGCGCGCGCGATGTCGCCAAGCGCGGCCTTGAGGAGATCGGGATCGCCGTCTTCAAGGACGGCGTCGAGATAGGCGGCGATGTCTTCTTTGGTCTCAAGCGTTTCGGCCGCGTTCCAGATTTTTGTTTTGCGCGTCATTTTTTACTCCGTCTCTTTCGCCAGCGCGACCGCAGCCTTGATGTCGCGATCCTGGGTTTTCTTGTCGCCGCCACAAAGGAGGATCACCAACGCTTCTCCCCGGCCGATAAAATAAACTCGGTAGCCCGGGCCGTAATCGACCCTCATTTCCGAGACGCCGGCGCCGACGGGTTTGACGTCTCCAGGATTGCCGAGCGACAGACGCCGGATGCGCGCCGTAATCCGCGCGCGTGCGACGCGGTCACGGAGGTTAGCGAACCAAGCTTCAAATTCATCCGTCTGCCGGACTTCGACCATTGAGACCTATTGTCTCTTATACGAGACAACTTGTCAAGCGCGCACGCCGCGCATGATTGCGACGCGGCGACTATACGGCTGAAGCCAGCAAAGCCCGCGCCCGCCCTTCCATCTCCAACCGCGCATCCTGATGCGCCTTGCCTCGCGCGACGGCCGTGATGCCTTGCACGAAGTCGAAGACGCTGGCGGGCGGACGGCCATCCTCGGCGAGGACGGTCTCGATGATGGTGGCGGTCTCGGCTTTCGAGAAGCCGCGCTTCTTCAGGAAGTCGCTGCGGTCCTCGTCGTTCCGGGCGATGATCTTCTCGCGCGCCGCCTTTATGCCGTTGACGAAGGGCATTGGTGACGATTCTGCAAAGCGCGTCAGCGCCGGCGCGGCTTCGCGCGCGAAGCGGTCAGAGGCGTATTTGGAGTGGCGGATGACGATCTCCTGAAAATCCTCGACGCCCCAGAGATTGCGGTTCTGGCAGACGGCGCGGAGATAGAAGGAGGCGAGCCCCAGCGTCTTTGCGCCAACTTCCGAGTTCCAGCAATAGAAACCGCGGAAGAACAAATCCGGCGAGCCGTCGGGGAGGCGCCCCGCCTCGATCGGATTTAAATCATCGACGAGGAACAGGAAGACGTCGCGGTCGCTTGCATAGAGCGTCGTCGTTTCGCCGCTGATGTCGACATTGGGGTTGTAGACGCCGGTCGACCAGTCGAGGACGCCCGGCACCTTCCAGCGCGTGTCGCCAACGCCATCGCCGGCGATCTTCTGCACGGCGGCGACAAGCTCGTGGTCGTAGATGCGCCCGTAGTCGGGGCCGGTGACGGCGCGGAGCTCTGTGCGGCCATCCTCAGTTTCAAGCGTCTTCACCTGCTCGGCGCGATGCGACGTGAGCCCGTATTGCAGATTGATCGCGGCGAGAGGCGCCGGGAGCTGGCGCAGATACGCCGCCGGCGCGCCGACGAGGCTCGCGAGTTGGCCGAAGGACCAATGGGTCGGCGCGACGGCCTCGTCGTTCTCCGGAAGCCGCAGCGCGAGGCGCTCGGCGTCGTCGCGCGAGGCCTCGACCCGGATCGCGGCGCTTTCGACCATGCGCGTCCGGCTGCGCGCGGCGCGGCCTTTCACCGCGGCATAGAGATCGGTGAGCGAGAGAAACCGCTCGTCATCGGGACGTGAGAACCATTCGGACGAAACGCGGCCGACGCGCGTGCCGCGGCTCGGATCGACCTTGTAGCCGCCGGAAGCATCGCGCCGGGCGTCGAGGACTTGGGTGCTGCACATGGGAAATCTCCGCGACGGGCGGCCGCGAGACTCTCTCTCGACCTCCAAACCCGTCACGGATCGCCGGGAACGACTCTAACTCGGGGCTGACAAAAGGCGCTCAAGTCGATCTTGAATGAGCTTCAAACGAAACGTCACGGCTGGTTCTGACGATCGCGCGGTTGGCGCCCAATGGCGGGCATGGGTCGAATAGTAATCCGCATTTCGAAAGCTCAGGAATTCGATATGCGTTTTTGCGCCCACGCCGACTGCTTCGACATCGACAGCTGTGTCCATCGTTGATCGCCGTCACATACGACCAACATTTCCCAACTTGGCGAAATTGTTCCGCAAATTGCTAGCGGTTTGCTAGCGGAGATTCAAATTCCAAGAATGCCGATTCGGCGCACTCTGTAGTCCATTGAAAAATATATGAAATTTGGAGCGGGTAGAGGGAATCGAACCCTCGTCTTTAGCTTGGAAGGCCAAATCGACTGGCGCATGTGGAAACCCGTCCAAACATGAAGCGAGGCGGTTTCTCCCTTATATGTCACAGGGACCGGAACCTCGGATGATCGGGCCGATTTCCTGCAAGATCGCCCGAAACTCAGCATCCGGCGCCTGACATAGGGTTCGATACGTATTCACGAAGGGGAGCCACTCGCTTTCAGATCGAAAAGGGAAAAAGGGCGCGACGCGCGCCCTCCCCCTCGGCCGTCTTGTCTTCCTTCAATCGACATGCAGCTCCGCCATCAGCCTCGCCAGCGCTTTCTCCAGCGCCGCAAGGTCCGTTCTGAGGCCGTCGATCGCGCCTTGCGTTTCGACGCGCTCGTCCGCGCTGACGCCGGCGGTCCTGAGGTCTGCTTCCGCTTCATCGACCTCGCGGCGCGCGTCTTCCATCGCCTCGCTGATCGCGGCCTTCGCCGTTGAGCGGGCCGTCGCAAAGGCGACCTTGACGATGAAGCGGGCGAGGCCCGCCTCTTCGTTGATCTCCTCGCGCGCCTCTTTGATGTCGCCGATCGCGTCGTCGATGTCGATGAGGGCCTCGGCCATGTCGGCGCGCATTTCCGCAATGCCCTCGGCGTCGAGGGCGATGAGTTTTTCGAGAAGGTCGCCGTCGCCGCCGAGGATGACGTCGCGATCGATCTCGATGGTCACTTCCCTCGCCTCAGCCGGCGCGGCGACGGCGAGAAAGGCGGCGGCGAGCGCGGCCGCGCCGAAGCGCGAAAATCCGGCGAGGTTTCTGTTTGCAGCGGTCATGATTTTTCCCTTGGCTGTTTTCTGGTTTTTGCGCCGCAGCGAATACGCCCAACCCGAAAAGCCGCGGCCCTCAAGAAGTCGTCCGGGCGCCCCCGGGCGGCAAGCCGGTTTGCGACGGGGCGCTTGAATTTCAGGGTGGAAGACGCGGGAACGCCGAGGCAGACTGGCCGCGACGGCTTCGCGGCGACAAGAGCGCGTTTCCGAAAAGTGTGCGCGGTTTTCGGTCAAAACGCGCGACAAACCGGGGAATCTGGACCAATTTGCCGACTCGCATTTCTGGAAACCTGGTTCAAGGGGATGATCTCGATGCGCCTTATCTGGATTGCCGGCGTTGTGCACGCCCTGATCGGCGGCGCCGTCCTGTTCCTCACCTTGCATCCCTTGCGCGATGCGCTGGACGCGCACGCGCTTGAATTCGTTCGCGTCGGTTCGGCCTGGCAGGCGCTGCAGGGGCTTGTGCTGATGATCTCCGCCATCGGAACGAAGGCGCGCCTCGCCTCGCTGCTGATCGCGGCCGGAACTACGGCCTCGATGGCGATGTTCTATTTCATCGCCTTCACAGGCGAGCGCCCGCCCGTGATCGTCCTTGTGCCGATCGGCGGCGGGATTTCGTTCCTTGGCTTGCTGGCGCTGGCGCTCGCAAGGCCCGCCCGCTGACCTGGAGCGCGTTTCCGAAAAGGGTGCGCGGTTTTCGGTTAGAACGCGCGGCGAACTAAACGAGCCGCGAGCGTTCCACGGAAGCCTTGATAAAGGCCGCGAACAAAGGGTGCGGCTCGAAGGGGCGCGACTTGAGCTCCGGATGGAACTGCACGCCGACGAACCAGGGATGGTCCGGGATTTCGAGAATCTCCGGGAGATTGCCGTCGGGCGAGACGCCCGAGAATATGACGCCGGCGCTCTCAAGACGATCCGCCCACGCCATATCGACTTCGTAGCGGTGGCGGTGCCGCTCCGAGATTTCGAGCGACCCATAGGCCTCGGCCGCACGGCTGGCGCGCCGGAGAATCGCCGCATAGGCGCCGAGCCGCATGGTGCCGCCGAGATCGCCGCCCTCCTTGCGCTTTTCCCGCGCATTGCCGCGCGTCCACTCGGTCATCAGGCCGACGATCGCCTTGCCCGCCGCGCTGAATTCTGAAGACGTCGCTGTCGGCTCGCCAAGAAGATTTCTCGCCGCCTCGATGACCGCCATCTGCATGCCGAAACAGATGCCGAAATAGGGAACGCCGCGCTCGCGAGCGAATTTGGCGGCGAGAATCTTCCCCTCCGAACCGCGCTCGCCGAACCCGCCCGGCACCAGAATGCCGTGCACGCCCTCCAGCTCCGAGACGGCGATCTCCTCGCTCTCGAAGACCGAGGCGTCGATCCATTTGATCGCCACGCGGACATTGTTCGCGATGCCGCCATGGGCGATCGCCTCGATCAGGGATTTGTAGGCGTCCTTCAACACCGTGTACTTGCCGACGACGGCGATGGTCGCCTCGCCGTCGGGGCGCATGATGCGCTCGACGATCGTCTCCCAGCGCGCGAGGTCCGGCGCGGGCGCGTCCTTGATGGCGAAGGCCGCCAGCACTTCGTCGTCGAAATGCTCGGCGTGATACATGAGCGGCACTTCGTAGATCGTGCGGGCGTCCAGCGCCTGCACCACCGCCGAGGGGCGCACATTGCAGAAGAGCGCGATCTTCTTTTTCTCCGATGGCGGAATGTTGCGGTCGGCGCGCACAAGTAGGACGTCCGGCTGGATGCCGATCGAGCGCAGCTCCTTGACCGAGTGCTGAGTCGGCTTGGTCTTCAGTTCGCCAGCGGACGGAATGAAGGGCATCAGGGTCAAATGCACGTAGACAGCGTCCCCGCGCGGCAACTCGTTGCCAAGCTGACGGATCGCCTCGAAAAACGGCAAGCCCTCGATGTCGCCGACCGTGCCCCCGATCTCGCAGATGACGAAATCGGCCGGGCCCGGATCCGAGAGAACGAACGCCTTGATGGCGTCGGTCACATGGGGGATCACCTGCACCGTGGCGCCGAGATAATCGCCCCGCCGCTCGCGCTCGATGATGGTCGAGTAGATGCGCCCCGTCGTGACGTTGTCGGCCCGGCTCGCCGAAACGCCGGTGAAGCGCTCGTAGTGCCCGAGGTCGAGATCGGCCTCCGCGCCGTCGTCGGTGACGAACACCTCGCCGTGCTGATAGGGGCTCATCGTCCCCGGATCGACGTTGAGATAGGGGTCGAGCTTCCTGAGCCGAACCCGGTAGCCGCGCGCCTGCAACAGGGCGGCCAGAGCCGCCGCCGCAACGCCCTTCCCAAGGGAGGAAACCACGCCGCCGGTGATGAATATGTACCGCGCCATGGAAGTCCGTCATAGCGCGCTTCGGACAAAGGGCAATCGAGCCGCGCGATTTATCTCCGCGGGCTACGTTTGGGGAAAAGGCCGAAACGGCCGCGCGCAGGCGAATTGCGCGGGGAAACGACCTGAGGCGGCTCGTTACTGGGGCGGCGGGGTCTCTTCGGCTGGCGCCGGCTCGGTCGCGGCCGGTTCCGCGGTCGCGGGCGGCGTCGCCGGCAGGGGCTCGGTCGCCGCAGGCGCCCCCAAAGACGAAAGGTCCGGCGCGGGGCCCGTTGCGGTCGATGGCGCAGGGGTCGCGGGAGCCGGTTCGTCGAGCGTCGCAGCGTCGGGTTCTTCGGCGCCCAGGGACTTCAGGAGATCGTCGGTCGAGGTCGGGGCCTTGCCGGAGGTCCCGACAGCGCCCGTCAGCTCGTCGATGACCGAACGCTCCTTTTCGCCCCGTGCGGCGATGATGGCCAGCCCCATCGAGGTCGTGAAGAACAGCGCCGCGAGGATTGAGGTGGTCCGGGTCAGCGCGTTCGCCGTGCCCCGGCCCGTCATGAAATTGCCCCCGCTCAAGGCCGCTCCCCCGTCGGAGCGCTGCAAAAGCACGACCCCGATGAGGGATAGGATGATGATCGAATGGAGGGCGAGAATGACGGGGACCATGGGAGCTTCCGCTGCGGCAGGCCCCATCTGGGAAAGGACCGGCGTCTTTTGAAGGGCCGCTCTCTACGCCAAGGCGCGGGGACCGGCAAGGCGGCGGAATATCGTTTGCGCCGGGCGCGCCGCGCCCTAAATCCAGTCTGAGCCCACAAGGACCTTCCATGTCAGATCCCTCCCCGACGGCCCGGCGCGACGCCGTCGATGAGGCGCGAGGCAGCGCCTTCGCCGCCGAAATCGACCGCGAGGCGAACTCGCGCGCGAAGGCCAAATCGCTGAGGCCGCTGGCGCGGCTCCTTCCGATCGTATTGCGCTATCCGGGGCTCCTCGCCGGCTTCGTCGTATTTTTGATCGCAGCGTCGGCGCTGACCCTCCTCATGCCCGCCGCCTTCCGGCTGCTGGTCGATTGCGGCTTCTCGGGCACTCCAACGAACGCCGCGTGCCGCAGCTTTTCGGCGAGCGGGGATTTGTCGGGATATTTCCTTGTCGGCATCGCAGTCGCCGCAGGCCTCGGGCTCGCCAGCGCCGCGCGCTTCTATTTCATCAGCCGGCTGGGCGAGCGCGTGGTCGCGGATCTGCGCATCGCGGTCTTCAATCACCTGATGACGCTGAGCCCCGGCTTCTATGCAAACGTCCGCACCGGCGAGGTGCTCTCGCGCCTCACCACGGACACGACGCTCATCGAGACGCTGGTCGGATCGTCGGTCTCCGTCGCGATCCGCACCTTTGCCACCACGCTCGGGGCGATCGCCCTGATGATGGCGGTGAGCTGGAAGCTCACGCTCATGGTGCTCGCCGTCGGGCCGTTTATCCTCGCGCCGGCGATCTTCTTCGGCAGGCGCGTGCAGCGCCTGTCGCGATCGAGCCAGGACAGCCTCGCGGGCGCATCCGCGCGGGCCGGCGAATCCCTTTCCGCCATCGAGACAGTCCAGGCCTTCACGCGTGAACCCGAAGAGCGGGCCGCCTTCGCCGGCGCCGCGGAGGCGACCTTCAAGGTCGCGCTCCGTCGCATCGGCGTGCGCACGATGATGACGGCGATCATGTTTTCCGCGGTGCTGATCGCCCTCATTTCCGTGCTCTGGTACGGCGCGGTGCAGGTGCAGGCGGGCGCCATCACGGCGGGCACGATGACGCAGTTCGTCATGTACGCGTTCATCGCGGTCAGCGGCGCGGGGTTCCTCACCGAGACCTACGCGGAAGTGATGCGCGCATCCGGCGCGACCGAGAGGCTGATGGAGCTCCTCTCCGCAACACCCGACATCGCTGCGCCGCCCAATCCGCGGCGGCTCCCCTCGCCGATCAAGGGCGCCATCCGCTTCGATGAAGTCGCTTTCGCCTATCCTCTGCGCCCGGATCAACAGGCCCTGAAAGGCGTCAGCGTCGAGATCGCCGCCGGGGAGACGGTCGCCCTCGTCGGTCCGTCGGGCGCGGGCAAATCGACCATGTTCCAGCTGCTGCTGCGCTTTTACGATCCGCAACGGGGCCGCATTCTCATTGACGGCATGGACATCAAGAGCCTCGACCCGACAGCCTTGCGCGCGGCCGTCTCCGTCGTTCAGCAGAACGCGCCTCTCTTCTCCGGCGACGCCGCCGCGAATATCCGCTACGGCCGCCCCGATGCGAGCGATGCGGACGTGCGCGAGGCCGCCATGGCGGCCAACGCCCATGACTTCATCGCGGCGCTCCCCGACGGCTACCAGACCTCGCTCGGCGCCAATGCGACGGCGTTGTCCGGGGGCCAGCGCCAGCGTCTCGCCATTGCGCGCGCCATCCTGCGCAAGGCCCCGATCCTTCTCCTCGACGAGGCGACGTCGGCGCTCGATTCCGAAAGCGAGCGCGCCATTCAGGACGCCTTCGAGCGCATTTCGAGGGACAGGACGACGCTGGTCATTGCTCACCGGCTGTCGACTGTCCTGTCGGCTGACAAGATCGTGGTGATGGATGAGGGGCGCGTCGTCGACCAGGGGACGCACCGTGAGCTGATGGCCCGCGGCGGACTTTATGCGCGCCTCGCCGAATTGCAGTTCAACGCCGACAAGCTGGCGGCCGAGTGAAGGGCGCGCGGGCGCGCCGATTGTGTTTCTGTTGTTGTTCGGCACCTGCTTTGCTCCTTTCCTTTCGTCCGCCAATCGCCGACCGCCAATCGATCGACTTCCACGATCATAATTCGGCCGGCGAGGTGTAGGATAAGTCAGGGTCATTTCCCCTGCTGGTTGCCGACTTACTGGGCTCCCATGGTTAATTCGTGAGCAGATTATGCTTTTCTGCGAATGCTTCTAAGTCGCATTCTCAGGTTCTGGCGGGATTTTCAGCGCCCCCCCCCC
>JBEBFW010000007.1:0-35427 GCA_040081755.1 Parvularculaceae bacterium
CACGGATTCGAACGCCGGCGGCAGCGCCGTCGGCGGCGTCGCGGGCGCCGTCATCGGCGGCCGGGTCGGCGGGCTCATCGGCGGCGTCAAGACCAAGCGCGTCGAAGCGCAAACCGTCCTGACACTGATGAATACCCGCACCTCCGAGATCGAGGCGACGGCTGAAGGCTCGGCCTCGAAGAAAGACATCGGGTTCGCCGCGGGGGCGGGCTACGGCTTCGGCGGCGCAGTCGGCGGCGGCTATGAGGACACGGAAGTCGGCAAGGTCGTGACCTACGCATTCCTTGACGCCTATCGCCAGATCGTCGGCCAGCTCGGCGGGCTTCCGGCGGAAGCGGCGGCGGCGGCGCCCAAGGAGGCGTTCAAGGTCAGCGCCTCGAAGGTGACGATGCGACGCTCGCCGTCGGCCTCGTCGAGCGCGGTGCGCGAGCTTGAGCAGGGCGACATGGTCTATCCGCTCGGCGCCAAGGAAGGCATGTGGTGGGAGATCGAGGACGAGAACGGCAACGCCGGCTGGATCGAAAACGACAAGCTGAAGCCGATGAAATAGGCCGTCTGCAAACGAATGCTGAAACGCCTCCGCTGTGCGGGGGCGTTTTTGTTTTGAGGCCGCGCCCAAAATGCGCCTCACGCAAAGAGGATCAGCACGGCGCTGATCGAAGCGAGAGACAGCGCCGTGGTGACCGCGATCGCAGCGGCGCTCTGCTCGACATAGCGCCCGTACTGGCTCGCCATGATGAAGGCGCTGACCGCCGTCGGGACGACGGTGAAGAGCGCCAGCGCCCCGCGGTAGTGCGGATCATCGACGCCGAGGAAGTGCAGGAGCGCGAGCGAGAGCGCGGGCAACAGGGCCATCTTGAAGGAAGCGATCGCGGCGATGTTCGGTGCGTAGGGCAGGATCGCCGCTCGCCGGGCGGCGAGGAAGAGGCCGAGCGAGAAGAGCGCGGCGGGTCCTGCGGCGCGCCCGAGAATGTCGAAAAAGGAGCGCGCCGGTCCCGGCAGCGCGATCCCGGCCGAAGCGACGGCGAACCCGGCGAGCGCCGCGACAACGAGCGGGTTCTTCAAGGGGCGCGTCAAGACGCCCGCGAGATCGAGGCGGCGCGGCCCCTTTTCGGGCGCCGCCATCAGCGCTGCGCCGACGCCGATGACGAGAATGCCCTCGACGAGCATGAGATCGACAAAGGGCCGGCCCCAACCGTCGAGGCCGAGCGCGATCGGCAGGCCCAGAAAGACCGCGTTGCCCATGGTGGAGGCGAAGGCGTGCGCGCCGGCCGTCGGGGCGTCGAGCCGCAACATTGTCCGTGCAAGGAAATAAGCGCCGAACATCACGGCGAGCGCCGGCGCGCCGTAGGCGAGCGCGATGAGGCCGTCCTCGGCCTTGAGGCCGCTCGCGCCCGACATGAGGCCGAAGAGCGCGGCGGGCATGGCGAAACGGAAGACAAAGCGGTTGAGGGCGGCGGAATCGTCCGCAGACGCCAGTTTCATGCGCCCGGCGATGAAGCCGGCTGCGATGACCGCGAAAACGGGTAGGGCGACGGAGAGGACGGCGGTCAAGGAATGAGGGCTTGGGTTCAGGCGCCAGGGAGCGACGCCCCCGCGCTCCCTAACACCTAAAACCCACAACCTGAACCTTTTAAGGCGCCGGGCGGCTCCGCGCGGGTCTCAGGGTTCCCGGGGGCTGGGGGCGTTGAAAAATCCGGAAATTGCCAGATCCCGTCGTGCTCACCGCCCGGCAAGATCGAGGTTCATCAAAAATTAAGGCGCGCTGAGGGGCGGATTGCGGCGGGAGAAGGGCAGGATTCGAGCCCTGCGAGCCTCGCCGGCGCATGGCCCTATTGCTCATTGCGGCGCCTCGCGCCATCATCGCCCCATGGAAGCCGGGGAGAGCGCCGCCGCCGCACAGCGACCTGCGGCGGCAGTGTTCACGCGCGAAGAGCTTTCGACCATCCTCGGCGTTTACGGCCAGTTCGTCGCTGCCGGCGAATGGCGCGATTACGCCATCGATCATCTGAAGGACGGCGCAGTCTTTTCCGTCTTCCGGCGCGCCAGCGAAGTTCCGATCTACCGCATCGAAAAACGCCCGCGCCTGGCTGCGCGGCAAGGTCAATGGATGGTCGTCACCATGACCGGCATGATCTTGAAGCGCGGCCACGAGCTGGCGGGCGTTCTCAAGGTCTTCGACCGCATGCGGCTGAAGCTCGCGGATTGAAACCCGCTCGCGGCGCAGCTGCCCCGCCAAATTTCGGCGACCCATTCCGCGCTGCTGTCAACGTGAAATCAGTTTTGCAATAAATAAAAGTCAGAAATCACAATTCAACATTGAATCCATCAGGATAAAGATTATGTCATGGTCTCCAGAAACGCCGGCTTTTTTGAAGGAAACATTAATGATTATCAATAAGAATTCGACCTCTCCGCAGACGCCTGTCCTGAAGACGGAACCGCCCGCAAATCCGGTCATCGGGCCTGCGAACGATTCATCGGCGACATCCGATAAAGATCCCGCGACGCCGGCAGGGCCGCAGGATCCGAAGGTTCAAGCGCCGAAATCCTGAGGCGCGGAGCAGGGGCGGAATCCTCCGCCCCTGTTCGCCGTCCCATCGCCGTCGCCCTACATGCCCCGGCGTCATTCCTCGAAAGGCGGCCCGGCATTGCGCGGCAAGACAGTATCCTCCCACATCACCTTCCTTCGCCCGTTCAGACTGAAGGGCCTCAAGGGCGCCCAACCGTCAGGGACCTACAGCGTTGAGACGCGAGACCGGCCTGTCTGGTCGTTTCCGTTTTTCTGGAACTTTGAGACCCACACAAGCATCAGAGTTTGCGTCAATGGCGGTCTGGCCGGCGTGCTGCACAATCTCGAAGTCTGCCCGCGCGAGCTCTTCGCGGTGATGCTTCGGGATCGGCAGCCGCTCGCCGCATGACAGGAGCGCGCCCGCCGTTCGGCTGGCTGGCAGGCGCTGCGCGCGGCGTCCGCATTCTGGCGATCGTCTGTGCTGGGCTGGAGAGCCCGGGCGTTCTGGCCGATGAAGCTCCCGCGAACGCGTCCACTACCAGCTTCGGCAAGGGTTGGACGTGCGATCCCGGCTTTCGGGAGGTCGATGGCGCCTGCCTCACGCCCGCGATTCCCGAGTACGCTTACCCGACCAATGCCAGCTACGGGGACGTCTGGAATTGTTTGCGCGGGTTCAAGCGCGTTGACGGCGCCTGCGCGCTCGTGACGCCGCCAGCAAACGCGTACCTCACCTCAAGCGGCGATCGTTGGGAGTGCGCCCGCGGTTTTGAACGGCGGGCCGAGGCGTGCCTTGCGATCAAGGTTCCGGCGAACGCCTATCTCGATGCGCAAGGCGGCTGGCGCTGCGGCCGCCGTTACCGGGCGGAAGGCGAGGCCTGCCTGCCGGTCGTCATTCCCGCGAACGCTTTCGCGGTGCATTCGCGATTTGCTACAGACTGGGAGTGCGCGCCGGCCCACCGCCGGGTTGGCGAGACCTGTGCGCCGGTGTCAGCGCCCGCGAACGCCTTCCTCGTGAACTCAGCCTACGGACGGGGCTGGGATGCGAACGGGGGTTTCGCCAGGAAGATGGCGCCTGCGTTCAAATCGTCACGCCCGACCACGCTTTCCTCGACGACCTGACCTATGGCGAGGGATGGTCCTGTGAACGCGGCTTTCGCGCCGCGGGCTTGATCTGCATCGAGATCGACGTTCCGGTGAACGCCCACCTCGACTATCTGGGCGCCGGCTGGGAGTGCGATCCGCCATATCGGCGCCGCGCAGACACTTGCGCGCTTGAGCCGTCGCGATAGGTGCGGACGGGCTTGGTCAGCGCAGGGATTCGTTGTCTTCGCCCAGAACGCGGCCGCCGTCATTGGGCTGGCGCTCGTTGCCGCCGCACTGGAGGTAGCCTTGCCGCCAGCCGGCGGCGTAGGCCTTGTCTCTCTCGAAGGCGAAGTCGTCGCGCTCGCGCTTGGTCGAAAAGCTCTTGTCAGACTCCGTCGCGGTGACGCAGCCGTCCCCATAGCCGCTCTGAAAGCCCGGCTCTTCCGCGTAACGGGCGTAATCGCTGCTGGCGCAGGCCCCGAGGGCGATGGCGGCTGCGATCGGCAAGAAGCGAACTGGCGACACAGGAACAATCCCCCAAGCAATGGACCCGACGAACCTGTCCCGACCCGGGACAGGGGCAGACCCTAGCAGGCCGGCGCGCGGCGGTCTTCCACAAAAACGGGCGAAATCCATCGTTAACGGCGCCGGCGCTACAACGGCTTCCGAAAAACTTGAGATTTTGGAAGGGTTGAAGCCTGATGGCGACGCTTGATCCGGCGACGGCTGGTCCCGCCGCGGGCGGCGAGGAAGCCGCCCCAGCTCCCGTGGACGGGCTGACGCCCCCGGTCGCGCGGCAAAGCACGCCGCGCGAGCTGATGGTCCGCAAGCTCATCGACATTGTCGTGCTGCCGGCGAACCGCCTGTCGGCCAATGAGCGCGCGCTGACGGGCGATGTGCTCCTCCAGGTGGTCGATAAGGTCGAGGAGCCCCTGCGCATCGAGATCGCACGGCGCATCGCGCGCATATCGGAAGCGCCGCCGGCGCTCGTCCGGCTCCTCCTCCTCGACGAGCCGTCGGTCGCCGGCGCCATCATTCAGCATGCAGACCATCTGCCCGAAGCGCTTCTCATAGAGTGCGCGCGCGAGGGTACGACCGTGCACCGCGAGCTGATCGCGCGCCGGGTGGGCCTCACGACGTCGATCGCCGACGTGCTCGTCTCCTTCAACGAGCCGGAGATCGCGAGGCTTCTCCTGCGGCGGGAGGAATTCACGCTCTCGCCGAGCGCCATCGACATCCTCGTTTCGAGATCGACGCAGGACAAGGAGCTGCAGGCGCTCCTGCTGCGTCGGAGAGAACTCGAACCCGCCCACGGTTTCATGATGTTCTGGTGGGTCGACACCGAGCGGCGCCGGCGCATTCTCACGCGCTACGCGCTCGACCGCACCATCATTCAGGATGCGCTCAACGATCTCTATCCGCGCGTCTTCAGGCAGCCCAATGGCGACCCCTTCGTCAAGGAGCTGCTGAACATGCTCGATCGCCGGCATCGCCCCCGCGGCGTCAACGGCGAGGCGGTGTCGATGGATGTGGTCAGAAAGACGGTGCAGGCATCGCTGAAATACCCCTCGCAGGAGATCGTCCACGCGGTGGCCATGGTCTCGGGCATCTCGCGCGAACTCGCGGCGCGCATTCTGCGCGATCCGGGCGGCGAACCGTTCGCCGTCATGTGCAAGAGCCTCGGTCTGTCGCGCGACGATTTCTTCTCGCTGGTCAACGCGAGCGGCGAGCGCACGGACCCGGCGCGCGCCGACTGGCTTCTTGCGGTGTTCGACATCATGGCGCGCGACTTCAGCCGCGCGGTGCTTCGCTATTGGGACTGGGACGGCAATCCGCGCATCGCCTCGATCACCCGGCTCCTCGGCATCGACGACGCCGTCGAGTAGCTTGAACAGCCTGCGCTTGCGGGTTGCGCCCGACAGCCGATAAGTCTCGGGATATGGACTGGCTCAGCGGGCGCTTGCGCGAATTCAGCTTTTTTCGGGCGCTCGACGAGCATTCGATCCGGCGCTTTTCCGAGCGCGGCTCGTGGTTTTCCCTCGCCGGCGGGTCGGAATTGTTCCGCCAGGGCTCGCGCTCCAACACCTTGTTCTTCGTATTGTCCGGGCGCCTCATCGTGGTGCGCAACGCCAATGCCGGCGAGGACGTCGTCGGCTATGTGCGCGCGGGCGAGCCGGTCGGCGAGATGTCGCTTCTCTCCGGCGAGCCGCACTCGGCCTCCGTCTACGCGCTCCGCGACACGGAGATTGTTTCGCTCGCGGGCGATGAAGTCGAAGACATCATGGAGCGCGACGCCGACCTCGCGCTGGCGCTCGCGCGCTCGGTGCTTTTCCGCGCGCGCCATCCGCAGGCAAGCTATTTGCGCTCCGCCCCGCGCGTCTTTGCGCTGATCGCCACCTCGCCCTCGATCGACATCGAGGCGCGCGCGAGGGAGATCGCGAAGATCATCGAGGGCCTCGGCCTCAGCGTGCGCCGGCTCGGCGAGGCGGACGCCGAATTGACCCCCGGCGCATTCGAGGAGCTGGAGTCTTCGTGCGACGTCGTCCTCCTCGCGACGCGGGTCGGGGACACCTTTCTCTACCGCTTCACGCTGCGGCACGCGGATCGGTTTTTCGTCTTCGCGCGCCGCGATGCGCGGCCGCCGCGGCCATTTCCATTGACCCTCGACGCGAACTCGCCCGCCAAAAAGTTCCGCCTCGTCGATCTCGTGATGTTGCACGAAGGGTCGGTCGCCGCCGCCGTTCGCGACTGGTCGGACGCTGTCGGGGCCAGCAGGGTCTTTCACTGGGCTGACGAGGCTGACGCCGCGCGCATAGCAAGAGCGATCGCGGGCAAGACCGTCGGGCTCGTCCTGTCGGGCGGGGGCGCGCGCGCCTACGCCCATATCGGCGCGATCAAGGCCCTGCGCGAAGCGGGCGTCCCGATCGATTTCATCGCCGGCGCCTCGATGGGGGCGATCGTCGGGGCCTGCGCCGCCATGGGCTGGAGCGACGAGGGCATCGAGCGTCGTATCCGCGAGAGCTTCGTCGATTCAAATCCTCTCGGCGACCACGTGCTGCCGGTCGTCGCGCTCACCCGCGGAAAGCTGGTCGAGCAGCGCCTCGAAAAGCACTTCGGAGATACGCTCATCGAGGAGATGAAGACGCCGTTCCTGTGCGTCTCCTCCGAACTCACGGCCGGGACCGTGTTCGTGCATCGCGAAGGCCTCGTCCGGCGGGCGCTGCGCGCCTCGATTTCGATCCCGGGCATTCTGCCGCCGGTCGCCGTCGCCGACCGGCTCTACGTCGATGGGGCGGTGGTCGATAATTTTCCAACCGACCTCATGGGCGAGACCCATCGCGGGATCACCATCGGCGTCGATGTCGCGCGCAAGGCGACCATCTCCGCCGAAGACTTTCTCAATCCGCCCGGCTTTGTGCAGTGGATCTGGCGCAACGGCTTCAAGCAGGCGCCGCCGATCGTGACGCTTCTCATGCGTTCGGCGACGGCGCGCGTCGATCTGGCGCCCAAGGGCCGCGCGCCCGACATCCTCATCACGCCGGATGCGCCGGGCGTCGAGCTCCGGGACTGGAAGAAATATGACGCTGCCGTCGAGGACGGTTACCGCGAGACCAAGCGCGCCATCGCCGAACACTGGGCGTTGCTGAGGCCGCTGGTGCGGGGCGCGTAGTCCTCTGCCGCTAATGGTGGTGGTGCGGCTCGACATTGATGCGGCCGCATTTTCCGCATCTGACAAGAGCGCCATGCGCTTCGGCGTGACTGACGTTCACGAGGAGTTTCGTCTTGCAGGCGCCGCAGCGGTAGGTCTCGTCGCCGCTGCCCTCGCGCCAGGGTTTGCCGGCTGTGTGGGCGGCGATCTCGGCGCCTCTGACTTCTTCCTCATCGACGAGGATCATTTCAAATTGCGGCATGGGGGATTTGTAGCGGATTGGATGGGCAATGGGCAATGGGCAATGGACAACCGCCGCATCCGTCAGTGTGCCGCGCACTCGCAAATCGTGAGGCGATCATAGGCTGCGTTCTCATTGCCAACTTGATTGCCCTTTGCCCATTCCCCACTAAAATATCTTCATGACCACGCTTCTCTTCGCCGATGCGATCTACGCCGCGCACGAGACGCCGCCGGGGCATCCCGAACGCGCCGACCGCTATCGCGCCGTCGATAAGGCGCTTTCAGCCGAAGAGTTTTGCGACCTTCAACGCCGCCCGCCGCCGCTGGTCGATCGGGCGGCGCTGCAGCGCGTGCACCCCGCCGAATTTATCAGCGCGATTGAGAACGCAGCGCCGATCGAAGGGTTCTCGCAACTCGATCCCGACACCTATATGAGCCCTGGATCGCTGGAGGCGGGCTTGCGCGCCGCCGGCGGCGCCGTTGCGGCGGTCGATGCGGTCTATGCGGGCGAGGCGAAGAACGCCTTCGTCGCCTGCCGCCCGCCGGGGCACCATGCGCTCAGCGCCCGCGCGATGGGCTTCGGCTTCTTCAACAACGCGGCGATCGCCGCGCATCAGGCCCGCGCCGTTCATGGCGCGAGGCGCATCGCCGTCGTCGATTTCGACGTGCATCACGGCAACGGCACGGAAGCCATCTTCTGGAACGACGAGGCGGCGTTCTACGCATCGAGCCACGAATTCCCCCAATACCCGGGGACGGGCCGCGCGAGCGATCGCGGCGCCTTTGACAACATATCGAATGCGCCTCTGCCGGCCGGGACCGGCGGCGACGGTTTCCGCAAAGTCTGGGGCGAACGGCTGTTGCCGGCGCTCTCCGATTTCGGTCCCGACTTCGTCGTGATCTCGGCCGGTTTCGACGCGCACCGGGCCGATCCCCTGGGCGGTCTCGCCCTCGTCGAGGATGACTTCGCCTGGGCGACGCGGGAAATCGCCGCAGTCGCGAAAGACAAGTGCGGCGGGCGCGTCGTTTCGGTGCTGGAAGGCGGCTATGACCTCGCCGCGCTCGCCCGCTCCGCGGCGGCCCATGTCAAAGCCTTGATGGAGGCGTAGGAAACGCGCCATAAACTTGGCGCAAGAGGCGTTTCCACCCGCGCATGACTTTTCGAGCATGACTTTTCGAGCATGACTGGCCGCATCATCACCGCCCGGCACGGCAAGCCGAATCTCTCGCGAGACATGAAAGTCTCCTCGCGGGGATATGGCGACTGGTGGGCGCGCTATGACGAGGCCGGTCTTCACCCGGATGAGGCGCCGCCCGCCGAGCTCGTTGAGATCGCTGCGCGCGCCAAGACCGTGATTTCGTCTTCGCTGCAGCGCGCGGTCGAAACGGCGCGGCAGGTGACCAGGGGGGAGCGTGAGATCCCCGCCGATTCGATTTTCATCGAGGCGCCGCTGCCGCCGCCGCCGGCCCCGACGTTCGTGAAATTGCGCCCCGGCCAATGGGGCGTCGTCAGCCGGGCGTTCTGGATGCTGGGTTATGCGCCGAAGGGCGTCGAGACTCACCGCGAAACCTGGAAGCGCGTCGATGCCGTCGCCGGGCGCCTGATCGAACACTCAAGGTCGGGCGACGTGCTCCTCTGCGCCCATGGCTGGCTCAACTGGATGATCGACCGCAAGCTCCGGAGCGACGGCTGGCGCCGGACGGGCAGGGATCGCGGGAACAACTACTGGTCATGGCGGGTCTACGAACCGTCGCGCCCCTTCGCCGCCGCCGAGCCGCAGGCGGCGGAGTAACTGCGTTTTCCGGCGCCGCCGGCGCGCGCGCTGTGGCAAAATGCGCGGGTTGCGACGGCGGCCTGGAAAGCATCGATGCGCTTCGAATCAAGGATCTCGGTAGTCGCCTGCGCCGCGATGACGCTCGCCGCCGGTTGCCGCCTGACCACCGGAGACGAGCGGGCCGGAGAATCGAACGTGGATGAGAAAGAACTCATTGTCCTCGCGGCGCCGCGCGCCGGCGATTCCTATTATGCGGATGTCGCGGATCAGATTTTCGATTTTCAGGTCGCCTATGCCAATGCCGCCAAAATGCGCGATGACGTCCTCGTCCTTACCGACGAGGCCTCATACGAGCGCTACGCCGCCGCGATTGGGCGCGAGCATGTCGCCGTCGCGCCAATGGACGACATCTGGATGCGCGACTTCAGCCTTTCGAACGCCGCGGCGCCGGTCATGTTCCGCTACACCGCTGCGGGTCAGGGCGGCGACCAGAAAGAAGCGGACGGCGTGCAGGACGGCTTGGCCGACCTTGTCGAAGGGGCGGGACTGAGATTTACGGAAAGCGATCTCAAAAACGACGGCGGCAACTGGGTCGATGACGGCGCCGGCAATGTCGTGGTCAGCACCAAGTTCCTGAAGGACAACAAACTCAGCGAAGACGCGGCGCGCGAGATGCTCCTTAAGCTGACGAAGGCGATTAACATCGCCTTCATCGAAGCCGATGAGCAGGGCGGCCTTGAACACGCCGACGGCGTCGCGGCGTTCATCGCGACGAACGAGATCGTCGTCAACAGCTATCCGGAGGACGCCGAATACGCCGCCGCGCTGCGCGCCGATCTGGAACGCGGCCTGCCCCGGGTCCTCATCCATGAAATCGCAACGCCTTATGACGGAGATGAGATCTACGACGCGCGTTTCGGTTCAGCCTGCGGGCTCTACACCAACATGCTCGTCACGCCTTCCCGCATCTACTTTCCGCAGTTTGGAACGCCTGAGGATCGGGCGGCGCTCGACCAACTGAGATCGTGGACGGATAAGGAGGTGATACCGGTGCGCTCGGAAAAAGTGTGTCGCATGGGTGGCGGCGTCAGATGCATGTCCTGGCAGTTGCGGGGCATCGACGCATTGCGGCTGCTCGCATTTGCGCAAGAGAGGAGACCCCAACCATGAGCGCAGCCGCGATCGATCTCGCCAGCGATCCCTTGACCGTTGCGCTCGAGGGCCTCGATCCCAGCCGCTCGGAATATTTCGAGAGCGGCGCCCATCACGCGGTGTTCCGCCGCCTGCGGAACGAGGCGCCGGTCCATTATTCGAAAACCGGTCCGACGGGTCCATTCTGGTCGGTGACGCGCCACGAAGACATCATGGCGGTCGATACCAACCACCACGATTTCTCGTCGAACCGCGACATTGTCGTCGGCGATCAGTCCGATGATTTCGCGCCGCCGATGTTTATCGCCAGGGACCCGCCGG
The DNA here is from genome assembly GCA_040081755.1 of Parvularculaceae bacterium. GTDB lineage: Bacteria > Pseudomonadota > Alphaproteobacteria > Caulobacterales > Parvularculaceae > Amphiplicatus. The sequence goes on from JBEBFW010000007.1 coordinate 10,736, forward strand.
TTCACGAAATTCAGCGCAAGGCCGCGATGCCCGCCGTCGCCCCTCAGCGTTTGACGGATATCGAGGCGCTCATCAGGAGCCGCGTCGATGCGATCCTGGGCGCCCTTCCGATCGGCGAAGAGTTCGACTGGGTCGACAAGGTCTCGATCGAGCTGACGACACAGATGCTGGCGACGCTCTTTGATTTTCCGTGGGAGGATCGAAGGCTGCTGCCTTATTGGTCGGACATGACGACGGCGAGCGACCTCGTCGGCAATTACGCGGTGCCGATGGAGGAGCGACGGCGCGTCCTCGCCGAAGAGTGTCTCCCCTATTTTGCGAAGCTGTGGGCCGAGCGCGCCGCCGGGCCGCCGAAGTTCGATTTCATCTCGCTGCTCGCGCACGACCCGGGCACCAGGAACATGATCGAGGATCCGATGGAGTTTCTCGGCAATCTGATGCTGTTGATCGTCGGCGGCAACGACACGACGCGCAACTCGATCTCGGGCGGCGTCTTTGCGCTCAATCGCTATCCGGACGAGTTCCGCAAGCTGAGGGCAGATCCCGCTCTCATTCCGAACATGGTTTCGGAGATCATCCGCTGGCAGACGCCGCTCGCCCATATGCGCCGCACCGCCGCGCGCGACGTCGAGTTCAAGGGACAGAAGATCGCCAAGGGCGACCGCGTCGTCATGTGGTATGTCTCCGGCAATCGCGACGAGACGGTCTTCGAGAATCCGGACGCGCTCGTCATCGACCGGGCGAACGCGCGCCGCCACGTCGCCTTCGGCTTCGGCATTCACCGCTGCATGGGCAACCGCGTCGCCGAAATGCAGTTGCGGATCCTCTGGGAGGAATTGCTGAAACGCTTCTCCTTTATCGAGGTCGTCAGCCCGCCAAAGCTCGTCCAGTCGAATTTCGTGCTCGGCTATGAAAGCCTGCCGGTGCGGCTCCACGCCTGCGCCTTGCCAAGGGGCCCCCACGCGAGCCAGAAACGCAGCCCATGAACGTAGCAACGCAGCCATGACCAAGCCGCTCGCCGACATCGCGACCTTCAGTTTCGAGAAAGCTCTCGCGGAGCTTGAGGAAATCGTCAGCAAGCTCGAAAGCGGCAACGCGCCGCTTGAGGAATCGATCGCTCTTTACGAACGCGGCGCGGCGCTGAAGGCCCACTGCGAGCAGAAGCTCAAATCCGCTCAGGAAAAGATCGAGAAGATCGTGGTCTCGGAGACCGGCCAGGTCCGCGCCGAGCCGGCGAAATTCGATTAGTTTCCTGAGGTCGCCGATCCCGGCTGACTCGCGTTGACGCACCTTTGGCCGGGCAGCACGCGGATGACGACCGACCGCGAAAGCAGGGATTGAACCTTTGATGGATCGGCGCCTTCGCCGCGTAGTCCGTCCCGCGCCTTTTTCATCTCCTCGTGACTGGCGAAGCGAAAGCCAAAGCGGCTGGGCTCGCCGGTCGCCGCCACATTGGTTGCCACCAGTTTCGATGGCATTTCTTTCAATCTTTTGGCCAGCTCCGCGACGGGGAGATCGAGATTCATGGGCAGCCTCGAAACCGACGCGTCGTTTTCGCCCACGAGTTCGAGCGTCTTGAATTTCGAAAGGATGGATGTCGTGCTGGCGGCGCCCGCCGTGATCTCGGCTGGAATGCTGCTCGAAAGTTCGAAGCCAAGTTTGGTGAGAATTGTAGCCCGCCTGCCTTCAGCAAGGGCGTGGTTGAGCGCATCGCTGTTGTGCAGTTTCTTTCGGTCGTCGTCGTGGAAGTTGTCGCGGCTTGCGAAGCCCATGACGTCGATCTTGAGCGGGCTTTGCGCAGTCCGGCAAGACTGAAGTTGCTTCGCGACCTGATTCAGATAATCCAGCCGCTCCGCCGGCGCGCGCCCGGCGGCCCTGTCTGAGTCTCTTTCCGCCGTCTCGTCATACCCCAGTGTGGTGTAGGTGAGGTCACTCAAGAACATGGCACCGAAGGCATAGGCGTCCGCCGCCGTATCGACGACGCCGCCAAATGCCTCCCTTGTCGCCTTGTCATCGATGAGTTGGGCGTCGACGCTCGTCGGGAACAACGGCAGCGGAATTGTCCCTTCTGGAAAGCTGACAGGCTCTCCGTCCACGAAGTAAAAGAAGCTTGTGAGACCGAAGCCCGACGGCGTCGCCGGGGACGCAGGCTCTCCCGACTGTACGAAAAAGGAAGTGATCGATTGGCCGCCTGCCGCGGTCGGCGGCGGCTGTTCTTCAAGACCGGCCTCGAAGATCTGATTGACCAGATCGGCCCGAACGATCCGCCGCATCCACTCCTTGTCCTCGGTGACGGGAATCGTTTTGGACGTGACGACCTCGGACGGGCCGCCGGCACCGGCTAATTTCCTCTCGCTTCGCAGAAAGAATACGGACTGCAGCCGCGCCACGACTGCGAATTTTTGGTCGCGCGGCACGCCATCCGCCTCAACGAGATATGCCGGTTCCTGCGCCGCGAGATAGACGTACTTGATCGCGCATCCAGAAAAGATTGCGATAAACATGATCCAGAAAGCTCTGGACGGACCGCTTGGCTCGAACAAGGTCGTGAAGAAGTCCAGAAACTTCCCGTGATGAAGGTCGTCTTCCCGCTCCCTGACGATTTGATCGGCCGCGCTGAGCTCTTTCCGGGCCGCGTCATCTGCGTCCGTAAGCTGTTGCTCTTCGGCCGCCAAAGCTGCAACGCGGGAGTTAATCTTGTTGTCGATCTTTGACGAATTTTTGGACAACGCGCGCGTCGCCGCTTGGCCAAGGAGAAGCAGACTAATTCGCTTCTTGAGCGGGTCCATGCTCTTTTTGATCTCGGCAATTTTGGCTTTGTAAACTCGGGCAGTGTCTTCTTTGTTCGCCTTCGCGTCGCGCAGGGCGGTCGAGGCTCTGTCCAGCAGCCACAGCACCCACACGATCACGCCGCAAATGATCCACGGGGACATCTCGAACGTGGCAGCCACATGATCGGCGTAGGTGGCGTGGGTGAAATAATTGAAGCCCAGCCCTGCGTACACCAGCCAGTTGCCGATGGCGGAGAGCGTGGCGAGCGTGACGCCGATGATCGCCGAAATCGCTGCAAGCTCGGCCAGCCCCGGGCGCTTGTCTGATGTGTCCGTCAAGCCTCTCACCAGGTTTTTTGCGACGGTTTGCGGGGCGGCCCTTTGACTCGGCGGGAGTGACAGTTCGATCCGGACCGGCTGAGGCGGAAATCTAACGTGTACGGCGCTTTCGGGCGGCTCGAAGAGTTCCGGAAAGTGCTTTTTGAAGAATGCGCGGTGATAGCTGTTGTCTTTCTGATACGCGCCGATGTCGAAATGCTTCTGCAGCGCCTTTTCGTATTCCTTGTGTGTGTTGCAGGTGATGCATCCCGTTTTCAGGCGCGCCGCCGAAATCGTGAGTTCGCACTTTCGTCGGCGGCTGATCGCCCAGCCGAGGCATTCGTCGTCGGGCGCCCGTTTTTTCGGTGGCGAGTCAGACATCCGGATGTTCCTTCGTGTCGAGGAACGGCGAGCCGAGCCGGTCCGGACTCGCCACGCCCTTTACAAACCTGCATGCCGTGTCCCGCGGGGAACCGGAGTAACCGCGGTCACATTTGAAAGGGAGCGCAGATCCCCAACGGTGCGCTCCGGCCGATTGATTAACGCCTGTGGCCGTGTGGACGCGATTTTTCCCTGAAAACGCTCAGGTTGCGTCTTGAGGACGTCCAGAATTGGGTAGAGATTTCCCCTCAATCGGCTAAAAAGGCCGATTACGTCCAATGCTGCACTGCGGTAGGATCGGACGGACATGTTGGTCGCGCATGCCCCGGCCGCTCGCACTTTTCGGGGACGCGCTTCGAGGGGAGGGGTCAATGCCCATTGAAACGCCGCTTCTGGACAAGGTGAAAGTCCCGGCCGATCTGCGCAAACTGGAGAAGAGCCAGCTGCGCCAGCTCGCGGACGAACTGCGCGCCGAAATGGTTGACGCTGTGTCGGTGACCGGCGGGCATCTGGGTTCCGGGCTCGGGGTCGTCGAGCTGACAGTCGCGCTCCATTACCTCTTCAATACGCCCGACGACCGCATCGTCTGGGATGTCGGCCATCAGTGCTATCCGCACAAGATTTTGACCGGCCGGCGCGACCGCATCCGCACGCTTCGCCAGGGCGGCGGCCTCTCCGGCTTCACCAAGCGCTCGGAGAGCGAATACGATCCCTTCGGCGCCGCGCACGCGGCGACCTCGATTTCATCCGCCCTCGGATTTGCGCGCGCCCGCGATCATCTCGGCAAGAAGAACCATGCGATCGCCGTCATCGGCGACGGCTCGATGTCTGCGGGCATGGCCTATGAGGGCATGAACAACGCCGGTCATCTCGGCACGAAGTTCATTGTCATTCTCAATGACAACGACATGTCGATCGCGCCGCCGGTCGGGGCCATGAGCGCCTATCTCGCGCGCGCCTCCTCCGGCAAGGTTTACCAAAAGGTCCGCAAGGTCTCGAAGCAGTTCGTCAAGCGCCTGCCTGCAGGCCTGCAGGACAAGCTGGCGCAGCTCGAAGAATACGGTCGCGGCATGGTGACCGGCGGCACGCTCTTCGAAGAACTCGGCTTCTATTATGTCGGCCCTATCGATGGGCACAATCTCGACCATCTGATCCCCGTTCTTGAAAACGTGCGCGACATGGAAGACGGGCCCGTGCTCGTTCACGTCGTCACCAAGAAGGGCAAGGGCTACGCGCCGGCCGAGACCGCGGCCGACAAGGGTCACGGCGTCGTCAAGTTCGACCCCGCGACCGGCAAGCAGCACAAGGCCGCCTCGAATGCGCCGGCCTATCAGAAGGTCTTCGCGCAGGCGCTGATCAAGGAAGCGGAGAAGGATCCGCGCATCGTCGCCATCACCGCCGCGATGCCCTCCGGCACCAGCCTCGATCTCTTCGCGGAGAAATTTCCCGACCGCTGCTACGATGTCGGCATCGCCGAGCAGCATGCAGTGACCTTCGCGGGCGGGCTCGCGGGCGACGGCATGAAGCCTTTCTGCGCCATCTATTCGACCTTCCTGCAGCGCGCCTACGACTCGGTCGTGCACGACATCGACCTGCAGAAGCTCCCGGTTCGTTTTCCTATGGATCGCGCGGGCCTCGTCGGCGCCGATGGCGCGACGCATGCAGGTTCCTTCGATCTCGCCTATCTCGGATGCCTGCCGAACATGGTCCTGATGGCCTGCGGCGACGAGGCCGAGCTCGTCCACATGACGGCGACCGCCGCCGCCTATGACGAGGGTCCGATCGCCTATCGCTTTCCGCGCGGGGAGGGCGTCGGCGTCGATATGCCGGCTACGGCCAAGGTTCTCGAAATCGGCAAGGGCCGCATCGTCCGTGAAGGGACGAAAGTCGCCATCCTCTCCTACGGCACGCGCCTCGCCGAGGCCCTCAAGGCTGCGGAGATCCTGGAGACGCAAGGCCTATCGACGACCGTCGCCGACGCCCGCTTCGCCAAGCCGCTCGATCACGACCTCATCAAGCAGCTCGTCCGCAATCACGAAGTCCTTATCACCATCGAGGAGGGCTCGGTCGGCGGCTTCGGCGCCTTCGTCCTGCACTACCTGTCAGCGGAAGGCTTCCTCGATACGGGGCGCCTCAAGGTCCGCACCATGACCTTGCCGGACGTCTACCAGGATCATGACAGCCCGGCGAAAATGTACGACTTCGCCCGACTCAACGCGCCGCACATCGTCGAACGCGTGAAGCACGCGCTCGGGCTGGCGGCGAATGTCGTCAATCTGCGCTGAGCGTAGGGCGGGTTTCGGTCGTTCGCCGTCAATAGGCGCTTTTACGAATCATGCGGCGACGCCGATGGTCGGCGTCGCCGCATGATTTTTACTTTGTCCGCCCGATCAGGGGACCGGCTGGCACTGCGGCGGCAGGACGAACGACTCCGTCGTCGGGAAGGCGGCGCCTGACGCGCCGACCCCCACGCCGAACTCGGCGAAGGCCGACCACACGCGGCACTCATCGCCGTTCGCAGCGACAATCGCCGATTGAAGGATGCCGTCGCGCATGTCCTCAAAGAGCGGCCGGGAGGGCGTGAAGTTCATGCCATCGACAAAGAGATCGAGCAGGTCATCCGCGGTCTTCCCATCGTCGATGAAGATCTGGAGAAGGCGCCAGATGATGGCGGCATAGATCTCGCCATCGTCGTGAACGAAGAGGCCGGCTGCGTCGCCATAAGTGCGGGGGTAGCCGTCATAGGGGTCGCGCCGGATTCCCGCCGCGTCGCCGATCGCGTATTCGCCGATGCGGTCGTCGCCGTTGACGAGGAAAGCGAGCGCGTCGCTCGCGCCCTCGCCAATCGCGCCGGCCTGCGGCCCGCTCATGGTTCCGATCATGCGCCAGGTGAGGCCATGACCGTACTCGTGATAGACGATGTCCGAATCGAGATCGCCGTCGATCGCGGGCGGCAGAACGGCGTCGCGGCGCATCGTAGCGTCGAGGCCGTCAAGATTGGCGATGAACGTCGCGCCGTCGGCCTGGCTCACCATCACGGATGGAATGGTGATGCTGGGGTTCGACCCGCTCATGGAGATGATCGGACCCGGCGCATTGTTGGCGACGATGACGCCGACGGCGCCCGCGGCTTGCGCGTTGAGCACCTTGTCGACGAACGTGCAGGTGCCGCGGTCAATGAGGGCGATGGCCCCGGTGAGCCCGGGCCCGCCGCCCTCGCAAGCGTCGCTGCCGACGCCGGTTCCGTCATTGACCAAGACGACGCTTCCGGTGAGGCCGGTCGGGGTGAGCAAGGGGCCGAAGGCGGCGCGGCGCGCGTCGTAGACGCCGGCGATTTCCGGGGGCGCATTCACGACGACCTCGTGATCGGGCTCCGCCGCCGACCACAAGAACATCTGCATGCGCGGCGCCCTGCCGTCAGGCGGCGTGGCGAAGTTTGCGTTGTCGGTCCCGCTGCCGTCCTGGGCTTCCGCTTTCACCGCATCGCGCTCGGCGCCGCCATTCCCGAAATTGTCCAGCTGGAAGTTGCCAGCGGCCTCGTTGAAGCCGGAGCCGTAGAGAATGTCGTGGATGCGGTTGTTGAGATAAAAGAGGTTCTGAACGGCGACTGCGCGATTGGCGACGGTCGACGGCTGATCGACGAGATTGGCGACGGCGAGGAACTGACCATTGGTCACGCGCACGCCGCCGACATCCGGCCGGTTGTTCGGCACAGCGTCTAGATAGGCGCGAACGTTGTTGCCGCGGATGCTGACCGTCTTCTGGAGGCCCTTGAGCCAGCCCGCGGGAGATTCCGCGTTGCCCGCTCCGGGGCCGCTGACGATCGTTTGCGAGCCCTTGTCCGGATCCTCGACAAAGATGTTGTAGCTGTCGGTGTTGGTGCGCAGTTCCGACGATACGACGCGGCCGCTGGCGTCGACCAAGGTAAGGTGCAGCCGGTTGCCTTTTTCCGACCAGGTTTCCACTTCGAACCCGGCGCGCAAGGCGTTGCGCGCATCGACGAAGAACACGCGCTCGACCGTCGGCTCGGCGTGGAAGATCGCAGCCTGCTCGAAGCGCGCGAGGGCGCCGAGACGCTCCACTTCCTGAAGATCGGCGGCGAGCTTGTATCCATGCGCGGTGAGGGCGGCTTTGAGCGCCTGGCGGGCGTCGATGCGCGGCGTCTCTCGCGCGGCGGCCGAGGCCGCCACAAGATCGTCGGCGAGGAAGACGACCTCGCCGCGCGCGTTGACGCTCGCCTTAAGCGAGCGGCCGGCGACGCGATAGCCGTCGATGACCTGAACAAACCGCAGATGCGTCACACCGTTGCGACCGGATCTCGCCGCTGAATCGAGGCGCAGGGTCGAAGCGTCCCGTCCGCGCGCGGCGACGAGAGCCCTCACCGCAGCCTCGGGCGCAGACCGCGAGGCGGCCGACAAGGGCGCGCTCGCCGATGCGCGGGCGACGCTCGCCCTTTGCGATGAAAGATTATCAGCGCCCGCGGCCAGCGCCGCCGGAACGAGCGCAGTTGCAACAAGGCCCGAACAGGCCGCGCCAAGCAGTCGATTCTTCATTTCCCACCCCATGATCGTCCCAAACCGTCCGCCAGCGGATCAAACCGGTGAGCGTAGGCCGAGACTGCGCCGTGAGCGTATCATGGGGTCGAGGGGCGGTCGAGCGGCTTTGGCGGGCCCCGATAGAGCGGCGAGCTCGGCGGTAAAAGACTGTAAGCGACGCCGTTGAACCGGTTCGGCGGCGCCTCGGCAGGGCGGCGCCCGCTAACGTTGTGCACCCCGAACGAAAAGGGGCGGGCCGCATGTTCGCAGCCCGCCCCGGTTTGACATTACCAGGAAGCCTGATCAGTTTCGATCGAGCTTCTTCGGCAGGTAGAGGGACTGGTTTGAGAAGCCGATGCGGCGGCACTCGGCAGCCTCCGCTTCGGTGCCCGCCCCGTTCCAACTGAAGGTGACGAAGCCGAAATCGCCGCTCGATGAAATCGCGTCGAGGAGGTCGGCGTTCGTGGTGGTGCAAACGATTTGCTGGTCGGCCGCGTCTCTCGCCTGGCAAAATCCGGTGGAGACGACGGCCCCGCCGCCGGTGATGAACTTGCGGATGCCGCAGCCGATATAGACATCTGGATCTTTATCGTAGCGGGCGCTTGTCATGTCGCCCTGCGCGAGGCCCCCCGCCGGATCAGGGGAGACATTCGGAATCACATCGACCTCCGCCGGTTGCGTGAACCCGGCCAAGGCCGCTGTGGATGCGGCCGCGAGCGCAATGCCCGCCAATAGTGCGTTCAGTCTTCTCATCCGTCTCTCCCTATGGTTGCTGACTGGTTGCTGGTAGGCTTGTTCAAAGGCGCGCGTCGAGCTTTCCGGAGTTGATGGCGCCTGTGAGTTTTCTGATCATCTGCTCACGTTGCTCGGCCGGCAGCTCAGCGGCCTTCGTCAGGAACTGCTCCACTTCGAGGCTCGTCATACGGCCGCGCGCAATATAGCCTTCAAGCTCGCGTCGCACCTCACTTTGTGCGGGTGTATTGGTTGGCAGCGGCGCGGTTGTGACGGGAGCGCCAGGGTCGCTCCTCGAATTCGCGCCGCGCAACGGCGCGACTTCCTCGCGCAGGAACGCGCGTATGTCGGCGGCAGTCAGCGCTTCGGCGGGGACATAGCTCGCAGCGGAAGGGGCTGGCGAGGAAGATTCGGAGATCGATCGCGCTGCGTCGCCCGCAAGCTTGTCGGTCTTCTGCGTGAGGTCGAGGATGCAGAACCCCAGAAAGGCGAGCGCCGCCGTCTGTGCTATCGAAACCGGGAGGAGCCAGTTCATGCGCGGGGCTGCGCCGAGAACAGATTCGCCAGATCGGGCGAGACCAGCGCGCATTATTCCCCCAAAGCGATGCGTTCGAACCTAGTCCCCGGCGCTTTTGGGTGTCAATCGGAGTTTGACTGATGACATCGACATGACCCAGCGCCTTGACACTCACCTCGTCGCTCTCGGCGCCTTTCCGAGCCGCGCGCGCGCGCAAGGCGCGATCCGCGCCGGACTTGTCAGCGTTGACGGCGCCACCGCCGAAAGACCCTCGATGCCGGTGACGCCTGACTCGAAAATCGAGGTGAGGGGCGACGTGCACGACTACGTCTCGCGCGGCGGCGTCAAACTGGAAGCCGCGCTCGATGCGTTCAAGCTCACGCCGTCGGGAAGAATTTGTCTCGATCTTGGCGCCTCGACGGGCGGCTTCAGCGAAGTCATGCTGAGGCGCGGCGCGGAGAAAATCTACGCCGTCGATGTCGGCAGCGCGCAGCTCCACTCGAGAATCGCGAACGATCCTCGGGTCGTCAGCCTTGAAAAAACGCACGCGCGCGACCTGTCGCCGAAACTCATCCCTGAACCCCTCGACTTCATCGCCTGCGACGTCAGTTTCATCAGTGCACGGAAGGCGCTGCCGCCCGCGCTCGCTCTTTCGGCGCCGGGCGCCTGCCTTGTCGTATTGGTGAAGCCCCAGTTCGAAGTGGGCCGATCGGGCCTTGGCAAGGGCGGAATCGTGAAGCCCGGATTGGCGGCGCCTGCGGCGGATGACGCAGCGAAATGGATCGACGCGCAGACAGGCTGGCGATCGATAGGCTATATCGAGAGCCCGATCGAAGGCGGCGACGGCAACACGGAGTTTCTGCTTGGCGCGATCCGGCAGCCATAATCGACCGCACGCCTCGTCGCCGGAGCGCGCGGAGCTGCGCTTCCATGCGATTGGCGCCGCGGGGGACGGCGTCGCCGAATTCAGCGGCCGCCAGGTCTTTGCGCCGCATACGGCGCCGGGCGATGTCGCCGTCGCGGATATTCGCGGCGACCGGGCGGAAATCGTGTCGTGGATTGAAAGAAGCGCCCAGCGACGCGAGCCCGAGTGCCCCCATGTCCTGCAATGCGGCGGCTGCGCGCTCCAGCATGTCGGGACGGATGCCTACACCGTCTGGAAGCGCGATCGCATCGTGTCGGCGCTGGAGCGCGTCGGGATCGAAGCGTTGGTCGGCGATCCCATTCGGATCGCGGCCCCGACGCGGCGCCGCGCAACCTTCGCGGTGCGCCGGTCGCAAGGCGTCGCCGATCTCGGGTTCAATGCGCGCCGTTCGTCCGACATCGCCCGTATAGATGAATGCAAGGTTCTTCACCCGAGGCTGCTGGCGAGCTTGCCGCACCTCAAGCGGATCGCCGCCTCGCTCGGAGCGGCGGCGTTCGATCTGTCGGCGACGCTGTGCGAGAACGGCATTGACGTCGATGCGATCGGCCCGACGCTCGCCGAGCCGGCGCTTCTCGCCAGTCTTATCGAAATGGCGCGTGCCGGCCGCATCATCCGCCTGTCGATCGATGGCTCGCCCGTGTTTACGCTCGAGACGCCGGTTGTGACCTTTGACGGCGTCGCCGCGACGCCGCCGCCCGGCGCATTCCTGCAGGCGAGCAAGGAAGGAGAAACGGCGCTGATCGCCGCCGTGGGCGCCCCTGTCTCCGGCGCAAGGCGCGTCGCCGATCTCTTTTGCGGGATCGGGACCTTCGCCCTGCCGCTCGGGAGGGCTGCACAAGTCGATGGCTTCGACGCGGACAAGCTCGCTATCGGCGCGCTCAACGCCGCGGCAGGGGACGCGCAGCGCGTCGGGCTGACCATCAGGGCGAAGGGGAACGCACGGGATCTGTTCGAGGTTCCAGTTTCTGCGGCTGAATTGAACAAGTATGACGCCGTCGTTTTCGATCCGCCGCGAGCGGGCGCGAGGGCTCAAGTCTCGGAACTCGCAAAAAGCAGAGTCAGGCTGGCGGTGGGCGTTTCGTGCAATCCCGAGACATTCGCGCGCGACGCCGCAATTCTGTCGCAGGGCGGATTGAAGCTGACCGAGGTGACGCCCGTCGATCAGTTCGTTTACGCTCCGCATGTCGAACTTGTGGGCGTGTTCAGGAGGCGTTGATGTCAGGCTTGCCGGCGACACTGAGCCGGGCCGCGAAGGGCGCGGCCTATGGCGCCTCGCAGCTCGCGCGCATCGCCTGGTTCACCGGGCACTATGCGGCGGGCCGCCTGCGCATGGGGCCGGTCGGCGATTCGGGGAGCCGCAAGGGAGCGGCGCCGCCGCTCGATCGGCGCGCCTTGCGCGAGGCTTTTATCGATCTCTTCAAGTCCGACTGGCGAAACATCGACGAGGGACAGTACAAACTGCCGGCCGAGGCGCTCCGCCCGCCGCGCCTCGACGATCTGTGGCGCCGCAGCCGGGACTATTTTCAGGATACGGAGGAAGTATCGCGCCGCAAGTCCGTGCGTGGTCACTCCGAAGTCCATGAGAGCGGGCTTGCCGACAAATATCCGCGCTATTTCCTGCAGAATTTTCACTACCAGTCGGACGGATGGATGAGCGCGGCCTCGGCCGAGCGCTACGACATGCAGGTCGAGACGCTTTTCACCGGGGCCGCCGCCGCCATGAGGCGCCAGGCGCTGCCCGCTATCCGGCGAGCGATTGGCGCGCGCGATCCGTCCGGGTTGCAGCTCCTCGACCTCGCCTGCGGCACCGGCGCCTTTCTCGATGGGGTCAAAGAGAACTGGCCGCTCATCAATGTGACCGCGCTCGATCTGTCGCCGGCCTATCTCGGCAAGGCGCGCACGACGCTCGGCAGGCGCCGGAACGTCTCGTTCCTCGAAGCGAACGCCGAGGTGACAGGCCTGCCGGACGGCGCCTTCGACATGATCGCCTGCGTCTATCTCTTTCATGAACTGCCGCCGAAGGCGCGCGATGCGGTCGCCGCCGAGATCGGCCGGCTGCTCAAACCGGGCGGGACTCTCATTCAGGTGGACACTATCCAGTATGGCGATCAGCCTGGTCTCGACTCTTTGCTCGACGGCTTTCCGAAGGCCTTTCACGAGCCCTACTACGAGAGCTATTGCCGCCAGAATCTCGAAACGCTGTTCGACGCGGCGGGTCTCGTCCGCAACGAGCCGGCGCAGCTCGCCTTCCTCAGCAAGATCACGGTGCTGATGAAGCGTCAGGTCTGCGCTGCATCGACTGCGCGCGCGTCCTTGTAGGCCTGGCGCGCGAGGCAGCGCTCGGCGTAGGCCTCGAGGCTTGGGCTCTTCGGCAACAGGCCGAACTGCTTCATGAAGACCGCCGATGATCCGAGCATCACGTCGGCGGCTGAAAACTTGTCGCCGAGGATCCAGGGTCCCCTGGCGAGGCCCGTTTCGAACGTCGCCATCATCTGGTCGAAATCGCCCCAGCCGCTGCGCAGGCGATTGGGCGGAATGTTCTGGAACTTCTCGCTCATCGCCGGCTCGATGACGCCCGGCGTGAAGAACATCCACCAGAGATAGCTTGCGCGATTGGCCTCGCCGATGTGCGGCGCAAGACCGGCTTTGGGATACTGGTCGGCGAGATAGACGCAGATCGCCGCGGATTCGGCGAGGCGCGCTTCGCCGTCGGCGAGCGCCGGCACCTTGCCCATGGGACTCGCCAGCGCGAATTCCGGATCGCGCGGTTTCGATGGATCGCGAATGTCGATCAGCACCTTTTCGTAAGGAACGCCCGTCTCGTTCAGCATCCAGACCAGTCGAACGGCGCGGGTCTGCGGCTGCCAGAACAGTTTCATTGCGGCGGCTCCAGTTCGAGCGAGTCTTTCACGGCGGGTCCGAGTTCGTCGAGGAAGCGGCGGATGGCGTTCGCGGTCTCATCAGGCGCTTCCTCCATCGGAAGGTGGCCTATTCCCGTCAGAATGACTTTGGACGAATTCGGAATGCGCTCCGCGAACGTGTCTGCGGCGCTCGCCCAGACGAGCTTGTCCTGCTCTCCCCACAAAATGAGGGTCGGCGCTGTGATCTCGGCGAGGCGGTCCGCGACGCCGATCTCGCGATCGGTGTCGTTGCGAAGTGCGGTCGCCCGCCGGTTTCCGGGAAAACGCAAAAGCTCCCAATAGCGATCGACCATTTCCTCTGTGACGATCCGGTCGACTTCGACCGTCTGCAGGACCGACTTCTTCACCAGAGAGCGCGGCGTCACCTGCTCCAGCAGCGGGCGCAGGATCTTCATGCGCGCCAGTCTAAAACCGAGATTGAGCGGGGGCGCATTCTCGCCCGCACGCAAGGGCGCGCCGCCGGCGTCGAGCAGCAGCAACGCGTCGATGCGCTCCGGATGCGCGAGCGCGTAACGCCAGGCGACCCAGCCGCCCATGGAATTGCCGCCGAGGATGAAGTGCTCGACGCCAGCCGCGCCCGCGACCGCGTCGAGCGCCTGCGCCATGCCGGCGGCGGAATAATCGTCCATCGGATGCGGGCCGGTGAGGCCGTGCCCCGGCTGATCGTAGGTGATGATGCGGTACTCGACGCCGAGACGCTCGATGAGAGGCGCCCATGTGTGCAGGCTCGAGCTCGATCCGTGCAGCAGGATCATCGCCGGACAATCGCGGCACCCCTGATCGCGCCAATGCACTTTCATGCCGCCGGGGCCGTCTGCGAATTGCGCGTCGGCGCCGCCGTACTTGGCGATCATCGCGTCGAGATTGGTGTCCGGCGTGCGGACAACGAGGAAGGCGATGACCAGTGCGGCGAGGATCGCCCCAAGAATCAGGAGAATGCGCTTCATGCTGGCGAGCCTATCCGCATTGCGCGCGGTGGAGAAGCGCGTGATCGAGGAGAACGCACGCCGTCATGGCGACGGCGACCGGAACCGCCCGGATGCCGACGCAAGGGTCGTGGCGTCCCTTCGTCGATATGTCGGTCTCGGTGAGGGAGCGCGTGATCGTCTTGCGCGGCGTGAGGATCGACGAGGTCGGCTTGACCGCGAAACGCGCGACAATGTCCTGACCTGTTGAAATGCCTCCGAGAATTCCGCCCGCGTGGTTGGAGAGGAAATGCGGGCGACCATCCTTGATGCGCATTTCGTCCGCGTTCTCTTCGCCCGAGAGCGACGCAGAGGCCATTCCGGCGCCGATCTCGACGCCCTTGACCGCGTTGATCGACATCAACGCCGAGGCGAGGTCCGCGTCGAGCTTGCCGTGGACCGGCGCGCCGAGACCCGCAGGGAAACCGGAGGCGGCGACTTCAACAACGGCCCCGAGCGAGGAGCCCGCCTTTCGCGTCCGCTCAAGCAGCTCCTCCCATTTCGGCGCGGTCACCGCATCGGGGCACCAGAACGGATTGCGCGCCGTTTCAGACCAGTCGAAGCGAGCTCGGTCGATCTGCGACGAGCCGACCTGGATGAGGCACGCCTTAATATCCGACAGCGGATAAATCGCGGCGAGGACTTTTCGCGCGACAGCGCCGGCGGCGACGCGGCAGGCCGTTTCGCGCGCGCTCGATCGCCCGCCGCCGCGATAATCCCGAAAGCCGTATTTCGCATCGTAGACATAGTCGGCATGCCCGGGCCGGTATTTGTCGCGGATATCGGCGTAGTCTTTCGAGCGCGCATCGACGTTCTCGATGAGGAGGGAAATCGGCGTTCCAGTCGTGCGCGGCCCGTCGCTACGGTCGTCCTCGAAGACGCCCGAGAGGAAGCGGACGGCGTCCGGCTCCTTGCGCTGGGTCACGAATTTCGAGGTCCCGGGCTTGCGCTGGTCGAGCGCGCTCTGGATGTCAGCCTCGGTGAGAGCGACGCCGGGCGGGCAGCCGTCGATCACGCAGCCGATGGCGGGGCCGTGGCTCTCGCCCCAGGTGGTGACGCGGAAAATCCGCCCGAACGTGTTAAAAGACATGGCGCTTGCTCGTATCGCGCGGCCGCTCGCCGGACTATAGGCGGGCCGCGCCCATGATGGGTTAATTCAAGGCCGATGAACATGATGCGGATCATTCCCGCCTCGCCCAGCGAGGAAGCCTACAGGATCGACGAAGACCAGGGCGAGGTGTTCACGCGCGAAGACCCGATCGCGCTCTTCGCCGAGTGGCTGGAACTGGCGGCGAAAAAGGAGCCGAACGATCCGAACGCCATGGCGCTCGCAACCGTCGATGCGGAGGGCTTGCCGGACGTGCGCATGGTGCTCCTGAAGGAATTGGACGCTCGCGGCCTCGCCTTCTTCACCAATCTGGAGAGCGCCAAGGGCCGCCAGCTCGCCGGCAATCCGCGGGCGGCGGCCTGCTTCCACTGGAAGACCATTCGCCGTCAGGCGCGTCTGCGCGGTCCGGTCGAGGCGGTGAGCGCCGCCGAGGCGGACGCCTATTTCGCCACTAGGGCGCGGACGGCGCGTATCGGCGCCTGGGCGTCGGCGCAGTCGCGACCGCTCGAAGGGCGCTTTGCGCTCGAGAAGGAAGTGGCGCGCCGCACAGCGGAATTCGGACTTGGCGACATTCCGCGTCCGGCGGAATGGTCCGGCTACAGACTGATTCCATTGCAGGTCGAATTCTGGGTCAACCGGCCGTTCCGACTTCACGACCGGCTGCAATTCACGCGCACCGGAGCGACGGCGCCCTGGTCGAAACGTCGCCTTTATCCTTAAGGACGCCATGGAACTGGTCATCGTCTATTTGATCGTCGGCGCCGCTGCTTTGGCGGTATCGCGCCGCATGATGAGGCGCCAGCGTGAGAAAGCGGCCGCGCTCGCCGCCGAATGCGCGCCGCCCGATCTCTCAAACCTTCAGGATCCGCGGGAGGCGGCCGCCGTCTTCCTCTATCGCGTCGCCGCCGCCAAGGGCGACATGTCGGATGCGCGCGACGACGCCTTGCTCGAAGGCATGCAGGAGCTCTTCGGCGGTGACGCGGACGCCGCCGAAGACTTCCTCGCTTTCGGCTGGCGGGCTGACGGCGACGGTGTGACGCCTTTGGATGCGGTCGCGGTTGCGGGCCCCATGATGCAGCGTTGCACCCATGAAGAGCGCCGCGATTTCATCGCCGCCCTGCGCAAGATCGCGGCCGTGGACGGTCCACCCAACGACGCGCAGCGCCGGCTCATGTCGCAAATCGAAGCGGCGGTGCTGCCGAGTTCTTAATCTCCGGTGAAATAGGCTGGCGTTTCTTTACTCCGGGCGCGCGGGCGGTCATAAGCGAAGAGCCTCAAGAGGGGATAACGATGCACATAATCGTCAGTCTTCTGGTGGCGTTGGGCGGCGCGTTCTGGGCGTTTCATTATTTCGTCAACGCCGCGCACGAGGGCCGCAGCGCGGTCAACGACATGCGCGGCTTCATTCGCAGCGGCAAGTGGTCGAAAAAAGTCGGCCAACGGATGATCGAGCAGGTGACGGATCCGCGCGAGTCGGCGGCGATCCTGCTCTACCAGATGGCGGCCTATGACGGCGCTGTCACCGAGCGCCAGCAGGCGGCGATCGTCGCTGAAATGAGAAAAGCCTTCGCGGCCGACGAGGAGACGGCGCAGGGCCTCTACGCCTTCGCGCGCGTAGCTGTGGGGCAGGTGAACGACGCCGGCAACAGCCTGCGCAAGGTCCTCGCTCCGATCGCGCAGACCTGCACGGACGCCGAGAGGGAATCGTTCGCCGCGATGCTGGAGAAGATCGGCGAGGTCGAAAGCCCGATGACCGATGTCCAGCGCCGCCTCGTCGCCGAAGCGCGCCGGATCCTCTTTCCACGGACATAAGCCCGCCGGGCGAGCGCCGCCCTACTCGGCGAGGACCCTCACCTTGGCTCGAGACCGGCGGAAACTCGTCTCCTCGTAGACGAAATCGATCCGCGAAATGTCGCGGTCGCCGCCCTCAAGGTCGATGACGCGCGAGCACTGTCCCGGATTGAGCCGCTCGGCGAGCGACACATCCTGGTGACCGCCATTTCGAAAACGGATATCGACGTCGATGAAGTGCACCGGGTTCTTCTGCACGCAGATCTTGATGCGGTTGAAAGTCCGGTGGCCTTCGAGGACGATCGAATCGCGTTCGGTGCGGTCCTTGACCTCCCGGGCGCCGATGACCTTCCAGGCGGCGGCAGCCGGCGCGATGGCGCAGAGTGTTGCGGCAAGTCCGGCGGCGGCGGCAAGCTTAACATTCATGGTTCGAACTCCCCGTCTGGCATGGTTGACAATGGGCTGACCCGCGTCTGTTACTCCAACGCGGCGATTGCGAAAACCCGTCGCCTGGAGCGCGTTCCGAAAAGCGGCGTCCGGTTTTCGGAAGAAACGCGCGACAACTCAAGAGTCCAGACCGCGTTCTCCGCATCGCATTTCGGAGAACGTGGTCTAGACGTCTGCGCCGCGCACGAGCCGGAAGAGGCTTCGAGGGCTCGGCGCCTCGTCGGCCTCGACCGCCCCGATTTCAATCAGCCGGATGAGGTGGGCGAGGACGTTCAAGGCGGCTGCGCCGTGGAGGCGCCTGTCGAGGCCCTGATACATGTGCGGAAGCATGTCGCCAATTCGGGCCCGACCCTTCAGCAGTTGATCGAGGATCTGCCCGTCGCGCATGCGCCGGTGGGCGCGCACGGCGCGCACGAAAGGGAGCGGCCTCTCGATCGGCGCGCCATGCGTCGGGTAATAGCGCCGATCCTGGCGCTCGAGCAGCTTCTCGAGGCTCGACAGATAATCGCCCATGGACCCGTCGGGCGGGGCGATCACCGTGGTCGCCCAGCCCATGATGTGATCGCCGGTGAAGAGGGCGCCTTCTTCCTTGAGGTCGAAGCAGAGGTGGTTCGAGAGGTGCCCCGGCGTCGCGACCGAGGAGACGGTCCAGCCCTCGCCCTCGAAGACGGCGCCGT
This sequence comes from Parvularculaceae bacterium, assembly GCA_040081755.1. GTDB lineage: Bacteria > Pseudomonadota > Alphaproteobacteria > Caulobacterales > Parvularculaceae > Amphiplicatus. The sequence continues at coordinate 28,824 of JBEBFW010000007.1, forward strand.
CGCCGATCAGGTGATGGGGCCGAAATTCCCGGTCCGCGCCTTCTTCAATGACCGCGGCGCCGGCGTCGCCCTCCGGATGGGGCCCGAAAGCGTAGAGCGGCGCGCCGGTCCGCAGCGCCAGGGCATGGGCCCCGCCGCAATGGTCGCGGTGTGTGTGCGTGACGAGAATGTGCGTGACCCGGCCCCCGCCGATGGCGGCCATCAGCGCCTCGACATGGCTCTCATCGTCAGGACCCGGATCGATAACGGCGAGAGCCCCGCCGGCCCTGCCGATGAGATACGTTCCAGATCCCGTGTAGGTATAGGGCCCCGGGTTCTTGGCGATGACGCGCCGGATCAAAGGCGACAGCGGCGCCGCCTCGCCGTAGGCGTAGGGAAAATCCTTGACGAAGGGGATCTCGGTCAACGTCAGCCCGGGGGGCGTTCGGCGCGTCTCGCATCGACAAGATCGGCGAAGGCGGCCGAAAGGCCGCGCATGGCCGCGAGCTTGGCGTTCCCCGACAGCGCGGACGGCGGTCCCATATCCGTCTTGTTGACATCGACGATGTAGATGCGCCCGTCCTCGCGGTCGCGCAGCACGTCGAGGCCGCCGAAGTCGAGCGCCATGGCGGCTGCGAATTCCGCGATCTTCGCGCGTTCCTCACCGGAAAGGACGGCCGGCGCATCGACAAGATCGACACGGTGATTCTCGTTGGAAAAGCGCAGATCGCCAAGGCGCCGCTTCAGGTAGACGAACGGAATCTTGCCGCCGACGATCGGGGTGCGGATATCGACGAACTCCCGTCCGTCGAATGTGTTGTCGACGAGCCGCTGGTAGACGCGGTCGCGGGCTGGCGCGGCGAGAGGGCAATCGACGATCCGCCCGTCATGGCGCCCGTTCAGTTCCGACTTTTCAACCGCGCGTCCCCGGTGGGTCTGCGGGTCGATCGAGAGGCTGTAGCCGAACACCTCTTCGAAGGTGCGCGCGACGACGCTCTTTCTGATGTCGTAGCAGCCGGCGTTGAAGGCCGGCCGGTTCGAGGGCGCGCGCAAGGGGCCCATGCGGAACTCGCGGTCCTCGAAGTAGAAATGGAGATCGGCCTCGGCCGGGTCATCGACGATCTTCACGTCGGCGAGCTGGCACACGGGCCAGATCACATAATACGACCGCGGCTTCTTCGGGAAGAATGAGATACGCGCGCGCGGCTCGCGCCCGCGCAGAAGCCGCGTCCAGCGCAGGCCCTGGACGATGCCGACGAAGGTCGCGATCCGCCAGGCGTCGAGCCAGAAGCCGCGCGTAATCGGAATTTGCGCGCCGGTTTCCTTGGCGACGATCTGGTTTCCGTTGATTTCGAAGTCGTCGAACATGGCTTTCGGAAAACGCCTCGTCCCCTTTCAGGACGCCCTTTGAGCATGCCCCCCTTCGCCCTGACAAGGGAAGGCGCGAGGACGTGAGCGGCGGGCGCTTCGTCGCTTGGCGCGGCATGGGCCTTGCGAAACGGGGTCCATGTGGACCAAGCGTAAACACTTCGTTACCGCCGCAGCCGCTTTCTCACTGGGGTTCGTTGCGCCCGCCGGCGCGCTGGGGGCCAGCGCCGGCGGCGTCGCTCTCGGAGACAGTCAGGGCGGGATCACCGATCGCGCTTATGTGACCGCCCCGCCGCGTTACGCTTCCGCGGTCGAACGCGAGTCCGGCAGTTTCATCGATTGCGGCGAGGGCATGGACGGACGCTCGACCGATAGCGACGGCCGCGATATGGCCGCGCTGCATTGCGGCGTGACGCTCACCGAGACTGTCGTGATCCCGGCCGCCGCCAAGAGCGCGCGCCTCATCGTTCACTATTGATTGCGCGGCGCCTTCGCCAGGGTTTCAAGTTTCGACGCAGCGCCCGTGATGTTGAACCCGGCGGCCGCCGCTTCCTCGATCAATTGACGCGGAGAGCGTCCGGCTCTTGCTTGCGCGAAGGCGCGCACGATCGTCGAACGCGTGCCCGATTTGCAAAAAGCCAGCACTGCTCCCTGGTTCGCTTTCAAGGCCTCATCGAGCGCGTCGAGATGGGCTTCTGAAACGCCCGTCGGGCCGACCGGGATCGCGACATAGGCAAGGCCCGCACGGCTCGCCGCTTCCGCAATGTCAGCGCCCTTGGGCTGCCCTGGCTCTTCGCCCTCAGGTCGGTTGTTGACGATGAGCGTGACGCCGCGCGCCTTGGCCGCAGCGACATCGGCGGGCGCGATCTGGGGCGAGACGAAAAATCCCGGAGCAAGTTCCACCGGCGGCATGAGGAGGCGCCTTTTCAGCTTCACGGCGGCTTCTACTACAGGCCGGAGAAGAATGCCCACATCAGATCGTTGGCGTTGATCGCCTGCGAGGGCGGCTCGTCGGCGCGCGACTTGGTTCCGCCGGGCCAGCTATGTCCGCCGCGCTCGGTCACGCACAATTTGACCGGCGCGCCGTTCGCCTTCGCCGCGAAGAGGTCGCACCAAGCGCCATCGACGGCGAGAACCCGTGCAGGTTTTGGTTGGGCGCTGTTGAGTTCGATCCATTTCGAAACGGTCGCCGCGACCGAAGTGAAGTCGGTGACGGCGCTGCGGTCGCGAAAGGCGTTCTCGCCCGCACCGCCGTCATAGAGCACATGGTCGTCGTTCAGCGCATGCACGTGCAGGATCGGCACGGGCTTTTCCGGTGCGCACTGGAGCGTATTGTCCGTGCCGGCGACCGCCATCACGCCGCGAACGATTTCGGAAATCTCGCAGGCGAGGCGATAGGACATCATCGCCCCATTCGACATGCCGATCGAATAGATACGGTTCGCATCGATCGACGTCTGTCGCTGCATGCGCTCGATCACCGACTTGAGGAATCCGACATCGTCGATCTTCGCGTCGCGGGCCGGACCGCAGCAGGCGCCGGCGTTCCAGGTTGCGAAGAGCCCCAGGCGGTTCTTCGCGTATCCGTTCGGAAAGACGGCGATAAAGCCATAGCGTTCGGAGGCCGAGATCAGACCGTAGTTCGCGTCATTGGCCTGGTAGCGCATGCCCCCGCCGCCGCCGTGAAGGGCGAGGACCATCGGCGAAGGCCGCGTCGGGTCGTAGCCCTTGGGGACATGCACAAGGTAGCGCCGCTCGCCGCCGCCATGCGCGAAAGCGAACTCGTAGTCGCCCGGCCGGTCGATGCGCGCTTCGGTTCGCTGCACATTTGCGCGCTGCAGAGGACCCGCCTCGACCTGCGCGGCCGAGAACGCGATGAGGGCCAGGGCGGCCAAAGGCATCCATTTTCGGTTCACCATGACATCCCCTCGCAGCGATCGGCGCCGCTGCTTTAACGCACGTCGCGCCTCCAGCCGTCGGTCGCCTTTCGCCGTCAGCAGCACTGCATCGCCCGCCCGGACCTGCTAGGGGTTTCGGCAGCGCAATATTGCAAGGCCGCCCATGCCCGAACTCGCGCCGTTTCATCTGGCGATCCCGGTCGATGACCTCAAAGCCGCGGAGGCGTTCTATGGCGACCTCATCGGCTGCCGCCGCGGGCGTCGCTCGCCAGAGTGGATCGACTTCGACTTTTTCGGTCATCAGGTCGTCGCGCATCTCGCGCCGGAGGAGTGCCGCAAGGCGGCGACAAATGCGGTGGACGGCCACGACGTGCCCGTCCGGCACTTCGGCATTGTGATGTCGCCGCCGGCCTGGCGGGCGCTCGCCGAACGCCTGAAGCGCGCCGGCGCCTCGTTCATCATCGAACCCGATATTCGCTTCAAGGGTCAACCGGGCGAGCAGGGAACCTTTTTCATCAGGGATCCCGCCGGGAACGCACTCGAATTCAAGTGCTTTGAGAACGCAGAACAGCTGTTCGCGACCTGAGGCCGCGCTCGATCCGATCATCCCGCCAGCCGGCGTCGGCGCCGGCGACTTGTCAGGCGACCGCGCTCAGCTGCTGCTGTTCGGGCCGCCAGACGGAGATCGCCTGCTTGATGTTGGCGAGCGTCTCCTCTTCCGTCCGTCCTTCAACGACGCAGCCGTCGAGGCCGATCGCATACGCGAGGAAACCCTCGTCGTTGTCGAGCGGGCGAATCAGGATGAAATTGGCTTTCGGGGTCATCTGCCGCGACTCCTCATTTCTTGGAGCCCCAACTCTCCAGAATCTTGGTTAACGAAGACTGGACTGACCGTTCGGGGAATCGTCAATTTCCGTTGATTCGCGTTTGGCCGCCACCATCCGCCGCAGCCCGGTAGACGACCTCCCCGTCGACGACCGTCATCACCGCTTTCGCCTTGAGGATGTCGGCTTCGGGAACCGCCATCAGGTCTTTGGTGAACACCGAGAAATCGGCGCGTTTGCCCGGTTCGATCGTGCCGAGATCGCTCTCGCGGAAGGAGGCGTAGGCCGGCGCGCTGGTGAACATGGCGAGCGCCTCGGCGCGCGTCACCTTCTGGTCGGATCGCCAGTCTGCGGTCTGCGTTCCGTCGAGCCCCCGCCGAGCGACCGCTGCATAGAACTCGATCGCTGGATCGCCGCGCTCAACGGGAGCGTCCGTCCCGCCCGCAATCGTCGCGCCGGAGTCGAGGAGACGGCGCCAGGCGTAGGCGCCGTCGAGCCGGCCCGGTCCCAATCGCGCCGGTGCGAAAAAGAGATCGCCGATGGCGTGCGAGGGCTGCATCGACGCGATGACGCCGAGCGCGGCGAAGCGCGGGATATCGACCGGCGCTACGATCTGCGCGTGTTCGATGCGCCAGCGCAGAGCGCTGGCGTCGGCGCCCGCGAGCGCAGCCTCGTACCAGTCGAGCGTCAGCCGATTGCCGCGATCGCCGATGGCGTGCGTCGAGACCTGGATGCCGGCGTTCTTTGCGCTCGCCAGCAGCGCCGCGCCCTGCTCCGGCGTCATCAGCAGGAGACCGCTGGTCTCCGGTTGATCCGCATAGGGCGCAAGGAGCGCCGCGCCGCGGCTCCCCAGCGCGCCGTCCATGTAGAGTTTGACGGCTCTGGTGATCGCGCGTCCGTTCTTGCTGGCGCGCGGACCCGATGCGGCGAGCGCATCAAGTCCCGCGGGATCGACGGCGTTGTAGACGCGGATCGCAATGGCGCCCTGGTCGGCGAGGTCCTCGATCAGCGCAAGGTCGTTCGGATCGACCGACATGTTGTGGATCGACGTCCATCCGTAGGCGGCGTAAACGCCGGCGCCGACCTCGAAGGCTTCGCGCTTTTGCGCTTCGCCCGGCGCCCCGACAATTCCTTCGGCGAGCGCCATGGCATTGTCGATGAGCATGCCGGTCGGGCGCCCGCTCGCGTCCCTCTCGATGCGCCCGCCAGCGGGGTCCAGCGTCGCCGCGTCGATCTTGGCGAGCGCCAGCGCCGCTGAATTGGCGACGAGGGCGTGGCCGTCGGCGCGCACCAGAATGACCGGATTTTGAGGGCTCGCCGGATCGAGATCGTCACGGGTCGGAAAGCGTCCTTCCGGCCAGCCGGTTTCGATCCAGCCGCGGCCGTAAATGACATCGCCGGGTTCCGACTCCTCGACATTGGCGCCGACGATCTCGACCAGCTCCTCGATCGAGCCGACGCCTTCGAGGTTCAGCGTGAGCTCGCGCATGCCGATGCCGAGGAGATGCGCGTGGCTGTCGGCGAAGCCGGGAAACATGGCCGCGCCGGCGAGATCGATCATCTCCGTGGCCGCGCCCTTCGTCTTTTCGATGTCGGCGCGCGCGCCGCTTGCGACGATGAGCCCATCCCTGACGGCGACCGCTTCAGTTGTTGGGGCCGATTCGAGTCCGGTGTAGATCGGTCCGCCGAAATAGATGGCGTCGGCGGCGTCCTTGTCGCTCCCCGGTTTCGAACAGGCGGCCAGCGCCAGGAGCGCTGCGGCGGCGGTGCGGAATTTCATCAGCGGCTCGCTCGGTTGGATTGCGTAGACTTCACAGGCTCTTTCTTATTCCGCCGGCGTCAGCCGGGCGCGCAAGGCGCGCACGCGCTCGAGGAGGAGCCCTGCTTCCTTGATGTCGGCGCCGTGATCGAAGGCGATCGTCTTCGAGACCCCGTCGACGACGATTGTGAGAGACTCTGCGCCGCCGTCCGCGCAGTCGGGGCAGCCGATGACGTCGGGCAGAGCGTCGATCCGCGCGGCTGCGGCGAGTTCGGCGAGGTCTCGCCATTCACCCGGTGAAAGCGTGGCGGAAAAGCGCTGCGGGGGCAGTTCGCCTCCCGATCCGCGGCCCCAGGCCTCGCGCTTCAACACCGCTTCGCCTTCGGAAATGTCGAGGCTGGTCTTGCAGTAGCCGATGCACATGCCGAACGAGGTCGTCGATGCGATCCGGTCGACTCCTCCTGTTTCGTCGGTTCCCCCGCTCGCGCACGCCGCCAGCACGGCGGCGACACACAATCCAAGACCCATGTGAGCTTTCATGATGTTCCCCTCGACCTGACTGAAACATCATCCAAAATCCTCCCGGGCGAAAGACCAATGAGGAATCGAACCCCGCGCGCCGAAGACGCGCTTCCTTCATATCCAGGAGGTTCGATTCGCGGGATTGGAAGTCTGGTCGGAGTGAGAGGAATCGAACCCCGCGCGCCTGTAGGCGCGCTTCCTTCATAACCCGGAGGTTCGATATTGCGGGATTGGAAGTCTGGTCGGAGTGAGAG
>JBEBFW010000115.1:0-10188 GCA_040081755.1 Parvularculaceae bacterium
CCCTCATACCGCCTGCGGGTGTAGCTCAATGGCAGAGCAGAAGCTTCCCAAGCTTAAGACGAGGGTTCGATTCCCTTCACCCGCTCCACTTGGCCAAGTGCTTGACCAAGCTCGGCTTCGCCTGTAGTCTCCTGAGCCATGGACGACCATCGGACGCTCCGGACCGTAAAAATCGGCGACGCGAAAACGCGTTTGTCGGAGCTGATCGCGCGCGTCGAGAAGGGCGAGGAAATCATCATCGCCCGCGACGACACGCCCGTCGCGAGACTGGTGCGGATCGACGAGATAGACAGGCGCAGGGCCGCGGTCGAAGCGATCCTGGCGATCAGGGCTCGGTGCAAACCCGCGACGCAGGAAGAAATTCGCGCATGGAGAGACGAGGGCAGGCGTTTCTGATGACGATTGTCATCGATGCGTCGATCGCCGCCGCGTTCGTTCTTCCCGACGAACAATCCGACATAGCCGACAAGGCCCTGCGGTATCTCATTTCGGACGTTGGCTTCGTGCCGTCCCTGTTTTGGCACGAGATAAGAGGCCTCCTTGTGGCGTCAGAGCGGCGCAGGCGCATCTCGGCCGACGAGATCGCCGTTTTTCTGGTCCAGCTTCGGTCTTTGGCGGTTCACGATTCGGGCGCTGGAGACGATCATGAAGTCCTTCGTCTGTCGCGGGCGCATGGGCTGACTGCGTATGATGCTGCATATCTCGCCCTTGCGTTATGGGAGCGGGCTCCCTTGGCGACTACCGACAAAAACCTTCGTGCTGCGGCGGCGCGCGAAGGCGCCGCGCTGTTTCAGTAACCGGTGCGCCCATGAGCGACATTTTTGTCTCCTACAAGCGCGAGGATTTTTCACGCGTCGAGAAGCTGGTCGCGGCGCTGCGCGCCGAAGGCTTTCATGTCTGGTGGGATCAGGAGATTCCACCGGGCGCGCCCTGGGAGGCCGAGATCACTGCGGCGCTCGACAAGGCTCGCTGCGTGATCGTGTGCTGGTCGCGCGCCTCCGTCCATCCAAACGAGGGCGCGAAAGTGCAGATCGAGGCGCGCGTCGCCAATGACGCGGGCAAGCTCATTCAGGTGAAGCTCGAGCCGACGAACCAGCCGCTGTTCTTCCGGCAGTGGCAGGCGGCGGACCTCAGCGCCTGGAGCGACGACCGAACCGACGCATCGTTCCAGCGCGTCGCCGGCGCCGCGCGCGCCATTCTCGACGGCGCCGGGCCTGCGGCCGCGCATTTCGGCGATGCGCCTGCGCGCGCCAAAAAACGCCGCCGGACTCTCGCGCTCGGCGCGGCGGTGGCGGCCGCGGCCTTCCTCGGCGTCGGCGGCCTCGCCCTCTCTTCGCCCGACGCGCAGCTGATGGTCTGCAGCCTGACGAATGAGGGAAGGCTGTGCCTCACCGACAAGGAGATCGAGAGCTACGAGGCGGCGCTGGCCGACGCCAAGACGCGCCTCGCGCAGCGGGCGATCTTCTACATCAGTGACCGGCGGCAGAACTTTCCGTCGATCGGCTGGGCCGTCGCGCAGCTCGCCGCCCCCAACACCGAGGGGCTCAAGGACTACAAGGGCGCGTTCGATGCGCGTCTCGCCGACCTCATCGATCCGAAATATGGCTGTCTCACCTACGGGCCTGCGCCCCACACCATGTCGAACGGCTGGTTCATGGTGACCAGCGCCAAGTTCGGCGCCGCTGCGCCCGCCTCGGTGATCGACGCCGTGCTCGCCGGGCAATCGGCGGAGGGCTGGTGGTCCTCGACGCTCGACGCGGTCGACGCCCCGGACAATGGCGCGACCTACGCGACCGCCTTTATCGTGATGGCGCTGAACCGCCAACTCGCCTTCGCAAGCGACGACGCGCGCAAGGCCGCGATGCAGCGCGCCGCCGGCGCGGGCGCCGGCTGGCTCGTCCACCAGATTTCGACGCGCGAGGGCTTTCTCGCCGACTACCCCCAGTCCGTGCGCCATCTTTCCGACCCCGGCATCGACGGAGCGACGCTCGCCGCGCTCGCCGTCGTTCGGCCCGACGTCAATCTGCGCCACCGCGCGGCGCGCCTTGCGCGCACGCTCAACCGCCTGCCGCCCCTGTGGACGACGCAAAGCAGCGACGCCATCGTCACGCGCAAGGACGGCGCTCAGTACTATGACGATTTCCGCCACATCAGCGCCGCCTGGACCGTGCTCGGCGCGGTGAGCGGCCTTCGCGACCTCAACCCCGTCGAGCGCGCCCGCGTGCAGTCCGCGGTGCGCCGCGTCTTCGAGCGCGACCTTGCGAGCCCTGAACTCTTCGAGCGCGAATGGGTCGCGGCGGAAGCGATCTTTGCGCTTGGCGAAAGCGTCGAACGGCTCAAGGCGTTCAGCGCGAACGGATTCGGCGACAAGGCGCGCTCGTGAAAAAACTCAACGTGCCGGCCGCCTTCGATCGCATCGCCGAATGCTGGTCGCCCCATGTCGCCGCGCGCGTCAACGGCCAGGAGATGCGCCTCGCCAAAATCAAGGGCGCCTTCGAGTGGCATCGTCACGCGGACGCCGATGAAGCCTTCTTCGTGGTGAGGGGCCGCTTCGTCATGAAGTTCCGGGTCGATGATAAATCATGGGACGTCGAGATGAACGAGGGCGACCTTCTTGTCGTGCCGGCGAATACGGAACACATGCCGACAGCGGATGAAGAGTGCTGGATCATGATGGTCGAGACGTCCGGAACGCTCAACACCGGCGAGAAGGTCACCGAACGCACGCGCGCGGCGCTCCCCGACCTTTAGGGCGCGCCCGTCAGCTGCGAGAGAATCGTCAGGCGGTCGAAATAGACGCGCTCCGCGACGATCTTCTCGCCTTCGAACGCGAAGACGGCGCAACAACGCGCCCGAAACGTCCTGCCGGTGGGCGGCAAATCGCCGGTCGGCGTTGACAGCGGGCCGAGATGCGTGCCGAGGAGATCGAACTCCGCAATGACAGCGTCCGCTGCGCAATGGAGCGCGATCAGCTCATTGCGTTGATCCGGAAACGCTGTGCGCGTCGCCTGAAAATAGGCCCGAACTTCGCTCTCGCCATCATGGGTTTGCCCCGAGCCGATGAGTTCGTAGCGCGGGCGTGAAAAGGTCGCGATGACCTTGTCGAAGTCGTGAACGTTTTCCGCCTTCATGTGCAGGCGCACCAGCGCGAGGCGGCGTTCGGCGAGATCGGGCGTCTGCATGGCTTTTCCTTGATCCGAGGGGGACTATGCGTCGGCCTGTGCTTCGGCCTATGCTTCGGCCTATGCTTCGGCTTGCGCGTAGAACTCGCGGCGGGCGGCGAGGAATGCGCTCACCATCTCGCGCTCGCCTTGGCTGAGCAGCGGATTCCAGACGTCGAAAATCAGAATGACACGGAGCCTGTCGCTGCGGTTCCAGGCCTCATGCTCGATCGTGTCGTCAAAGACCCAGGCCTTGCCGCGCGTCCAGTCGCGCGTTTCGTTGCCGACGCGGAAGGAGCATTGGCCCGGATCGATCAGCGGCAAATGGCCGATGAGGCGCACGTTCGTGGAGCCGGTGTGCGCGGGTATGTGGCCGCCCGGCGCAAGCGTCGAGAAGAAGGCGTTCGGCGAATAGCCCGGCGTCAGCGCCATCGGGACCTTGGCCAGCGCCGCGGCGGTCTTCGGGCAGCGCCGGCAGTTCTCTTCGTTCCGCGCGCCGTTTTCGTAAAAGAAGAAGGCGCTCCATTTCGGCGAGTGGTTGAGCTCCGCCCACTGATTGACAGGGTCGCCGGGCCGCATGCGGACGTAAGGGATGAAACCCGGCGCGTCCTCCTCGATCAGCGCCGCGAGTTCGCTCGTCATGTCGTCGCTCGCTGCCTCGAGCTCCCTCATCCACGGGAACAGGTCGTCGTCGTGGTACTGGATCGCCGGAAGGCGCGGGAAATGCAGCAGCGTCGGCTGGTGCACGTAGATCTTCTTGAAGCCGATCGCCGCCTCGGCGCATTCGTCGAAGCGGTCGAGCCGCTCGCTTGCGAAGCGCGCGCGTGTGGCGGCGAGACGTTCCTTGAGAAAAGCGTCGAGCGCCCGCCGGCTTTGATCGAGCGTCTCGCGGGCGTGGGCGACGACGGGCTGAAGGCCGGCGGGAATGGTCTCGGGCAGAATCCTGAATGCGTCCGTATAAATGCGCGCCGCGTCGTGCGGGCGTTGCTGGCGTTCGAGCCACCCGCCCTTGAAGAGGAGAGCCGGATAGCAATAGGGGTCGATGGCGAGCGCCTTTTCGAGCGCGTCGATCTCGCCCTCGCTGTCACCGACGAGGCGATGCGCGGCGGCGCGCTCCAGAGGAATGATCGCCTCCTTCGATGCAAGGTTCTCGGCGCGCAGGAATTTTGCAATCGCTTCGCTTCCCCGGCCTCGCTTCAGCGCGATGCGGGCGAGATTCAGCGCAGCCTCCGCGTGCGACGGCGCGGCCCTCTCGACGTCGGCCCAGGCCGCCGCGGCGCTATCGAGCTTGCCGGACGCCGTTTCGGCGCGGGCTTTGGCGATCAGGCTTTCAATCTGCGCTGCGGACTGCATCACGACCCCGTCCCCTGGGCGCTCATCCTAGCAGCGGTCGCGGGCGCGGTCTTCCCGCCGACGTCCGGCGTTGCGGGCTGGCGCGCTGCGCCTTATGAGCACGACTTTCCGCGGGGCGAGGCATGTCCATCCTCATCGACAAGAACACCAGGGTCATTTGCCAGGGGCTCACGGGCTCTCAAGGGACATTTCACAGCGAACAGGCGATCGCCTACGGCACGCGCATGGTCGGCGGCGTGACGCCGGGCAAGGGCGGGACCGACTGGACCGGCGGCGAGGCCGCCAAGGGCGCGAGGCTCCCGATCTTCGACACGGTCGCCGAGGCGCGAGCAAAGACCGGCGCCGACGCTTCCGTCATCTATGTGCCGCCGCCTTTCGCGGCCGACGCCATTCTCGAGGCGGTCGACGCCGAAATCGCGCTCATCGTCTGCATCACCGAGGGCATTCCGGTACTCGATATGGTGAGGGTCAAGCGCGCCCTCGACGGCTCGAAATCGCGGCTCGTCGGTCCGAACTGTCCCGGCGTCATCACGCCCGGCGAGTGCAAGATCGGCATCATGCCCGGCCATATCCACCGCGACGGGCATGTCGGCATCGTCTCGCGCTCGGGCACGCTCACCTATGAGGCCGTGCACCAGACCAGCATGGCCGGGCTCGGGCAATCGACCTGCGTCGGCATCGGCGGGGACCCGGTGAAGGGCACGGACTTCATCGACGTCCTTGAGCTTTTCCTCGCCGACCCCGATACGGATTCGATCATCATGATCGGCGAGATCGGCGGATCGGCGGAAGCCGAGGCCGCGCGCTTTCTCGCCTCCAACAAGGTGAAAAAGCCGACGGTCGGCTTCATCGCCGGCGTCACCGCGCCGCCGGGCCGGCGCATGGGGCATGCGGGCGCGCTCGTATCCGGCGCCGACGATACGGCGGCCGCAAAGATCGAAGCGATGAAGTCCGCCGGCATCACGGTCTCGCCGACGCCGGCGGCCATGGGCAGGACGCTTTTAGACCTTGTTAACAAACGCGGCTGAGGGTCTCCCCGCTTCCCGGGAGAAACTCCTTGAACAGACGGCTCATCCGCAGCGTTCTGGTGCGCGCGCCCCAATTGCAGGCTCTGAAGAGCGAGGCGCAGCGCGTCTGCCTCAATGCGCTTGGCTTGCCATTCGAACCGGAATTCGAGATTTTGAAAGCGCTGCAGCCGGCAGCGGGCGAGATCTGCATCGATGTCGGCGCAAATCGCGGTCAGAGCATCGACGCCATCCGCATGTTCCTGCCGGGCGTCGCCATACGCGCCTATGAGCCGCTTCATGATCTGGCGGAAACCTTGAAGGCTCGCTTCGCTTTCGATGAGAGCGTCGTCGTGGTCGAGGCCGGCCTCGGCGCGAAGGCCGGGACGCGCACGCTTCATGTGCCGAGCTATGCCGGCTATCGCTTCGACGGCCTCGCGTCGCTCGATGCGCAGGAGGCGGCCGGCTGGTTGAACTCCAGAACGCTGCTTGGCTATCGGGCCGACCGGCTGCGGACGGAGGAACTGACGATCGGCGTCGAGACGCTCGATGCGGCGAACGCAGCGCCCTGCTTCATCAAGATCGATGTGCAAGGGGCCGAAGACGAAGTGCTCTCCGGCGCGGCGCGGACGATTGGCGAGACGAGGCCCGTCATCATCGCCGAAACCGGACTCGAGGGCGCGCCCGCCGCATCTCTCGCCTCATTCGGCTACGAAGCCTTCTCGTTCGCCCGGGGCCGGCTTGTTCCCCGGACGGAGCCATCGCGAAACGGCGTCTTCATCCATCCGGAAGGCGCGCGCGGTCTCGAGCGCTTAATCTCCCGCTAGTCAATTATGTCCATGAATCTGGCCGGCGCCGAAGCCTTGCGCCGCATTGAAACCGTGCCCGTTTGGCGTATGTAGAGCCGCGATTGAGGCACATGTGAGTTGGAACTAGCGTAATGGCCAAAAACGGGCGCGCAGAGGGCGCCGGAGGCTCCACTTCCGCCGGCCGAGACGTTGCGCCGACATTCCTCAGCGGCGTCAACGTCCGCTACCTTGAAGGCCTTTACGCGCGCTATCTCGCCGATCCGAATTCGGTCGGCGCCGACTGGCGCGCCTACTTCCAGACGCTTGATGAAGGGGCGGGCCCTTCGGGTCCGAGCTGGGGCCGCAAGGACTGGCCGCCGCAAGTGAACGGCGAGACGACGGCCGCCTTCGACGCTTTCTGGTCCGATGGGCCGACGACAAAGGCGAGAATAGAGCAGCGCATGCCGGCGGCGACGCCGGGCGATGTGTTGAAGGCGACGCAGGATTCGCTCCGCGCGCTGATGCTGATCAGGGCCTATCGCATCCGCGGCCACCTGATCGCCGATCTCGATCCTCTCGGCCTCACGACGCGCGAGATCCACCCGGAACTCGACTACAGAACCTACGGCTTCACCGACGCGGACCTCGACCGGCCGATCTTCATCGATCAGGTCCTCGGCCTCGATCGCGCGACCCTGAACGAGATTCTCGCCATCTTGAGGCGCACCTATTGCGGGACCTTCGCCGTCGAGTTCATGCATATTTCCGATCCGGACAAGAAATCCTGGATTCAGCAGCGCATCGAAGGCAAGGACAAGGAAATCTCCTTCACGCCCGAGGGCAAGCGCGCGATCCTCAAGAAGCTCATCGAGGCCGAGGGCTTCGAGAATTATCTGCATACGAAATATACCGGCACCAAACGCTTCGGTCTCGACGGCGCCGAATCGACTGTGCCGGCGCTCGAGCAGATCATCAAACGCGGCGGCGCGCTCGGCGTTCAGGAAATCGTCATCGGCATGCCGCACCGCGGGCGTCTCAACGTCCTCGCCGCGGTGATGGGAAAGCCCTATCACCACATCTTCCACGAGTTCGGCGGCGGATCGGTCACGCCGGACGAAATTGAGGGCTCAGGCGACGTCAAATACCATCTCGGCGCCTCGTCCGATCGCGAGTTCGACGGCAACCGCGTGCATCTCTCGCTCACCGCCAATCCCTCGCATCTTGAAGCGGTCGATCCGGTGGTGCTCGGCAAGGCGCGCTCCAAGCAGGATCGGATCGCCCCGCCGGAGGGGCTGGAACAGCCGCGCACGCATGTCCTGCCGCTGCTCCTTCACGGGGATGCGGCGTTCGCCGGCCAGGGCATCGTCGCCGAGTGCTTCGGGTTTTCCGGACTCCGCGGCTATCGGGCCGGCGGCTGCATCCATTTCATCGTCAACAATCAGATCGGCTTTACGACCAGCCCCAAATTCGCGCGCTCTTCTCCGTACCCGTCGGATGTCGCCAAGATGGTGGCCGCGCCGATATTTCACGTGAACGGCGACGATCCGGAAGCCGTCGTTTATGCGGCCAAGGTGGCGACCGAGTATCGGCAGAGATTCGGCGCCGATGTCGTCATCGACATGTTCTGCTATCGCCGTTTCGGCCACAACGAAGGCGACGAGCCGAGCTTCACGCAACCGGTGATGTACAAGAAGATTCGCGCCATGAAGACGACGCGCGAGATTTACGCGGCGAGGCTGGAGGCTGAAGGCGTCATCGACGCCCAATGGTCCGACGACGAACGAAAGACCTACAGGGCGTTTCTTGACGGCGAGCATGAGGCGGCGACGGCGTTCAAACCGAACAAAGCCGATTGGCTCGACGGCCAGTGGTCGGGCTTTGTGCCGCCGTTGGACGACGACCGGCGCGGCGACACGGCGGTCGCGATCGAGACGCTGAAGAAGATCGGCAAGACCGTCACCTCGCACGCCGCCGATTTCACGGTCCACAAGACGCTCGCGCGGGTTCTTGAGCAAAGACGCGCGACGATCGAGAGCGGCGCCGACATCGACTGGGCGACGGCCGAGGCGCTCGCCTTCGGCGCCCTGACGCTCGAAGGCTTCGGCGTCAGGCTGTCAGGCCAGGACAGCCGGCGCGGCACGTTCTCGCAGCGTCACTCGGTATTCATCGATCAGAATACGGAGAGAGTGTACACGCCGCTGAGGCACCTCAAGGGGGCGACTGGCTCCTTCGAGGTTCACGACTCCAGCCTGTCTGAATTTGCGGTGATGGGTTTCGAGTACGGCTATTCGCTCGCCAATCCGAAGTTCCTGGTATTGTGGGAAGCGCAATTCGGCGACTTCGCCAATGGCGCGCAGGTCATCGTCGATCAGTTCCTGTCGTCGTCGGAGCGCAAATGGCTGCGCATGTCCGGCCTCGTTCTTCTTCTGCCGCACGGCTATGAAGGTCAGGGGCCGGAGCACTCATCGGCCCGGCTCGAGCGCTTTCTGCAGGCCTGTGCGCAGGACAACATGCAGGTCGCCAATTGCACGACGCCGGCGAACTATTTCCACATCCTGCGCCGGCAGATGCGGCGCAATTTCAGGAAGCCGCTCATCCTGATGACGCCGAAATCGCTCCTGCGGCACAAACGCTGCGTCTCAACGCTCGCGGACATGGGCCCCGGATCCTCGTTTCACCGGGTTCTTTGGGATGACGCCCAGCTCGGCGGTTCGACCGTCAAGCTCAAATCCGACAAGAGCATCAGGCGGGTCGTCCTGTGTTCCGGCAAGGTCTATTACGATCTTCTCGACGAACGCGAGAAGCGCGGCGTCGATGACGTCTACCTCTTGCGCGTCGAGCAGCTCTATCCGTTCCCGGCGCATTCCTTGATGAATGAATTGAAGCGCTTTCCCTCGGCTGACATTGTCTGGTGCCAGGAAGAGCCGAAGAACATGGGCGCGTGGGGCTTCATGGAGCCCAACATCGAATGGACGCTCGAACACATCGACTCAAAGGCGAAGCGCGCCCGCTATGTCGGTCGCCCCGCATCCGCCTCGACGGCGACCGGTCTCGCCAGCCGCCACAAGCTGGAGCTCGAAGAGTTTTTGAATGAAGCGCTGAGTCAGGCGGCAATCGGCAACCGGCAATCGGCAACCGGTTCTTGATTGCGCTTCGGTCGAAACGATGTTGAACCAACGATTGCCGGTTGCCGGTTGCCGATTGCCGAATCGGGCGGCGACACAAACTCCGGAGTCTGCACATGCCCACCGAAATCCGCGTCCCCGCTCTCGGCGAATCCGTCAGTGAAGCGACGATCGCCAAATGGCTGAAGAAGCTCGGCGAGCCTGTCGCCGCCGACGAGCCGCTCGTCGAACTCGAAACCGACAAGGTCTCGGTCGAGGTGCCGGCGCCCTCCGCGGGCGTCCTTTCCGAAATCTCCGCCAAGGAAGGCGAGACGGTCGGCGTCAACGCGCTGCTCGGCGTCATCGGCGCCGGTGCTGCAAAGGCGAATTCGGGTGAAGCGAAAGCGGTTGAAGCGAAGGAGCCCTCGAACGGCGCGACGAAAGCCGCCGCAAGCGCCGCGTCGCTGTCGCCCGCGCCGCGCCGCGCCGCGGCCGAGCTTGGCGTCGATCCATCGCGCGTCTCCGGCACCGGCAAGGATGGGCGCGTGACCGTGCCGGGCACGGAGCCGGCGGCCAGGTTGTTGTCGGCCATCAGCTTGGCCGCCGCAGGCATGGCCACGCCGGCCTTGGCGCCGCCCGCTGCGGCCGCCGCACCGGCCGCAGCGGCAGGCGCGGCGGCTGCTCCGGGCGCGGCAGGCGCGGCAACGGCGGCAGACGGCGCCGCAGCGCCGGCTTTGCCCTCGGTGTCGATGCGCGCAATCACCTGCTCGGCCACGAC
>JBEBFW010000318.1:0-2646 GCA_040081755.1 Parvularculaceae bacterium
ATACTCGCCAAACCGCAACCCTCAGGATGCCGGACTGCGAGCGCGCATCGTGCTCGATGCGATGGAGAAGTCGAAATTCATCGACAGCTTCGAGGCGGCGCGAGCCCGGCGCGAGACTGTCGTGCTTGCGGCCCCGAAATTCGCCGCCGCTCCCTACTTCGTCGATCACATTCTGTCGGAGGTGCGCAGGCACGGCCGCCGCATCGACGCCGATCTCATTGTACAGACGACATTCGACCCGAGGCTCCAGGCTGCGCTCGAGCGCGGAGCGGCGGCCGGCCTGTCGCTGGCGCCGCTCGCCAGCGAAACGCAGACTGCAGCAGTCATTCTCGACGCCGAAGGAGCGATTCGCGCGATGATCGGCGGGCGCGACTATCGGGTCAGCCAGTACAATCGCGCCACGCAGGCGCTCCGCCAGCCGGGTTCGGCCTTCAAGCCATTCGTATTCCTGGCCGCGCTGGAGGCGGGCTGGCGCCCCGATAGCGAGGTTCTCGATGCGCCCCTGCAAATAGATAAATGGCGGCCCGACAATTACGGCGGTCGCTTTTATGGGGAGGTGAGCCTCGGCCGGGCGCTCGCGCTTTCGCTCAACAGCGCGACGATCAGGGTGCAGGAAAGCGTCGGGCGCGGCGCGGTGCGGATTGCAGCACGACGCATGGGACTGTCGCGATCCTCGACGCGTGGACCGGCGCTCGCGCTTGGCGTCGATGCGGTGAGCCCTCTTGAACTCGCCGGCGCATATGCGCCGCTCGTCAATGGCGGCTTCCGCATCGAGACACATGCGATCGACAGCATAAAGACGGTCGATGGCGCGCTCGTCTACCGGCGCGATGCCGCCATGCGCGACGTCGCCGCTTCGTTCAGAAGCGTCGCTGCGCTGAACTCAATGCTCGCGGCGGTCGTCGACGCCGGCACGGGCCGGGCGGCGGCCATCCCGGGCTGGATCGCCGCCGGCAAGACAGGCACCACTCAGGATAGCCGCGATGCGTGGTTCGCCGGTCATGTCGGGGGCCTAGTCGGCGTTGTATGGGTCGGCCGCGATGACAACCGCCCGATGGACGGCGTCACTGGCGGCGGCGCGCCGGCGATCATCTGGCGCGAAACGATGCGGCGTGCGCTTGAGGGGCGAGACGAGCCGTCCGAATATCGGCCGCACCGGCGCGAGCCCGATCCCGTAGCTGTGATTCTCGACGGCAAGGTCTGAGGCTGGCGTCCGACGTCGTGCGACCTTACATAGACAACGCAAATTCCGGAGCACCGACATGACCAGAACGCCAAAAGTCGCGCTCGCGATCCATGGCGGCGCTCTCGCCAGGGCGGGGCGCGACTATTCGAAGGCTGATGCGCACCTCCTCGAAGTCGCGGCGCGCGGCGAGGTCATGCTCAAGGGCGGCGCCGCCGCCGTCGATGTGGTGGAGGCGCTCGTCACGGAGATGGAATCCTGCGGCTTCTATGTCGCCGGCCGCGGCTCCGCCCCCAACAAAGCCGGTTACGCCGAGCTCGATGCGTCGATCATGGTGGGCGGGCTCCCCAGCGAAGGCG
This sequence comes from Parvularculaceae bacterium, assembly GCA_040081755.1. GTDB lineage: Bacteria > Pseudomonadota > Alphaproteobacteria > Caulobacterales > Parvularculaceae > Amphiplicatus. The sequence continues at coordinate 1,543 of JBEBFW010000318.1, forward strand.
GCGCCGCCGAGCGAAAGGCCGGCGCCATCGCCGCCGTCGCTGACATCCAGAATGCGATCAAGGGCGCACGAGCAGTAATGGATTCGACGCCCCATGTGTTTCTCGCGGGACGCGGCGCGGAGAATTTCTGCAAGAGCCGCGGCCTTGAGTTCGTCGCCAATCCGAAGAGCTACTACGCCGTGCCGATCGGCGTCCTGCCCGAGGAGACGACGAAAGAAGAACTGCCGGCGGGCACTGTCGGCGCAGTCGCCCTTGATGCTACGGGCAGGCTGGCGGCCGCGACGTCGACCGGCGGCGTTTTCGGCAAGCTCGAAGGCCGAGTTGGCGACACCCCCCTGATCGGAGCTGGAACGTGGGCGGACGAATATGTCGCCGCCTCCTGCACCGGCTACGGAGAATATTTCATCCTCGCCGGAGGCGCGCAGGATGTGGCGAGCCGCGTGCGCTATCAGGGAGCGGACCTCGCGGCCGCCGCCGGCGGGCTCATCAAGGATGTCGCGCGCCTCGGCGGGACAGGCGGGGTCATCGCCGTCTCACGTGACGGCGCGATCGCTTTCGCCTGGAACGGGGATGGCATGAAGAGAGCCGGGTTCGGGGCCGATCAACCCCTGTTTTCAGCGACCTTCTGAAGTCATTCGCCCCCGACGATTTCGACATCGATCCAGACCAGACGGTGGTCCGAGCTGACGACCGGCCAACCTTCGCCGACCAGTTCGGCATGGGCGTCGGTCGGCGCCGGCCAATTGACCCCGCCATTAACGACGCGAAGCCCTGCGCGGGACGGCAACACGTAGTCGATGCGCAGATTCCCCGGATCGCCATCCCTGGCGTCGGCGACATCGGCCGTATCCGCCGACGCGTCCCCCTTGTGCGCGAGATTCGCGCCGCCCTGCCGACGCGCAGCGGCTGTTGCCCCTCCGCTCTTGGGAACGAATCCAGAGTTCACGCGCGGATGGTCCAGCAATTGGGCGATGGCGCCCGGTTGCGACGCGCCGTCGTTCGGATCGGCGTTCATGTCGCCTAGAATGACAAAACGCGCATCGTCGGCAAGGCCGCCCCGCCGCCCGGCGTCATCATAGACGTACGCCGACTTCTCTTTGGATA
>JBEBFW010000116.1:0-10118 GCA_040081755.1 Parvularculaceae bacterium
TCCTTCATAACCCGGAGGTTCGATTCGCGGGATTGGAAGTCTGGTCGGAGTGAGAGGAATCGAACCCCGCGCGCCTGTAGGCGCGCTTCCTTCATAACCAGGAGGTTCGATATTGCGGGATTGGAAGTCTGGTCGGAGTGAGAGGAATCGAACCTCCGGCCCCTAGCTCCCGAAGCTAGTGCTCTACCAGGCTGAGCTACACTCCGAACGGGCGGCTCCTATAGGCGCAGGAAGACGGGGATGCAATCGAAGAAGTACGGAGTGCGCAGTCCGACGTGCGTAGGAATAGACGAGGCCGCCGGTTCAGCCGACCGCTACGCACTACGCACTCCTGCCCGTTGCGCATCCCCACATTCGGCGCTATCACGCGCGACCTCGTTGGGGCGTCGCCAAGTGGTAAGGCAGCGGTTTTTGGTACCGCCATCCCTAGGTTCGAATCCTAGCGCCCCAGCCACCGCTCAAAATGGTTGAAAATGATCGCGCTAATGTGTCGCCGCCGCGTCTTCGCGGCTCTGCCGGCTCGTGCGATAATCGGCGTTGCCACGACCGGAAAACTGCGTTATAAATTAACGGTAGGGGCATCGCGGGGGCAGACCGTGATGAAGAAGGCACGGGGCCTGGACGAAATTCTGGAGGGCGATTTTGCGGCGGGTTTCGCGTTGCAAGACAGCCAAGTTTCGGACAAGCATCGAGTCTGAAGGGGTTCAGTGGACGGGGTGTGCATCCAGTCGAGAGAGAAGCTGGCGCGCGGGATCATCGCGCGCCTTTATGCTTATGCTCGGCTGGTCGCGAATAGTTTCGAATTGAAGTAGGGTCGGCGAGACGCCGGTCAAAACAACCAGCCGAGGCAAACCGTTGGGTGAGGCAATGATGAAGAGAGTATCTATCCTGGTTTCGGGAGCGGCGTTTCTCGTCGCTCTGGGGGCGCCCGCCCAAGCGCAGTTTTCGAGCGCTGTCGATGAGGCGCAGGCGGCCGCGAACGAGGGCAAGGCCTCGCAGCAGCGCATCGATCAGCTCGACGATCAGACGACCGTCCTGCTGAACGATTACCGCGCAAACCTCAAACAGCTCGAAGCGGCGAAGCGCTACAACGCGTCGCTGGTTCGCAACGTCGAGGCGCAGACCCGGCAGATCGGCCGCATGCGGACCGATATCGAGAACGTCGCCGGCCTCCAGCGCGCGGTGACGCCGCTGATGGAAGACATGCTGGCCAAGCTCGGCGACGTCGTCGATGCGGATATGCCATTCATGGTCGATGACCGGCGCGCCCGCGTTGCGCGCCTCAACCAGATGATGGGCAATCCGGATATCGCCGTCGCCCAGCGCTATCGCCTCATCGTTGAGGCATATCAAATCGAGAACGAGTACGGCCGCACGATTGGATCCAATGTCGGATCGATCGACGATGGCGGAACGCTGCGGACCGGCGAATTCCTGCGCATCGGCCGCATCGCCCTGATCTTCAAGACGGCCGACGACTCGGTGATGAAGATCTGGGACGGCGCTCAGAAAGCCTGGGTCGATCTGCCCCGCTCCTATCTCCAGGACGTCCGCACGGGCTTCCGCATGGCGAAAGAGCAGACTGCGCCGGGCCTCCTGCCGGTGCCGGTCCGGGCTCCGACCAAAGCCGCACAGTAAGTCGACGAAGGATCATCAGCCATGAAAACCTTGAAAATTGCAGGCGTTTCCCTCCTCGCCGGCGTCGCCTCGATCGGGCTCGCGCTCACCGCGCTGGCCCAGCCCGCGCCGGCGCCAGCCGCCCCGGCCAAGCCCCAGCTGACGCTCGACCAGGTGCTGTCTGCGGTCAGGAAAGAGCGCTCCGAATCGAGCGCCGAGAACAAGGCCCGCGAAGAGCGCTTTGTTCGTGAACGGAACAATCAGGCGGCCGAGCTTTCCTCGGTCAAGGGCCAGGTCGCCGCGGCGGAAGCCGAGTCAAGCCGCCTCGAAGGCCTGATGGAAGCCAACCAGGCCGAGATCGACAAGCTTGATCAGGAGCTCGCGGAAAAGCAGGGCCAGTTCCAGGAATTGTTCGGCGCAGCGCGCTCGGCGGCGGCGGATTTGACCGCGCAGCTCGAAAAGTCGCTGATCAGCTCGGAATTCCCCGGCCGCGAAGCTGAACTCCGCGGCATCGCCCAGACCGAAACGCTCCCGACCGAAACGCAATTGCGCTTCCTGTGGGAGACCATGATCCAGCAGATCGCCGAGCAGGCGAAGGTGTCGACCTATACTGCTGACGTCGCCAAGGCGGACGGCACAGCCGGGACCCAGGAAGTCACCCGCATCGGGCCGTTCGTCGCCTTCTCAGACGGGCGCTTCCTGATCTATGACGGCTCGCAGGCGAAACTCCAGTTCCTCTCCCGCCAGCCGGTCAGCGCCGTTCAGGGCATGGCTCGCGCTGTCGAGGGCTTTAAGGGCGACGGGTTTGTTCGCGGCGTCATCGACCCGTCGAGCGGCGCCATTCTCGGCCTCATCGTCGATACGCCGAACTTCAATGAGCGCCTCAATCAGGGCGGTCAGATCGGCTGGCTCACCATCATCCTCGGCGTCGTGGCCTTCGTCTGGGGCGTCTACAAGTGGGTCTCGCTGTCGATGACGGCGGGCGCGGTGAAGGCGCAAGCCCGTCGCGGCAAGCCGTCGAAGTCTAACCCCTTGGGCCGCGTCATGCTCGCCTACGAGGCGCTCGGCAACAAGAGCCCGGAGTCGGTCTCGCTCACGCTTGACGACGCGATCCTGCGCGAGATTCCAAAACTCGAAGGCGGCCTCAACATCGTGAAGATCATTTCGAACGTCGCGCCGCTGCTCGGCCTCCTTGGCACCGTCGTCGGCATGGTCATCACCTTCCAGGCCATCACCATGTTCGGCACCGGCGACCCGCAGATCATGGCGAACGGCATCTCGATCGCCCTGATGACCACCGTTATCGGCCTCGTCGTGTCGATCCCGCTCGTGCTCTTGCACGCCTTCGCGGCCGGCGCTTCGAAGAACGTGATCCAGATCCTTGAAGAGCAGGCGGCCGGCATCATCGCCGAGCACGCCGACGGCAAACGCTAGACGCCCGCGTCAGAAAAGCAGGTTCGAGATATGGAATATCTCAATCCTCGATACTCCTACGAGCAGCTCCAGGCGTTTTTGGCCAGCGGCGGCGAGGTTCTCTTCGCGATCATGGTCCTCACCTTCTTCATGTGGGGCTTTATCCTGGAGCGCCTCCTCTACTGGACGATGTCGCACGGCTCGCTCGTCCGCCGGGCGGAGCGCGCCTGGAATAACCGCTCCGACCACACCTCGTGGTGGGCCCTTCGCTACCGCGACCGGCTGATGTCGGATGTGCGCATCGAGGCCAGCCAGTTCACCGACCTCGTCAAGATTCTGGTGTCGGTGGTGCCGCTCCTCGGTCTTCTCGGAACAGTGACGGGGATGGTGTTCGTGTTCGACATCATGGCCGTCACCGGGACGAGCAATGCGCGCCTCATGGCGTCCGGCATTTCGCGAGCCACCATTCCGACCATGGCGGGCCTCTTTTCCTCCGTGTCCGGCGTGATGTTCACCTATTGGCTGGACCGGTTCGTGATCAACGCCGACCTCAAGCTTTCCGACAAACTGAAGGTTGAGTGATCATGCGCAAACGCTCTGCAGGCGCTGATGACCTTGGCGACATCAACGTGACGCCCTTGATGGACATCGTGTTCATCATGCTGATCTTCTTCATCGTGACGGCGACCTTCACCAAGGAGAAGGGCATCGACGTCAGGACGCCCGACGACGAGCCGCCCGACGAGCGAACGGTGCCGCCGCCGGCCTTGCTGCTCGCGATCCAGGAAGACGGCTTCGTCCGCATCAACAATGTGCGCATCATCGATCCCCTGTCGACCAAGCCGACAGTCGAGGAATTCATGGCGCGCGAGCCGAAGGGCGTCGTCATCGTGACGGCGGCCGGGGCCTCCGATTCAGGTACAGCGGTCACCGTGATGGATCAGGCGTGGGCGGGGAACGCGACGGCGGTCTCGCTCGCGCTTCAGGCCGACGAATAGAGTGTAGAGCGGCGCATCGCGCCGCGCTTCGAGAACGGGTAGTACTATGGCGCGCGGACGTTCTACGGCTGACTCTGGATCGGGCGACGACATCAACGTCACGCCGCTGATGGACATCGTGTTCATCATGCTGATTTTCTTCATCGTCACCTCGACTTTCGTCAAAGAGCCCGGCGTCGATATCAACCGGCCCGAGGCGATGACCGGCAAGATCAGGAAGTTCGCCTCGATCCTCGTCGCCGTCGATGCCGACAACAAGATCTGGATCAACAAGAAAGAGGTCCAGATCGATGAAGTGCGCACGGCCGTCGAGGCGCTGAAGGCGGAGAACCCGAAAGGGACTGCGGTCATCCAGGTCGATGAAAAGGCCGACGCCCGTTACTTCGTCGAGGTCGTCAATCAGGTCCGCAACGCCGGCGTGCAGGATATCGCCGTCTCGACGGACGAAGAATAGAGCGTAACCGGCAACAGGAACGAAGAGAGGAACGCTCTCATGGGATCGATCGTCAGAATGATTTTGGGAGTGCCGGGCGCCGCGCTGGTGACGGCCGCCCTGTTCTTGACCATGAGCTGGATGATCAAGCAGGACGCGCAGCTCTCCGAAGAGCGCGACGCCATCTCGATCGACATCACGCAGCAGCTTAAAGACACCGACCTCAACTCCAACAAGCAGTTCAAGCGGCCCGTTCTCGACACGCCGCCGCCGCCGCCGCCGGCGACGCACGATCCGTCGAACCGCCCGGCGCTGGACGGCGTCGCCGCCGCGATCCCGCAGATCGATTCGAACCTGACGATCGGCACCGGCTTCAACCCGGACCGCGACGCGCAGCCGCTGGTGCGCATCCCGCCGCAATATCCCGAGCGCTGCATGGGAACGGCAAAGCCGCGCGAGAGCGTGCAACTGGAATTCGACGTGACGCCGGAAGGAACGACCACCAACATCCGCGTCGTAGGCTCCACCAACAGTTGCCTCAACCGCGAAGCGGCGCGCTCGGTCGAGCGCTGGAAGTATCAGCCGAAGATCGTCGATAACACGCCCGAGTGGCGGCGCGCCGTGCAGACGACGGTCACGTTCGAATTGACCGACGGCTGAGGATAGATGGTTCGGCGGCGCGCCGGTCGCGCCGCCGGTTCGATGGGAAGTTGAATGGTTCAGGGCGGCAACATGATCAGAAAAAGCAAGTCCGTCGTCGGGGTGCTCGCATCGCTCGCGCTGTCCGTTTTTGCGACGGGGCTCGCCTGGGCGCCGACCGTCGCCGTGGCGCAGGACGAAGAGGAAGCCCAGCCGCGCACTCGCTCGCAGACGCTGGATCCGCAAGTCGCCGTGCGCCTTCAGAAGATTTACGAACTGATCGTCGCCGATCAGAATGCGGCCGCCCTCGCCGAACTGAACAAGCTGATCGCCGAACGCGGCGACAGCATGAAGCCGTTCGACAAGGCGACGACCTACGAGATGCGCGGCTCCGTCAAAACGCAGATGGAGGATTTCCGCGGCGCCCTGCGCGATTTCGAAGTTGCGCTCGCGACCGGCGCGCTGCCGCCGGAGCGCAACAACCAGCTTCGCTATTTCATCGCGCAGATCTACTTCCAGCTTGAAGATTACGCGTCGGCCATCCGGGGCCTCAACGAGTGGATCAGGATCGCACAGAGCACCGGCGCCAAGGTCGATTGCAACGCCTATTACCTTCTCGGCGCCGCCTATACCCAGCTGACGCCGCCGCAATACGCGCAGTCGCGGGGGCCGGCGGAGCAGGCGCTCGCGTGTCTCGCCGCGCCGAAGAAGGGCTACTATGATCTCCTCAACCTCATCTATTCGGAGCTGAACGACAACGCCAAGCGCGCGGCTCTCCTCGAGAAGATGATCAACGTCTGGCCTGGAGATCGTCCCTACTGGACGCAGCTTTCCGGCCTCTATTCGACAATGGGTCGCGACGGGGAGGCGTTCTCGGTTCTCGAAGTCGCCTATCGCGCCGGTCTCCTCGCCAAGGAGAACGAGATCCTGACGCTCGTTCAGTATTACTCGTTCTTCGACAATCCTTTTCGGGGGGCGAAGCTGCTCGAGCGCGAGATGGCGACCGGCACCGTCGCCGAGAACGTGAAGAACCTGACCCTGCTTTCACAAATGTGGAGCCAGGCGCGCGAGCAGAAGCGCGCCATTCCGGTGCTTGAAAAAGCCTCGCGGCTTTCCGACAAGGGCGAGCTCTCCTATCGCCTCGGGCAGGTGCTGCTCGCCGACGAACAATATGCGGGTGCGGAAAAAGCGCTGAACGCGGCGATCCAGAAGGGCGGCATGACGGCCATCCAGGCGGGCGACTGCCACCTTTTGCTCGCGACGGCGATCTTCTCGCAGGCCGGTCCCGGCGATCATGAAGTCCGCACGCGGGCGCGGCGAGCGTTCTCCCGCGCCACCAACTATCCGAACGTGTCGGCGCAAGCGCGCCAGTGGGTTGAGTATATCGATGCGATCGATGCGACCGAGTGCGCGCAGGACCGGCTGGAATGTCAGCAGAAGGACGAATCGCGCCAGGCGGAGGTCGAGCGCCTCACGCAAGGGGCGCAAGTGTGCCGTTTGCAAGGAGGCGGGGCGCGCTGCGACGAGATCGCTGCGCAAGCCAAGGAGCTTGAGGGTCAGGAATCCGACTGCGCCAATATCTGCGCACGGCCAGCCGCCGCCGCGGCGGAGGAAGCCGCTGCGGGCGCTCCCGAGATGACGCCGGCGCCCGAAGGCTCGCCCCTGAACGAACCGGAAGCCGCCGCGACGCCGGACGCGCGTCCGGCGCCCGCGGAAAGGCCCAAGCTCGAAGCGGAAAAGCCGAAGCCGCAATAAGGCCCGGCGCAGTCGCAAAAATCAGTAAGGGCGGACCATTGGTCCGCCCTTACTGTTGCCGCATCGAACGCCGCGTCCGCCGGTGGCGGTGCGTCGGCCCTCAATCCTCGAGAATGAACGTCAGCTTCAGAACGACGCGATATTCGCGGACCTTGCCGTTGGAGATAACGAGTCGCTGGTCCTTGACCCAGGCGCCCTCGATGTTCTTCAGCGTCTTGCTGGCGCGTTCGATGCCGGTCTCGATCGCGTCCTTGAAGCCCTTCTGCGAACCGCAGATGATTTCCGTCACTTTGGCGACAGCCATGGTTTTTCTCCTTCAGGTTGGAATGATCGAAAAAAGCGCGGCCGAGCCTATCGCGGCGAGCCGGGTCGGGGAACCCGGGATTCAGCGATTTTCTCCGCGCGCCTCGCGCAGGGATTGCGGCGCGCTCATCTGTATACGGACAGCTTTACCCGATCGACGCGCTAGCGCGTCGGGACTGGCTTCTCGCCCGAGTAGTCGTAGAACCCGCGTCCGGTCTTGCGTCCAAGCCAGCCGGCCTCGACATATTTCACCAGAAGCGGGCAGGGTCGGTACTTGGAATCCGAGAGCCCGTCATAAAGCACCTGCATGATGGCGAGGCAGGTGTCGAGCCCGATGAAATCCGCAAGCTCAAGCGGGCCCATCGGATGATTGGCTCCGAGCTTCAGCCCCATGTCGATCCCCTCGACCGAGCCGACGCCCTCATAGAGCGTATAGATCGCCTCGTTGATCATCGGCATCAGCACGCGGTTGACGATGAAGGCGGGAAAGTCCTCGGCGACCGCCATTTTCTTGCCGAGCCGCGCGACAACTGCCTTGGCGGTCTCGAACGTCTCCTTGCTGGTGGCGATGCCCCGGATGACCTCGACGAGCTGCATCACCGGTGCGGGGTTCATGAAATGGAGGCCGATGAAGCGGTCCGGCCGGTCGGTCGTCGCGGCGAGGCCCGTGATCGAGATCGACGAGGTGTTCGTCGCCATGATCGCGTCTGCTCTCAAGAGCGGCGTCAGGTCCGCGAAGATCTTCTTCTTGATCGCCTGGTTCTCCGTCGCCGACTCGATGACGAGATCGCAGCGGCCGAGATCCTTGAGCGCGATCGCTGGGCGAATGCGCGCCAGCGCGGCGCTGCGCGCGGCTTCATCGATGTTCCCTTTCGCGACCTGGCGCGCGAGATTCCTGTCGACGGTCTTCAACGCAGCGCCGATGCGCGCCTCATCGACATCGTGCAGCGCGACGTCGAAGCCCGCGACCGCAAACACATGCGCAATGCCGCCGCCCATCTGCCCCGCGCCGATCACGCCGACATTTCGAACATCGCCCATGCGTCCCATCCCCGATTGCGCCGGCATTAGACCTGCGCGCTGCGGCGGCGGCAATCTCTCACGGCACCGCGAGATGACGGAGTTGGCGCCACGTTTCCGGAATTGCGACTGGGCAACGTGGTCTGGATTCCCTGATTTGTCGCGCGTTTTTTCCGAAAACCGCGCACACTTTTCGGAAACGCGCTCCAGGCGCAAGAACCGGGTCGCGCCGCCGGCGCCGTCTCGCGCATAAGGGCGGGGCGGCAGCGAAAGGTCCAGCGTCATGTCATTCGTCATCCGGGGACTCGATCCCTCGCAGTTTGAACACCTTGTCGGCGCGCCGGCCGACGTTCTCGCCCGCGGCGGCGTCATCCGACGCGTGGCGGACTCAAAGCCGGGCTTTCCCTGCCGGGTCAGCCTCGAGGACGCCGAACCCGGCGACACTCTCCTGCTGCTGAACTTCGAGAGCCACCAGGCCGCGACGCCCTATCGGAACGCCTATGCTGTCTTCGTCAACGAGAGCGCGCGCGAGGCGGCCGTCTACGAGAACGAGATTCCGCCCGTGATGCGCGCGAGGCCCATCGCGCTCCGCCACTTCGACAGCGCCGGCATGCTGATCGGGGCGAGTCTTGCTCTCAAGGGCGACAGCCGCGAAGCGATTCTCGGCGCCTTCGCCAACGAAAGTGTCGCCTACATCCACGCGCACAACGCCGCCCACGGATGCTTCGCGGCGGAGGTCCGGCGGGCCTAAAGCGCGTCCTTCAACTCAGGCAGGATTTTGAACAGATCGCCGACGAGACCGTAGTCGGCGATCTGGAAGATCGGCGCCTCCTCGTCCTTGTTGATGGCGACGATGACTTTGGAATCCTTCATGCCGGCGAGATGCTGGATGGCGCCTGAAATGCCGACGGCGATGTAGAGGTCCGGCGCCACGACCTTGCCGGTCTGGCCGACCTGATGGTCGTTCGGCATGTAGCCGGCGTCGACCGCCGCGCGCGAGGCGCCGACTGCGGCGCCAAGTTTGTCCGCAATCGGATAAATGAGCTTCTCGAAGTTCTCGTTCGAGCCCAAGGCGCGCCCGCCGGAGATGACGATCTTCGCGGCGGTCAGCTCCGGCCGGTCGGACTTCGCCAGCGCATCGCCGACGAAGGCGGAGATGTTCGGGTTTCCCGCCGCGCCGATCTTCTCGATCGGCGCCGATCCGCCCGTCTCCGCCGCCTTGAAGGAGGCGCCGCGCACGGTCATCACTTTCTTCTTCTCGGCGGATTGCACGGTTTGCAGCGCGTTGCCGGCGTAGATGGGCCTCACGAACGTGTCGGGGCTTTCGACCGCGATCACGTCGGAGATTTGCATCACATCCAGAAGCGCGGCGACGCGCGGCATCGTGTTCTTGCCGTTGGCGGTCGCGGGCGCGAGGAGGGCGTCATAGGGCCCCGCGTGCTCGACGATGAGCGCTGCGAGGGGTTCCGCGAGCAATTTGCCGTAAGCTGCATCGTCCGCATGCAGAACTTTCCGCACGCCGGAAATCTTCGCGGCCTCGGCGGCGGCGGCGCCGGCGTTGGAGCCCGCGACGAGAATATCGACATCCGCGCTGATCTTCTTCGCCGCCGTGACGGTCTTGGCGACGGCGTCGGAGAGGGTCTGATTGTTGTGGTCGGCGATGACGAGGACGGCCATCAGATGACTCCCGCTTCGTTCTTCAGTTTATCGACGAGCTCGGCGACCGAGCCGACTTTTGTCCCGCCCTTGCGCTTGGCCGGCTCCGCGACCTTCAAGACCTTCAAGCGCGCCTTCGTATCGACGCCGTAATCGGCGGGCGCCTTGATATCCAGGGGCTTTTTCTTCGCCTTCATGATGTTCGGGAGCGAGGCGTAGCGCGGCTCGTTGAGGCGCAAATCGGTGGTGACGACGGCGGGGAGCGACAACGAGACTGTCTGAAG
>JBEBFW010000117.1:0-10051 GCA_040081755.1 Parvularculaceae bacterium
TGTGCGCGAGCTGCGCGCCCATGCCTGGCCGAACGTGACGCCGCTGATCCTCGCCTCCGGTCGCCTCGCTTTCGACGTCGCCGACGTAAATCCCTTCACGGGCGGCTCTGGCCGCATGCGCCGGCTTCTCGACAGCGACGTGATGTTGCTCCGTGACCGGAGCGATGATGGTCTTATCGGCCGCTCCCGAATCAGTCGCGCGGCGAGCGCGATCCGGCTCGGCCTCACCATGGGGAGCTTCGCCGAAACCCTTTATGACAACCGCGCTACCCCGTCCGGCGCAGTTTCGACCGACGCCATGCTATCCCAGGAGCAAGGAGACGCGCTGCGCTCCCGCATCACCCAAAACTGGAAAGGCGTGCGCAACGCCGGCGAGGTGCTGATTCTCTCTCACGGGCTCAAATTCCAGCCTCTCACCATTTCGCCGGAGGACGCCGAACTGCTGGCGGCCCGGCGCTTCTCGACGGAAGAAATCGCCCGCCTTTTCCAGGTGCCGCCGCCTTTGGTCGGGATTTGGGACCATTCGAGCTTCACCAATTCCGAAACGGCCGGCCGCTGGTTCGCACAATTCACCCTCGCGCCGTGGATCCGCAAAATCGAAGAGGCCTTCCGTCGCTCGGTTTTCTCGGAGGCCTCGCGCGCGACGCACGAGCTGGAAATCGACCTCTCCGGTTTCCTCCGGGGCGACGCGGAGGCTCGATGGAAAGCCCATCAAATCGCGGTCAAGAACAACATCTTGACCGCGAACGAAGTCCGCGAAGTCGAAGGCTGGAACCCAAGGCCAGAACTCGATTCGCCGCCGCCGCGCGACCCGGCCGGAGCGATCGCAAGAGCGAGGTGGTCGCCCTCCCGAGGCTTCTCACCGAGCGCGAAGCGGCCGAGAGACTCGGGATATCGCTTTCGATGCTCATGCGCCTTCGCCGATCCGGCCGGATTTCGTTTTTCAAAATCGGCCGGCTCGTGAAATACAAGGAAGCGCAGCTTACGGACTATCTGGAGGCCGCGACATGCCGAGAAAATCCCGCCCCGACGAAATCGGCGGCTTCTGGCTCTCCAAGCGGCGAAACTCGCCCTATTGGTGCCGCACGTGGTTCGATCCCGCTTCTCGACAGACACGGCGCGAAAGCCTTGGCGTTAGCGACGTTGAGAAGGCAAGGGTCGCCCTTGCGAAATGGGTAGTCGAAAATGCCGAGCGCCCCAAGCAAAAGGCCGCCGACATGACCGTCGCGGAATGCGCTATGCGCTATTGGTCGCGGTCGGCGCAATGGGACAAATACGGCCGTCCGCGCTCGGTCGAAAACGCCGGCAACATCCGGCGCAACCTCGAAATCGCATGCGAGATGGTCGGTGACCTGACAGTCTCTGAACTGAACAAGGTCCGTCAGGAAGAATTAAAACGTCAGCTGGCGACCGAGCGCAACTACCGCCCCGACACCATCCGGCGCGTCTTCGAAATGCTCTTTGCAGCAATGAATTTCTGTCATGAGGCGGAAGAACTCGACTACGTGCCCAAGCGCATCAAGCTCGCGCTCTCGCCGCCCAAGGACTTCGTCGCCACTCATGACCAGATTGCAGCCTTCTGGGATGCGCCGAAGCCGCCGCAGATTCAGATGTTCTTTCTTCTGTTGCTCGCCACGGCCGCGCGGCCTTCGACGATCCTTGAGCTGACGAAATTTCAATGCGATCTCGACGACGGCTTTATCGACCTCAATCCGCCTGGACGGCTCCAGACCGACAAGCGCCGGCCGGTCATTCCGATGTGCGCGCTCGCGCGCGAGTGGATCGCCGCCGCCGATCCGGGGCCGCTCGTCTCCTACATGGGCCGCCCGATCGAATACCCGAATCAGACTTGGCGGCGGGTGCGCCGGGAGGCCGGGCTTCCCGAACAGTTCACGCCCGGCGCCATGCGCCACACAATCGGAACCGAGCTCGGCCGGCGCGACGTGCCGGAAACCCAGATTTCCCAGTTCATGGGCCACGCGATGCCCAATCGCATCACGGCCCGTTACGCCAAGCGCAGACCGCGTTTCATGCCCGAAACGGTAGCCGTGCTTGACGCCTTTTTCGAAGAAATTGCGCGGCGGACCAAATCAGGCTTAAGTCCGACGCGTGTTAGCGGCGTGCTAATGGCCAGCGAAGGACGGGCTAAGTCTCTGATTTATGGTGGGCGCGACAGGGATCGAACCTGTGACCCCCTCGGTGTGAACGAGGTGCTCTGCCGCTGAGCTACGCGCCCGGATCGCGGGCGCCATAGATAGCGGGGCGCCGCGCGCCGTCAATCCCGGCCGGCGTGGTCAGTCCCGCAGGAATACCTCGCCGCCGACCGGTCCAACGCCGTCGGGCGTCGGGACGTCGGTCAGGCCGTAATCGGTGTTGAGAACGAGGGTCGGGCTGCCCATCATTTTGAGGCGGCGCGCGACGATCGCGGTATAGGCGGACTGGTCGGCGACCGGCGAGATGGTCGAGACCAGCAGCGTGCTTTGCGGCAGATAGAACGTGCCGAGGAGGGTGCGCGCGTCATTGCTGAGGATCGAGTGCGTGCGGCCGGCCGGCGCGCGCCGGTCCTCGAAAAACAGGATGCCGGCGAGCAGCCCGTCCTTGGGCGCGGAGAGGTCGATCTTGGAATCCGGGCTGAACAGGAAGGTCGCGTCGTCGCCGCTCATATAGAAGCCGACGCCGTCGCCCGCGATGCGGCCATTGAGATCGACGACGAAGGGGCCGTCCTTGATGACGTAGACGCCGGGATTGAACGTGACGCTGGCGTTCGAGCCGATGGCGAGGCCGCCGCAATAAACGCCGGGATCGAGCGTGTGGTCCTGACGCGCCATCTCGGGCGCGCCCTGTTTCATTTCGCCGAAAGAGGCTTCGAGCGCGGCTTTGAAGGTCTCGCTGTTGCGATCGCCGACCATCTTGTCCTGATGGTCGCAACCGCCGATGGCCGGCGGCTCGCGCGTCTCCAGTGGATCTTCCGTAACTGGACAATCAGTGGTCACCGACGGTTCGAACGCGCCGCTCGGTCCAAAATAGCCGCCTGCGGAGCAAATGAGCGACCCGATAAGCTTGGAGGAGCCCGACGCCTGGACGCCGGTCGAGGAGGTCGAGTTCGAGAGGAGCGCGCATTCGCCGGCGTCGAGGCGCGAATTCCAGGCGGCGTCGACGGCGCCCGCCCCGCTGGAATCGAGCGCGATGACGCAGACATTGGCGCCGCCGCTGGCCGTGGCGGTCGCATCGACGCCGACATGATCCCGGAACGAAGGCGCAAACGTCGCCATCAGCGCCGATTTCGGCGCCTCCGACAGGGCGACCGTCACATCGCGCGCGCGCGCATTGACGCGCACGTCAAGGCTGAACGCGCCGACGCCGTATCGCGACGCAAGTTCGCTCGCGGCGACCGCCTCGACGAGGGCCTCGATCTGGCGCGCGTCGGCGTTTGCGAGGAGGAATTCGCGCGCGCCTCTAAGAGCGAGGGTGTCGGCGAACGCCTGGAGGCGGCTCTCCTGTTCGTGGCGACGCTGAAAGTCGAGCGCGCCACCGGCCGCAAGGCAAATGAGCGGCAGCAGAAGCGCAAACATGATGGCGACGTTGCCGGCTTCGCCGACGAACCTGTTGGAGCTGGGCATGGTTCACTGTGACGCTGGTCTTTTAATGAAAGCCTTAGAGGCTCGGTTAACCGGCAAAGTCAGCAGCCACGGCTTTCCTTCGGCCGGCCGTCAACCGGCCGCGGCTTTCCTTCGGCCGGCGGCCATGCGGACGCGCGCCGCCGGCAAGAGCAACAGCGCGCGCGAGCCTTCTCCGAGCGCCGAGTCCAGTCTGAACCGGCCCTGATGCGCTTCGGCGATCGCTTGCACCAGCGGCAGGCCGAGCCCGAGCCCTTCCCTCGAACGCCGCAGCGACATGTCGGTCTGGGCGAAAGGGTGCATCAGCTGCGCGAGGCGTTCCGGCGCGACGCCGGAGCCGTTGTCCTTGACCAGGAAGGCGAGTTCGCCGGATTTCGTCAGCGCCGCGCCGATCGTGATCCTCGATCCGCGGGGCGAGAACTTGATCGCATTGTCGATGAGCTTGCCGATGGCGCGCGCGACCAGCGAACGATCGCAGCAGAGTTCGACCTCCGGATCCTGCAAAGCGACGGCGAATTGCGCTTCGGCGAGACCGGCCTCCTTCTCTACCGCGGAGCGTGCGAGATCGACCAGCTCGCCGACCGTGCAATCGACTTCGTTGATGGCGATCGGGCCGGAGCGCGCGTCCGAGGCGAGCAGCATGTCGGATATCGAGTTGAGGAGGCGCTTGCCGCCCTCGACGACGTAATCGGCGTATTCCTTGTGAAGATGATCGTTGTCGCGCTCGAACTGCTCGCAGAGAATCTGTCCGAAGCCGATGATGGCGTTCAGAGGCGTTCTGAGTTCATGGCTCATGACGGACATGAGCCCGTCCTTGAACTTCGCGCCTGCCTCCGCGAGATCTCGTGCGGTTCGGAGCGCGCGCTGGTTCTCGCTGGCGCGCAGGACGAACATCACGGCGTGATTGAACAAGGTCCAGTTGATGGGCTTGGCCAGAAACGACGTGGCGCCCGCCGAGAAGGCTTCATCGACGGCGTCGCCGCTGTCGCTCGCGGTGATGACGATCACCGGAATATCGGCGAACTCCGCCGAGCCGCGCAGCCAGCGCGTCAGCTCGAAGCCCGTCATGTTCGGCATGTCGAGGTCGGAGATGACGAGGTCGGCGGGCTCGGCCTTGAGGCGCTCCATGGCTTCAAGGCCGTCAACGGCGGTTTTGACGCTATGCCCGGCGTCGAGCAGCCGCTCCTTGGCGAGTTCGCGCATGATCGGGTCGTCATCGACGAGGACGATGCGCGCCGATCTCAGAAATTGCACGGTCGTTTCGACCAAAGCGGCGCCCACCCTTCAAGCAGGTCCACTTTGTGGCCGAAACGTTAAGGACGTCTTGCAAAAAGAATGAGGCAATCAATTGGCAATGAGTTTTAGGCAGGATTGCCGCGAAATTAATCATGAACGAAGCCGCCCCTTGAAAACGCCGAGCCACACGCTGCGCAGTCGTCTGACGACGCTGGTCATCATCGCCATCTTCGGGTCGGTCGGGATCGTGACCGCCTCGTCGGTCATGCGCGAAGTCGATCAATATGGCGTCGGCGAGTCGGCCCAGCTGCAGGCCTCTGCGGACGTATTCGCGATGGCGATCGCCAAGGACGTGAGGGCCGGGAACAGCGCCGAGGCGCTGGAGGCTCTGCGCGCCATCTCGCGCTGGCGCACCGTCAAATATCTGCGCGTTCAGCTGGCCGACGGATCGACGTTCATCGAACTTGGCAGCCAGGTCGCACTCAAGAGAAAATCATCGTCATCGATGTCGGTCAAATCGCCGATCGTCGACGGCGGCGAGACAATCGGCGCGTTGCAGCTGCATGCGGCCTCCCCCTCTCTGGCTGAGCGCATTTCCATTTTGATCTGGGACGCGTTCGTCGCGGCGCTGTTCGCCGCCGGCATCGGCCTCATCATCGCGCTGCGCATGCAGCGCGGGGTCACGACGCCCATACTCGAACTCTCCGAAGTCATGAAGGAGGTGCGCGAGACGGGGGACTTCTCCAAGCGCGCCGAGAAAAAGAGCGAGGACGAGATCGGCTGGCTGGTCGAGTCCTTCAACGTCATGCTCGGGCAGATACAAGAGCGCGATCGCCGGCTGCTTGCGCACCAGACGAACCTCAAGAACATCGTGCGCCGGCGCACGCAGGAGCTCGAAAAAGCCAAGGAAATCGCCGAGCAGGCCAACGTCGCGAAATCCGAATTCCTGGCGACGATGAGCCACGAAATCCGCACGCCGATGAACGGCATGCTGGTCATGGCCGAACTCTTGAACAACGCCGAACTCGGTCCCCGCCACAAGCGCTATGCGGACGTCATCGTCAAATCGGGCCAGAGCCTGCTCGCCATCATCAACGATATTCTGGACTTCTCCAAGATCGAAGCGGGGCGCCTCGAACTCGAACGCATTCCGGTCTCGCCCGTCGATGTCATCAACGACGTGGTCGGACTGTTCTGGGAGCGGGCCTCGTCGAAATCGATCGACCTCGCCGCCTATGTCGCCGCCAGCACGCCGGAGCAGATCGAGGGCGACCCGGTGCGCCTCAACCAGATACTCTCGAACCTCCTCAACAACGCGCTGAAGTTCACGACCAGCGGCGACGTCGTTGTCGCCGCCAAGCGCGTGCGCGGTCCGGGAGACGCCTGCCACATCGAGTTTTCCGTGGCGGACACCGGCGTCGGCATTCCAAAGGACAAGCAGTCCTCGATTTTCGAGGCGTTCAGCCAGGCGGATCAGTCGACCTCGCGGAAATTCGGCGGAACCGGGCTCGGGCTCGCCATCTGCCGGCGCCTTGTCGAGGCGATGGGCGGCGCCATCGGCGTCGCGAGCGAAGAGGGCAAGGGCTCGAGGTTCTATTTCACCGTGCCGACCAAGGTCGTCGAGCCCGCGCGTCCGCCTCTCGAGGCGAGCGGCGACAAACGCGCCATCATCGCGGTTGGCGGCTCGGCGACGCCGAAGATGCTCGCGCGCTATCTTGAGGAGTCGGGCGTCTCCGCCCAGATCGTCGGGCGCGAGAGCGCCGTCCTGTCGCATATGGCGTATGCGGATATCATCTTCGCGGCGCCGGAATTCCTCGACGCCTTTCACGCGACGGTCAAGGGCGCGCCCGAACAATGGGTCCCGGCGCGCATCTGTGTCTCCGAGCTCGGCGACGCGGCGCCTGACAGGCTGCTGGCCGCGGGCGTCGCGGAGGACCTCCTCATCAAGCCGCTGTCGCGTCATGACGTGATGGATCAGATCGAGCGCATTCTCAAAAACGAGCTCAGAGGCGTCGATGCCGTCAAGAAATCTGCGGCGACGGCGTGCGAGTTCGCTTCCTTCGCCGGGGCGCGCGTTCTCGCCGCCGATGACAGTGCAGTCAATCGCGAAGTCGTCCGCGAGGCGCTCGCGCGCCTCGATATCGAGGTCGTGGTGGTCGAGGACGGGCGCGCCGCAGTCGCCGCAGCGACGGCCGGATCGTTCGATCTCATTTTGATGGACTGCTCCATGCCGGGCATGGACGGCTATGAGGCGACGCGCGCCATTCGGGCGCTTGAGAAGGAGCGGCGCTTGCGCGCCGTGCCGATCATCGCGCTCACCGCTCACGTGCAAGGCGAGGTCGATCGCTGGCGCGCTGCCGGCATGAACGAATACCTCACCAAGCCTTTTACGATTGCAGCCCTGTCCTCTGCGATCGCCTCGTTCCTCCCCGAGATGAGGAAGCCAGCGCGCATTGCATCGCCAAGAAGGCCGTCGCCGGCTTTGGCGCCGCCTCCGCCTGCGCCGCTGCCTTCACCTGCAGCCGCCGGGCCTCCACCTGCGGCGGCCGAGCCTTCTCCGGCGCCGGCCGGGATCGCTCCGCCCGCGCCAAAGACCGCGCCGGGCGCGGGACTGTCCACAGCTTTCGACGAGGCAGCGCTGAGGGCGCTGGCTGAGCTCGGTTCGGCGTCGAGCGGCATTGTCGGGCGCGCGCTCAAATTGTTCGAAGAGCATTCAAAGCCTGCGGCGCAGCGCCTCGTCAAAGCCCTGCGCGCCCGCGAGCCGAAGGAAATCAAATCTGCGGCGCACGCCCTGAAGGGCATGAGCCTCAACGTCGGCGCGAAGAAACTCGCCGAGGTCTGTGGGCAGATCGAAGGGCTCGCGGCGTCGGGCGGCGGCGACTATGGGGTGCTCGTCCAGTGGCTGCGCATCGCCTTCACCGAAGCGCACCGGGAACTGCCGGCCCTGATCAAACGTCATTCGACGAAAGCGGCGTAGCGCGCCGAGCGAAAAAGTGGAATCCGGTTTTTCGCGAAAAGGCGCGCCGGGCAAGGCGTCAGGCCCGATCGGACTCATCGCCAGATGCTGTAGCGGCTCGCTCGTCTCCGTCTACGGACAACCGAGCGAAGGACTTGTTCCGCGTCGCCGCTCAATGCACCCTGATCGAGACGCGCGCGCAGCCGATGATGCGCGGGTCGTTTGTAATCGGGATCGGCCTGTGGGCGGGATTGCTCGAGTGCGGCTCGAGGCGCGCCGGATTGGCGCGCCAGCGTCTGACGATGGCTGCGTTGAAAGGCGCGGCGAGGCAGAAGGCGCCGTCGGCGGGCGAGCGGTCTGCGTAATCGATGACAACCAGCGTGTCGGCGGGAAAGGCGAGATCGACCGCCTCATCGTCGAGGAAGAGCGCGAACACGCGCTCGGCGTTGGTGGTGACCGGAATGTAGTCCTCGGCGACCGCGTGCGGGTCGGCGTGCGGATCGTCGAGCATGCGGATGGCGGCGGCGAAGCTGATGACCGGCGTGTGACGAATCGAGCGGCGCAAATAGGCCGCGCCCGCCGTCTTGTCGCGCTCGGCGAGCGACCTCGCGCCTTGGGCAAGGTATTCGAGCGGTGCGTTCAGCGCCTCGGCCAGCTTGGCGAGCATGAGGCGCCTCGGATCGTGAATGCCGCTCTCCCAGTTCGCCACAGCCGGCTGGGACACGCCAAGCCGCAAAGCGAGTTCCGCCTGGTTGAGCCCGAGGGCCTTTCTCGCCTGCCGGATGCGCTCGCCGATCGTGGTGAGGGCGGGGAGGCGCTCGAATTCTGACATCGCACTCCACCTTGGGCTATAAGGATAGCTTATAATTTCAGCGCCCACCGAGTGGCAATCTTTTTGCGCTGCAGCAAAAATGTGATGGAATAACAGGGCAATCCCGGTAAACTCGGGCGTTTCGTTTTCTATTGTGAGCGCTTCAAAAATTAGCTAGCCTTATAAAAACCAAGAGTCGTTAACGACCGTTTCCTTGCGATCGAGGCGATTGATGTCTGACCATTGCACCGACTCCGGGGCCGCCCGGCTGGCCCTGCGCATAAAGGAATACTGGCGCAAGAAGGGGTTCGATGTGGACCTCGATATGCGGCCTGAGGGCTTCGTATCGACCATGCGCTCCGCCCGGACCGATGTGCGCAGCGACATGGTGAATGGCATGCCGAGGCGGAACGGCTCGGCCGGAATCGGCGCCTGAGCGCTGGTCAAGCGAGCGCCTCCGCGGCGAGGGCCGGCAGGCGATCGTAGCTGTCGAATGTTGCGAACGCGCTTGCCGCAAGGGTCAGCGGCCCGTAGCCGAACCCGGCAGCGAGACAGGGCATGCCGGCCGCCGCTGCCGTTCGAATATCGGTGTCGCTGTCGCCGATAAAAACGCCGCGCCGGCGTCCAGCGAGCTTCAGGCAGTGAAGGGCGGGCGCGGGGTCCGGCTTGGCGACGCCGATGGTGTCCATGCCCACAATGGCGGCGAAGCGGTCGGTCAGCCCAAGTTCTGTCATCAGCAGGCGCGCCGGCGCTTCCCTTTTGTTGGTGCAGATCGCGATCGCCGCGCCAGCGGCGCTCAGATGATCGATCGCCGCCAGAACGCCTGGAAACGGCCGCGATTGATCGGCGATATGCGCGACGTAATAATCGAGGAAGATCGCGACGTGCCCGTCCATGTCGGGCGTCGGGACCGCGCCGCCGGTTTCCTCGAAGCCGCGGACCAGCATCGCCTGGGCGCCGTGGCCGACGAGCGAACGCACGCGCTCCGCGCCGATCGGCTTTCGGCCCGCGCGCTCAAGGGCTTGGTTCATGGCCGCCGCCAGATCGCCCGCCGTGTCGATCAGCGTGCCGTCGAGATCGAAGAGAATGCAGACGTCGGAGAAGTCGGTCATTTGAGGCTCGTGGGGATCAGGGATCGGGGATTGGGAGTCGGTCGAGGACGACGGTATGGGAACACGGGCAAAGACTCCTTGCATCCGATCCGCCAACCCCTAATCCCTAATCCCCAATCCCAGCCTTGGTCTCGATAAATGCATATGACAGCCTCTCCCGTCGCCATCGTCATCCTCGCTGCCGGCCACGGCACGCGCATGAAATCGACGACGCCGAAGGTGCTGCACGAGATCGGCGGGCGTTCGATGCTCGCCCATGCGATGGCGGCGGCCGATAGCCTCCAGCCGAAGCGCTTCGCCGTCGTCATCGGCGATCAGG